>DCGO01000115.1 GCA_002314605.1 Lentisphaeria bacterium UBA1776 | reverse complement strand
CCCATATAATTTCCCGAAGCCCCAACTTTTTGCAATAGCGACGGCTTTGAGACAGTACATCCGCTGCTGACGCTCGTCTTCAAACAGGTCCGCTATTTCTCCGTCCTCCAGCTGCTCACGAAGATTCCGCCACAGTCGATAGGCTCCGGCCCCATATTGTGTGGCCAGAAAAACTCTTTTTGTCATCTGCCGGATGGTGTCATTCAGCGCCGGATTTTGCGCCAGTGTACGGGTCCAGATCAGAGGATTTACGCGTTTGCCAAATTCTTGATATAGATCCAGACTTTTTTCAAAGCATTCCTCCATCCAGGCGTTGTGACTCAACCACGCCGTGATTCGGGGTTCCATGGCATTAACGTCGGCAGAAATAAGATGGTACCCTGAAAACACGGAGATTCCCGCACGGATCGCCTTGGCAGCCTGCTTAATCAGCGGATGCTGTTTGGCATTGGGGCGCGGGAGTCCCTGAATGTTGAAACCGTTACCGCCAGAAAAACGCCCGGAAAACGCTCCGTAGTAGTTGAGGTACACCGGCAATTTTCCGTCGGTCTTTGACCCCATGGAGATCAGTTGATCGAATCGCAGAATTTCCACCGTAATTTGAAACAACGACACCGGTTCAAGGGTGGTATTGCCCGGGTACTGGTTCCCTTTCGTTGCAGCGACAAATTTCGATTTAGCATCCAGAAGATCTTCCACGCGGAGCACCAGCACCGGATTGAAGTAGAGGTGGTGGGTATGAGAAATCAGTGTAATTTCCTCCGCTGGAACCTTCGGCAAATAAACTCGAGCGGCGGTCTGCACCAGGCGCATCCGGTCCTCCAGCGCTCCGGTATCCCGGAAATAAAGATGGTGCCGGACTGCAAAGGTTTTCAGGGTACAATCGGCCCCCGCTCCGTCAACATAGTGGATTAAATCAGCCAAGCCAACGATCCGATCGAATGCGATGCCATTGCGGCGAAGTACGTACCCCGTCAATTTGGCATCCCAGGTGACGATCAGCGTCCCGGTCAAGTCGGGTATAATTTCCCGCGAATGTTCCTGAGGGGCCGCAGTATAGGTCTTGCCTCTCAAGACGGCGAGGTTTATTTTTTTTTCATGAGCGTTTTGCTCAGGCGAATAGCCCGCGAGATAATTGCGCACGGCACAGTCGACTACAGTAAAATTGATCATAGCCTGGTCCTTTATAAATTAGATGTGAATAATCCCGCGGTAGCCGCGGACATTGTCTCGGGTGCAGTAGATTGCCGTCGGCAAGTTTTTGCTGAGCCGGCGGAAAAATACTTTCTGGGAAAGAGGGGAAGCCTCGTATTCCCGGTTGCAGAAATCCTGATAGCGGAGCCACAGCTCCCGAGAGGGAATAAAGTCCTCAGGGCCGCCCGCGGCAAGCCGCGTCTTGCAGAATGTCCGCACACTGTCGGTTTCTTCACGATGCTGGGCAATCAGGGCCTCCCCTTCCGGGAGTACCGGAAACGTCGTCAGGGCCCGTAGTTCTCGGAGCCCCTCCACGGCGAAATTGAATATGCCGGACTGTTCGGCCGCCAGTTCATCATCCAGCCGCGGGTTCTGCAGACCCGTCCCGCGAATGCGAACATGGAACGGGATAATCCTGATTCGATCGTAGAGCGCGTCATCGGATTCCGTGAAGGCCGGCAAATAGTTGGTCGCCGCGATGATCCGGGCGGTGGCGAGCCTGTTCTCAATCTCCTGTCGGTGTTTTTTGTTGATCCGAACCGGGGCACCGGACGTGAGGGATTTCAGAGTGTCGACCGCAATGGCGTACTGTCTGGTAAAACGCTCCGGGAGGTCGTCAATGATATTTACAAGCGCTGATGTCAGTTCCTCCCCCACGAAATCCCCATTCAGATTGCTCAAGGGCAGAATGGCAACATTGGCGTCGCCCACAAGGCGACGGATGACCTTCAACAGAACAGATCTCCCGGACCCACCCTGCGGGTCGTACAGGAAGAACATCACGTTGAAAGAGGTATCCGGCACCAGACTCAGTCCCAGCATCAGCTGAACGTGCTTCCGCGCCTCCGGGTCCGGCAGTAATGTCTCCAAATATGCCTTGAACTTCGGACAGTCCGCATCCGGGTCAAAATCCACCGGCAGCACGTTCAACCCAAAAACTTGAGTATGACTGGCCGCAATCCCGCTTTCCGGGGAATCTGCTCTCAAATACCCGTTTTTCACGGCGATATACCCCGCTGGGAGCGGGGAACCGTCCGCGTAGAAAAACGGGGGAGCGGCCTCCTCTGGCAGGAAAAAATACGCATTGCTGCGGAACAGGTTTAAAATATCTCCAACCATGCGGCGGCTTGCCAATTCCGGAGCCGTCTTCAACAGCTCTGCTGTCACCTCGGATTCCACCGTTTCCGGCTGAACCGGTCGATATCCACCGCAGTCTGCGCGGAAATACCATTTCCCGCGCCAATAGGCCAGCCGTGGAGCATCCCCGGGGGTCTCTCCGAAAAAGGTCTTTGCAATGGTGGCAGCGGCCTCTGCGACTGATATTTTGTGATTTCCAGCCTCCTGGCGGCAGCGTCCATCCGGCTTGACAAACTCCGCCGTCTGCATGATTGCCCCGAAAGCCTCCACGCCGTGGGCGGCCAGATAATCATCGGCACCAACCTTGCAATCGCCATTGGGCGGCAGGACCACCGACTTGAGTTCTGCACCATACCGGGCGCAGGCCGTTGCCAACGCTTTTCTGTTTTTCGGGGCATGGATGTTGAACCGCATATCGGAATCCTGGACAAAGACCACCTCCCGCCCCGGCGCGAGAAACTCAGCGATCTGTGGCAGAATCTCAGATGTCTTCGGAATCCTCCAGCAGGTAACGCCAGCAATTCCAATCGCCGGGAAGCCCACCTTCGTCATCGCCAAAGCTTTCTTCTCCCCCTCAACGATGTACACCGGGGCCTCTGGATTGGCCAGCTTCTGCGCGGTTTCCCGCGTTATGAACGCTCGAACACCACTCCCCTTGCGGGATAGATATTTGGCACCGGCGGGTTTTATAGCAGGATAGCGTAAACGGACCCGCCAGAACGGCAGACCATCGTCTCCGGTCAAAATTACCCCGGTGCGGTAATCATGATACGGGAAGGCATATCCTTCCGCAGGCTGGTTCCCACACTCCGGCAAAAAGCCAAGAAGCTCCAGGAAATCCAGCAATGAAACGGCTCAGACTTCGGCTTCGACTCCCCGGTAGGCCAGATTGCGGACTTCGGCTTCATCGAAGCGCACTTTGCGGGACGAGAAGTTGATCTGGTTCAGCACTCCGCTTTTGACGTAGGCCCGGAGGGTCGGCCGGGAGACCTGCAGGATCCCCATGGCCTCCTTGGCCCCGATCAG
>DCGO01000011.1:9282-55829 GCA_002314605.1 Lentisphaeria bacterium UBA1776 | reverse complement strand
CAAGCGTGTCAATGACGGAATTTGAGCGTGTTTTTTCATAAAACGACGAAGAGGCGAAAAAACTGACCCGGGCGAAGATTCATGCCCCACTGCGTGAAAATGTCAGGCCCCTGCTGGCGGATCCGCTGCGGGAGACGTTTCTGCACCATCCGTATTTTCCGGAAGCAACGCTGCCGCCCGCATGGCAGGAGCATCTCCGGGATGCCGGCACATTCCACTGTCTTCCGCAGCCGCTGACAGCCGCAGGGCAGAAACTTATGGCAAGTTATCACCACCCGTTTGCGGGCGCCGTCCCCGGCGGGAGTTATGGAACGAGTCTTGAGTCCATTCCGCTCAAAGCAGAAACTTCGGAGACGCAGACGGAAATGGAAACGGCGCTTGCCATCCTGAAAACGGGCCTGCTGGTCTATCACCCGCCGGTTCGGGAATTCTACTGCCGTCAGGAGTATCCCGGGTACCGGCTCCTGCGGCATTACGGAAGCGCCGCCCGTAAAACGCCGGGATACCCCATGCGCGACCGTTTTGTGCCGCTCTTCCGGCAGAACCGGGTCCCGGAATTTGCACTGCTTTATGACATGTTGGGAAGTGAGATTCCGCCAGGAATGCTGGATGACATGCTGCAGAATGATGCGGAAAACATCCTCATCTGGCTCCTGAATGAGCGGGAGGATTTTTTGTGCGCCGTTTCGCCGGAAGAACTGCTTTTTTATGCGGTTTCACGGCTGAAAGAAGCCCCGGCATGCCGTCTTGCGGACATTGTGGAAACGCGGTACACAGGAACGATTGCAAATTGCTGCGACTGTTTCGGCAGCAATCTCTTATGGTATGCCATGTCCAATCCGGAAGTTCCCGTGGATGTGGAAAAAAGCCGCATCGTGCAGCTGCTCCGCAAAGGCCGGTGCAGGATGAATGCCTTGAACGCCTTCGGTCTGGCTCCGCAGGACATTTCCCGTATGGCGGAATAGGAAGTGTGCCGTTCTTGCAGACCCGAACGCGCAGTGGATTTCAGATTCGCATCCACCGGACTTTTCTGATATTTTGTTAGCTAACAAAACTTTTGAAATCGGCTCCGGAAGGAAAAGGCGGGAAATCACGGAAAAATCCTTGCATAAACACGATTTCCGTAGTATATTATCCTCAAGTATATTGATTTTCAGTAGAACAACGGAGGATCGTTTTATGGATCGAAATCCTGGATGCGTTTACGAAGGGACTTTGGACGCGACTGGTCTCAAGTTCGGGATCGTGTGTGCGAGATTCAATGAGTTTTTTGTGAGCAAACTTCTGTCCGGCGCCATGGATGCGCTGGTCCGCCACGGTGCGGATTCAAAGGACATTGCTGTCGCCTGGGTCCCCGGGTCCTACGAGATTCCCTTTGCGGTCAAAAAACTTCTGCAGGCGGGCAAGGTCGATGCGATCCTTGCTCTGGGGGTGGTGATCCAGGGGGCCACGCCTCACGCGGGGTATATCAATGCCGAGGTCTCCAAGTGTCTGGCTCAGCTGGGACTGGAATTCGGGATCCCCGTGACCTACGGGATGATCACCGCCGATAATCTGGAGCAGGCCATTGAGCGCAGCGGAACCAAGGCAGGCAACAAGGGTGCCGATGCGGCTGCTGCCGCCATTGAAATGGCCAATCTGAACAGGGTGATCGCGTAATCATGAATTCTCCCGATCATCAGGGCGATCCCCGGCTTCATTCCAAGCGGATGGGGCGGGAGCTGGCCATGCAGTTTCTTTTTGAGTGCGATATGCTTCATGTGATGCCGGAATTTGCTGGATGGGAGCGTTTTTTTGAGCAGATCCGTACGGAGCACGGGCTGAAAGACAACCGTTTCGGCCGCAAGAGTCGGGAATATGCCGAGGCGCTGTTCAGCGCGGTGGCCGTTCACGGCGGGGAGATTGACGACCTGATCCGCCGCCAGTCTCAAAACTGGGATTTTTCCCGTCTGGCCACCGTGGACAGGAATGTGATGCGCGTGGCGGTGTGCGAAATGCTCTACATGAAGGATGTCCCACATGTGGTGAGTATCAATGAAGCCGTGGAGATTGCCATGGATTACAGCGGGGAACGGGCCGGAAGTTTCATCAATGGCGTGCTTAACGGTGTCAAGGATGCTCTGGCAGCCAATACCGCTCCGGTGGAGGCGTAATTTTTTTATGGCGTCCATTTTTTCCATCTTCAGGCGCGGGCTTGAAAAGACCGCCACCAAGGTCAGCCGTACCATTTCCGGGATGTTCACCGGGGTAAAGTCATGGACCCCGGAAAACTTTGAAGACCTGGAAATGCTGCTGATTTCCGCAGATTTCGGAGTGTCGGCAGCCCGTAAGATCGTGGCCGACCTGCAGGACCGTTACGCCCGGGGAAAAATCGCCACCGGCGAGGATATCCGCAAGGCGGCGGCGGAGACCATCCGGGATATCCTTTCTTCCAATCAGCGTGAGATCCGTTTCGCCGAACCGGGCAAGCCCACGGTGATCCTGATGGTGGGGGTGAATGGTTCCGGCAAAACCACCAGCATCGGAAAACTTGCCGGATACTTCAAAAAGCAGGGAAAACAGGTGATGCTGGGGGCCTGCGACACCTTCCGGGCCGCAGCGGTGGAACAGCTCACCCTGTGGAGTGAACGCATCAAAGTCCAGATCGTCTCGGCGAAGCATGGGGCCGATCCGGCCAGCGTGGCGTATGATGCCGTAACGGCGGCGCTGGCCCGCAAAATGGATATTCTCCTCATCGACACCGCCGGGCGCCAGCAGAACCAGCGGGGACTTATGGAGGAACTTGCCAAGATCCGCCGTTCCGTTGAAAAAGTTTATCCCGGTGCCCCTCAGGAGGTTTGGCTTACGGTGGATGCCAGTCTGGGGAGCAATGTTCTGAGTCAGGCCAAAAGTTTTTCCCAGTGCTGCGGTGTGACCGGTCTGGTGCTGACCAAGCTGGACGGCACCGGCAAGGGGGGCATGGCCGTGGCGCTTCACGAGGAGTGCAGTTTGCCCACTTTTTTTGCCGGGCTTGGGGAACAGCCGGAAGATCTGCAGCCTTTCCGGCCGGAATTTTTTGCCGCCGCACTTTTTGAACAGGAAATCGTGGAGACGGACTGATGAACGGGGCCGCTGCCTGCATGCGCCGTGCCATTGAACTGGCGAAAACGGCATGGGGCCGTACAGCTCCCAATCCCATGGTTGGCTGCGTGCTGGTGAAGAACGGTCGCATTATCGGCGAGGGATATCACCACCGGGCCGGAGAATTTCATGCGGAAGTGGAGGCACTCCGTTCCTGCAAATGCGACCCGGTCGGGGCGGCGGCGTTTGTGACGCTGGAGCCGTGTTCCAGCACCGGGCACCAGGGCCCCTGTACGGAGGCGCTGATTGCTGCCGGTATTTCCCGGGTGACGGTGGGGAGTCTGGACCCCAATCCGGCCCATGCGGGGCGGGGATTGGAGATCCTGCGTCAGGCCGGGATCCAGGTAAGTACCGGCGTCTGCCGGGAGGCCTGCGAGGAATTGAACTACCCCTTCTTCAAGTGGATTACCCGTCACCGGCCATATGTGGTGCTCAAAATGGCCATGACTCTGGACGGCCGCATCGCCACCTCCAGCGGGGATTCCAAATGGATCACCGGGGAGGAAGCCCGGGGGGATGTCCAGCATCTCCGCAAACTTGCCGGGGCCATTCTGATCGGGAGCGAAACCGCCCGGATCGACCGCCCGCAGCTGACGGTCCGGGATGTACCGGACTGGCCATGTCAGCCGAAACGCTTCATTGCCGGGCATGCGGAATTGCCCGGATTCACCTCAATTGATCTGGCGGATGAAGCCTCATGGAACTCATTTCTTGCCGAACTTGCATCGGAAGAGTGTCTTATGCTTCTCATTGAAGGCGGCGGGGAACTGGCCGGGCGGGCGCTGCAGGCTCATGTGGTGGATGAGGCGGTCTTTTACGTTGCCCCGAAGCTGCTGACCGGGCGGGGAAGCCGCCCGGTGACCGGGGGCAAAGACCCGGAAAAACTGACGGACGCATTGGATCTGGATGAATTCCGCACCAAATATTTCGGCGGGGATCTGCGGATCTCCGGTTATATCAAAGGAGGCTGGGCGGATGTTTACCGGCATCGTTGAGATGAAGGGGGCATTGTTGGAAAAGCGGGAACACCGGCTTGTCATCCGCGGAAGCCGGGATATTGCCGGTCTGGAACGGGGAGAGAGCATTGCCGTCAACGGCTGCTGTCTTACACTGGAAAGCTGGAATGGGGCGGATCTGACCTTTCATGTGCTTTCGGAGACTTTTTCCCGGACCAACCTCGGGATGCTGAAAACGGGGGCCATGGTCAATCTGGAGCGGGCCATGCCGCTGGGCGGGCGCATGGGAGGGCACCTGGTGACGGGCCATGTGGATGCGGTTGCGCAGGTGGTGCATTGGCTGCATGGCGAAGATGAGGAGCTGACGGTGGAGTTCCCGCCGGAACTGGCCCCGTATTTTGTGATGAAGGGTTCCGTGGCCATCGACGGCGTATCCCTGACCGTCGCCGGACTGAAGGACAGGTGTCTGAAGGTCTGTCTGATCCCGGTGACCCTTGCGGATACGGCACTGGCGGACCGGAAAAAGGGAGATTTTGTCAATATCGAGACGGATCTTGCCGGGAAATATGTTCTGCGGAATTTGGAACTGCAGCGTGAAAAGGAAAGTTCTGTTTCCATGGAAACGCTGGAGAAAGCAGGCTTTCTATGATTCGTACCGGATGGGTTTGGGAACAGATTCCGGCGGAAAGTCCGCCGGAAAACGTGACTTTCGGGGCGCTGCCTGCCGTATTGCTGACTGACGGTGCCTGGCCGGAGATTCTGAACGGGGTATCGCGGCGGATCGTGCTGGATGCCGCCGATGCCGCACTGCTGGGGATGATGCCGGAGGAATCGCTCCGGGTACGGATGAATTTTCTCCGGGAACTCTCCGTCCGCCTCCGGGAATTGGCGACGGATGCGGTCCATGCGGTGATCCTTTCTCCGGATCTGGACCGGATGACGGCGGACCCGGGGTACCGGGAAAATACGCTGGCCATGTTCCGGTCCCTGGCGGGAGGACTTTTTGATCTGCCGCTGGAGCTGGGCGTGCGGCTCCGTCTGCCTCACCCGGAAAGTGCTGCGGCCATTCGGGCGTTTCTGCTGCTTCTGCAGTCCGTCCCCGGATTGCGGGGGGTGCTGGAACTGCATCCCCACGAACCGGCGTTTGCCGCTCTGAACCCGATGGAAGTGAATCCACTCCGGATGCCGGGAGTCATGGTGGAGATTCTGTATGCCCGGATGCTCGGCAACCGCCTGACGGCCAAACTGATGAAGCCGGTGCTGGATCAACTGCGGGCACCGGAGCGGGATCTGGAGATCCTTTTCCGGCCCGGCATGCTGGAACAGGAGGCTCTGGCGCGGGAGATGACGGACTTGGAACAGCTTTTGCCGGAATTGGAAGCGTCTCCCTTAAATTTTTTGGAGGAAAAATAATATGCGGGACCAGACAGATCAGGAAATTTTGCATGCCTTGCAGGAAGACGGCAGGATCTCTCATGCGGAGATCTCCCGGCGGCTGGGGCTGGCACCCTCAGCAGTATTGGAGCGGATCCGGAAACTTGAACGGGACGGGATCATTGAAAGGTACGAAGTCCGGATCTCTCCCCGGCAGATCGGTCTCAAGCTGACGGTGCTGATTGCGCTGGATACCGATGAGAGTCCCAGCGAACACTCTGTTGCAGACAGACTGGCGGAATTTCCGGAGATCCAGGAGATCCACGAGGTGGCCGGGACCCGGGACTATTTTCTGAAGGTCCGGGTGTCGGATACCGATGAACTTGCCGGGGTGCTGGACCGGATCGGCGGGGTTCCTCACGTCCTGAATTCCCGGACCACACTGGTTCTGCGGACATACAAGGAAACTGCGGCTCTGCCGCTTTGATGGCAATTACAGGAAAGGATGATATGATGGAACGTCGCGGAATTGTCGGAGCTGGAAACTGGGTCCTTGATACGGTCAAGACCATTGACCGATGGCCGCCGGAGGGGGAACTTGCCGAGGTCCTCCGTTTGGAGCGGGCCTGGGGAGGGGGGCCGTGCAACGTGCTTTTTGATCTGGCAAAACTCGGAAGGGAACTGCCGCTCTATGCCGCCGGGTGTGTCGGAAAGGACAGCAATGGCGACTGGCTTCTGAGGGAACTGGCGGAACGCAATATCAACTGGGCCATGATCCGGCAGATTGCGGAGGAACCCACATCGTTTACGGATGTGATGAATGTGGGGGGCAAACGGACCTTTTTCCACGGTCGCGGGGCAAACCGGTTTTTCTGCGGGGAC
Source organism: Lentisphaeria bacterium UBA1776 (assembly GCA_002314605.1). Taxonomy (GTDB): domain Bacteria; phylum Verrucomicrobiota; class Lentisphaeria; order Victivallales; family Victivallaceae; genus UBA1776. Next base: position 49,497 of record DCGO01000011.1, on the reverse strand, counting down.
GACCTCCGGAATGTGCCGGAGTCGGCAAAAATTGTTTATCTCGCATATCTGACGCTTCTGGATGCCATGGATGCCGCCGATCCGGAATACGGGACCGTCGCCGCCCGGGCACTTCACGATCTTCAGAACCGCGGATTCATGACGGCGGTGGATCTGGTGTCCGGTTCTCCGGAACAGTTTCTCAAGGTGGTGCCGCCGTCCCTCCGTTACACGGATATTTTTGTGATCAACGAGATTGAATCCGGGTATCTCCTGAAGGCGGAGATACGCCGCAAAGACGGTTCTCTGGACCGCTCGCTCCTCCGTCCTGCGGCGGAAAAACTTCTGAGCATGGGGGTGAAGCGCCTTGCGGCCATTCATTTCCCCGAAGGCAGTGCGGCATTGACCACCGAAGGAGAATTTGTGGAAATGCCCTCTTTCTGGCTGGACCCGAAACAGATCATCGGTTCCAACGGAGCCGGGGATGCATTCTTCGCCGGACTCCTGTACGCATTCCATGAAGGTTTTCCGCTGAAGGAGATGCTGCGCTGTGCTTCCGCCAGTGCCCGCTTCAATCTGCGGCACGCCACTGCCAGCGGCGGAGCTCCGGACTGGAATGAACTGCAGGCATTTCTGCGGGCAAATTAAGAGGGGATGCAATATGACGATCCCCATGGAAACCATGCTTGTTTATGCGGCGGACCTTTTCGGGACGGCTGTTTTCGCCGTCACCGGAGCCATTCGCGGCAGGGAAAAGTCGCTGGATCTTCTGGGCGTGATCGTGCTGGCCTGCACCGTGGGGGTTGGGGGAGGCATCTTGAGGGACTGCGCCATCGGGGCGACGCCGGCGGCGGCGCTGACCAGCGGAACGTACCTTGCACTCTGTATCGGCATGGGGCTGGGGGTTTTCAAGATCCCTTCTGTATGGGTTCAAAAGAATGCGGAGATCATCACTTATCTGGACGCCGTAGGGTTGGGGGTTTTCACCGCTATCGGTACCGCCAAGGCCATGGAATACCAGCTTCCCCCCATTACAGTGGTATGGTCCGGCATTCTGACGGCGGTCGGCGGCGGTATGATCCGGGATGTACTGGTGGGGACGGTGCCGGCGGTCCTGAAAAACGATTTTTACGCCACAGCGTCCATGATCGGCGGGGTGCTGTATCTCGTGCTTGATTATGCCGGCATGCCGATTTTTTCCAGATTTGTCGTGGTATCGTTGACGGTGATGGTGATCCGTCTCTGGGCTTATCGTCATAAACTTCAGCTGCCTCGTGCGGATCAATAAGGAGTTGCGGTCATGAAATTTATTGCGGAACTGATCAAGTTTGTTACCTGCCGTCTGCTGATGCTGGCGGTATTGGTTTCCGTGCTGATGGTCATGCTCTGTCTCCATGATTTTTTCCGGCGGCAGGAGTATTCGGCAGATCAAATCCGTCAAAGTCTGCTCATCAAGCGCAATCTGGCCAAACAGATGACCGATGACCTGGACAGACTCCAGAAAGAATTGCGGGAACTTCGCTTTTATCAGGTTGAGGCCAGGGTGGAAAAACAGGCGGAGATCCGGATCAAGGAGATGTTTCTGCAGGAGGCTCTCCGGGAATACAATGCGGCGCAGCGGGCTGTTGATCTGGCCGGTTCCGGGCTGGCGGCGAAACTGCGGACCTTCTGGAGCGCGTATGGACGGTCCGGGGTGTTTTCCGGGATTTTTATTCTCTTCGTCGCGCCGCTGTTCCTGAAGATCTTCATGTACTGGGGAGTAGCATGGGTGGTGGAACTTTTTCCGCCTCTGGTCTGCCGGATGGAGGGTATTCCCTCCGGAAGACTGCGGTTCCACCGGGCTGCGGTGGCACTGGATTTTCCCCTGGATGAGGGGATGCATCTCCTGCTGCGGGCCGGAGACTGGGGGAAAAAACGGTCCGGAGTCCGGGCCCGCACCCGGTTCATGTGGTCGTGGCGGTATCCGATCGTTTCCTGTGCGGCCAATTTGTGCGAAATGGTGGAATTCATGCCGGCGGAGCGGGCTTCCGGTGTGGTGACGGTGACTTCCCCGGATCCGGATGTGTTCATTGCCCGGATTGATCTCAATGGCGGCGGCATTGTGGTGCGTCCGCGGCATCTGGTTGGATTCTGTGGCGATGTGCGGATCCGGACCAAGTGGGATTTCCGGCTTCACCAGCTTCTGTCCGGCAGGATCCGGCACATCGTTCTTTACGGGACCGGCAGCATTCTGCTTGCCGGCGCATGGGGTGTGGAAGTCTCGATCCCCGGGCAGGAAGATCATTACCGGCTGGAAAACGATCTGCTGCTGGGATACGAGGTCGCCTCGGAGTATTCCCTCTGCCGCACCGAGACCTTCTGGCACTATCTGCGGGGACAGACGGCGCTTTTTGATCAGAAACTGGCCAAAGGCATGTTTTTCTCCCAGAACAACCGTTGTCTGGGCAACCGGGCAAAGGGGGGATTTCTGGAGCGGACCGTCAATGCTGTTCTGAACGGCGTCGGCGGTCTGCTTGGATTCTGATTCAGCTTTCCGCTGAACTGATGCGGCAGTTCAGATCACCAGTATTTTCTGCTGGTGAAGAGCAGAATCGCCGCAACGATCCCGGCAAAGACAAATCCCAGTACGCCCAGTACCGGGATATTGCACCACAAGGGAGGGATCCCCGACAGCACCACCAGCGAGGAGCCGACGACAATGGATGCCAGTACAATGGCACAGGCCAGCTGATGCGCGGAATGGGCGAGAGTCCGCCGCATGTTTTCCATGCCGGCGTATTCCACATGCAGCTGGAAAGCGTCTTTTTCGATCCGGTCGAAGAGTGTTCCCAGGATCACCGGGGCCCGTTTACCTAATTCCAGCAGATCCTCGCATTCATCCCGCATCTTCATTGCCTGTTTGCGGATATCCAGTTCCGGCAGGATGGTCCGCTGCATGGTGCGGGAGAGGATCTCCATGACCGGCAGTTCCGGATCGAATGCTTTGGCGATATGTTCGGCGGTGATCAGAGCTTTGAAGAGGATGTAGAGGTCGGGAAGCAGCGCCAGACGGTGTTCCGCCAGCACTTTCATCAGCTGTTCCAGAATGGCGGCAAGGCTCAGTTCGCTCAGGGGCAGATAGAGGTGCGTATCCACCAGATCCGCCAGATCCCGCTCCATCATTCCCTTGTCCGGGAGTCCCGCCAGAGGTGTACTCAGGCGCATCATGCAGTGGACCAGCCGGGGGATGTCGTGACCCAGTACGGCCCGGACCGCCCGGATGAAGTCTTCCCGCTCCTTGACCGTGACCCGGCCCATCATGCCGAAGTCGATGAAGCAGAGTTTGCTGTCCTGCATCAGAATCATGTTGCCCGCATGGGGATCCGCGTGGAAAAATCCGTTGACGAAGATCTGCTCCATCATGGAATCGATCCCGTTTCCTGCAATGGATTTCAGGTCGTATTTTTCCTGCAGTTCCGGACTGGCCAGGACCGCCTTGGCGGAGTCGCCTTCAATAGCTTCTTCCACCAGAACGGTTTTCCCGGAATATTCCTTGTAAACCTTTGGCGAATACACCCCTTTCTGGTTCTGGATCAGGGTGCTGAAACGGGCCGCATTGGCCCCTTCCACCCGGAAATCCAGTTCCTGACGGAGCGCGTGGCCGAATTCCTCCACCGCCGCAGCAGGCCGATAGACTTTGTAATCCGGATTGACCCGTTCCAGCGAGGAGGCCAGATAGTACAGAATTTCCAGATCAATCCTGATTTTCTCCTCGATCCCCGGGCGGCGGACCTTGATGACCACTTTGGTCCCGTCGAGCAGAACCGCCCGGTAGGCCTGCCCGATGGAGGCGGCGGCAAAGGGTTCGTGATCAATTGATTTTACCACCTCCTCCGGGGACTTGTGCCACTCTTCTTTCAGGATCTCCCGCATGACTTCCCAGGGTTCACTGGGGACACGGTCCTGGAGTTTGACCAGTTCTTTCACATAGGATTCCGGAAGCAGTTCCGGGCGGGAGGCCAATACCTGGCCGAGCTTGACGAAGGTCGGGCCCAGGGACTGCAGCAGCATCCGGACCCGTTCCGGTGCGGTGCTCTGATCGTTCATCCGGCTCCGGCGGGAGAGCCAGCGGCGCAGCCGGCTTTCCCGGAAGCGGTCGGTATTCAGCATCGCCACTGCATTGCCGAACCCGAATTGGAGCAATGCGTCAATAATCTGCATGTAACGCCGGAAATGGGCGCACGTCCGGTCGATCTGATTCAATTTTTGCAAAAACGGCATAGCGGATTCTCCATGTTTGTATTCCCGACAAAACTATAGCACATATTTCGATTTCATGCAAGAGGTCAGTTGAAAAGGTGTTCCAATTCTGCAAACCGTGCCATGGTCCCCGGCCCGAACTTTGCCAGTCCCCGGCGGATGCTTTCGAGTTTTTTTTCCTGCATGTCGCCGGATTTGGAAAAAAATTTATCCGCGTAGGCGATGATTTTTTCTTCCAGCGTTTCCGGCAGCAGATCCATGACGGGGATGGGCAGATTCTGCTCCCGGATCTCCTCCGCGCTCAGCCCAGCGCCGGTGTGGCGCTCCGAGATCCGGGCGAAGACTTCCAGATCAAGACGATGCTCTCTGCCGTATTCCCGGAGCATTGTGCCGCCGATCAGGCCGTGGGCGATATAAGGTTCCGTTCCGCAGCACAGAATTCCCGGGGCATGGCATCTGACGATCCCGATATCGTGGAGCATGGCTCCCGTGCTGACAATTTCCCGGCGGACGGGTAATTCCGGATGCTGCTCCGTCAGCGCCAGCGCTTTGTCCCGGACCTGCCTGGAATGGGTGAGGAGAAGTCTCCGGAGGGGGGTGTCTTCCGGATAAAAGGCTTCAAGGATCTTCATGCAGTCCGTCATTTCTGATCCTTCAGGGGGAAGAAACAACGGACGGCCCGGTCGTCCTGATCGTGTAGTTCCGGACACGTACGGCGGCAGATTTCCTGCACGTAGGGGCAGCGGGGGTGAAAGGGCCACCCTGCCGGCGGCGACAGAGGGGAGGGAACGTCCCCGGAAAGCATCATCTGTTTTTTATCCGGATCCGGCTGTACCGTGGGAACCGCCGAGAGAAGAGCCCGGGTATATGGATGCCGCGGCCGTGCGCAGAGCAGATGGGCGGGACCGCTTTCCATGATTTTTCCGAGGTACATCACCAGGATCCGGCTGCTGATATGTTCCACCACCGCCAGATCGTGGGCGATAAAGAGAAACGCCGTCCCGGTCCCGTGCTGGATCTCCTGAAGGAGATTGATGATGGCTGCCTGAACGCTTACATCCAGCGCCGATACAGGTTCGTCCGCCACAATGAGTTTGGGGCGTGCGGCCAATGCCCGGGCAATGCCGATCCTCTGTCGCTGCCCGCCGCTGAACTGATGGGGATACCGGTCCAGCAGGGACGGGTCCAGCCCCACCAGACGCATCAATTCCTCCGCCCTTGCGGTCCGGGTTTCCGGCGGCGGGCAGGGGGAGCCCAGACGCAGAACCTCGTCCAGCGCCGACCGGATGGACAGCCGCGGGTTCAGCGATCCGTAGGGATCCTGAAAGATCATCTGAAATTCCCGGCGGCGCCGCCGGAGGTTTTCTCCGGAAAGTCCCGACAGATCTTTTCCGTCAAGAAGGATCCGGCCTCCGGTCGGGGTCTCCAGCCTGACAATGGCGCGGCCGAGGGAACTCTTGCCGCAGCCGGATTCTCCCACCAGGCCCAGGGTCTCTCCCTGGTGCAGGACGAAACTGACACCGTCCACGGCGTGAAGGAACTGTTTTCTGCCGAACCAGCCCCGGCGGACAGGATAAAAGAGTTTCAGATCTTCAACTTGCAGCAAAGGCGCCTTCATGGTGTCACCCCCGGAGGATCTCCCGCAGCAGGACCGCAGCGGCCGCCAGCACCAGATAGATGGAGAAGAAAGACAGATGTCCTTTTTTGAGCACTTTCAGGAGCAGTGCCAGCGCACCGTAACCTACCGCAGCTGAGATCAGAAATCCGGTGCCCAGCATGATGGGGGAGCCGCCTCCATCCGGGATCCCGTGGCGGAAAAGTTTCAGCGTTTCCAGAAAAGCGGCACCGCCGATGGCGGGGATGGCCAGAAGGAATGAAAATTCCGCAGCCTGCTCCGGTCCGAGTCCCGCAGCCAGACCCGCGGAAATGGTGGAGCCGGAGCGGCTGATTCCCGGCATCAGGGCCACGGCCTGTGCGCAGCCGATCCCAAGCGCCTGTTTCCAGGAGAGGTGGTCCAGATCCGCCGGAGGAATGCTGTTTCTCCGATGCTTTTTTTCAAGTTGTTCGGAGAAAAAGAGAATGGCGGCGGTAACGAGAAAACATCCGCCCACCACCCACATGCTGCCGGCCCATGCTTCCACCTTGCTTTTGAAGAGGACCCCGAGGACTCCCGCCGGAACGGAGCCCAGAATGATCATCAGCGCCAGCGTATTGCGTTTCAGTTGCAAAAAGTTCAGGAGCGACCGGAAATAGAAAACCAGTATCGCCGCCAGTGTCCCGGCATGCAGAACGATCCCCAGGGAGAAGTTCGCTTCCGGATCCGTTCCGAGAATGTTTCCCAGCACCGCCAAATGCCCCGAACTGCTGATGGGCAGAAATTCGGCGATCCCCTGAAAGACTGCCAGCAGTACGACGGATATGAAATTCATTTTTTTTCTCCTGTAACCGGGTGAAAATCAGTTCAGCTGTCCGCCCCGCACTGGACGCAGGATCAGTTCCAGAACATTCAGCGACCATGTTGCGTAGGGACTGACCTCCCCCGGGCCGCCGGAAAGCTGAAAGAGCCGCCAGATCCCGTTTTTTTTCTCCCTCAGCCGGATAACGTGATCTTTGTCGGAAAAGAGCTCAAGATTCCGGAATCCCGGCGGAAGTTCCTCGGAAACAAGCAGCATCACCTCGCCTGCAACTCCCAGCTGCAGCCGGCGGGCCGGTGCCGTGACGGCAGCGACCGGAACTTCCAGATCACTGCCCCGGGGCGTCTGCCGTACCGCCCGTTCTGCGGCAAAGACAAAGAAGGCGGTTCTCCGGGTGTATTCCTGCAGACAGTCCAGTTCAATGACCGGCAGTTTGCGTTCCCCCCGGTCCCGGCGGAATTCTGCTGCCGGTTCAGCTACGGTGAGGGAACCGTTGCCGGCGGTGCGGGCCTCGCCGAGGCCGGAAGCCAGCAGAAGGTCCTGCACCGGACAATGAAGTACCGGTGCGAGTTTCCGGATCTCCTCAAGGAGGGGCAGAGCGTCATAACAGTTTTCAAACAGCTGCAGCCGGATCAGCGGGATGCCGGACGCTTTTTCCAGTTCCTCCATGGAGAGTCCGCTTTCCCGGCATGCGGCGGTGAACATCTGGTTGAACCGGCTGCGGAAGAGGGTTTCCCCGTTGCGGATATTCATGAGCATTCCGGTAAGTTCCAGTTCTTCGTTCTGCGAGAGATTCAGGAGACGGCATATCGTCTGCAGCTGCTGGTGCCGGGGGACGATCTTGCCGCCGAGCATCTGGGAAACGGCGGAATTGGAGATCTTGAGTGCGGCGGAAACATCGCATTGACGGTACGGGGATCTGCGAACAAGGGCCCGCAGCCGTGCGCCGAAACGCTGTTTCAGAGGAGATACCGGAGGCATGAACGATCCTTTCGTAAATTTTGTTTCCCGGACGCGCGACACAACCCACTATCCATTTCGCGTAATATACACCGGCAATCCGCAGTTTGCAACTTTTTTCCGGAGAAGTCCCGTTGTCCGGAGGTGTGCGCCCCGGCGGAGAATTTGCAAAAAACTGAAAAGCGTGCTATATTACGTAATTGTTTCGTTACAACTAACAACCTAAAATCGAGGACTGTAGAGAAAATGAGCAAAGTTGTCATCGCCGGAAACTGGAAAATGAACAAGACTGCTTCCGAGGGGAAAGCCCTGGTGGAAGCCTTGAAACCCCTGGTCGCGGATGTTTGCTCCTGCAAGGCGGAGATCATTGTCTGCCCGCCTTTCACCACCCTTTCTGCTGTGGTGGAAGCCGCTGCCGGCAGCAATATCAAGGTCGGCGCCCAGAATATTCACTGGGCCGAATCCGGTGCTTTCACCGGTGAAATTTCCGCCGCCATGCTGAAGGAAACCGGTGTGGAGTATGTGATCATCGGTCACAGCGAGCGCCGTCAGTATTTCGGAGAGACCAATGCCACGGTCAATGCCCGCATCAAGGCGGCGCTGGCGGCCGGTCTCAAGCCGATCATCTGCATCGGCGAGACGGATGCGGAGCGTACCGGGAACCGCACCGAGGCGGTGCTTTCCGAGCAGCTTGCAGGTGGTCTTGAAGGGCTTTCCGCCGCCACGGTGGCGGATTTGATCCTGGCATACGAGCCGGTCTGGGCCATCGGCACCGGCAAGACGGCCACGCCGGAAATCGCCGAGGCTACGCATAAATTCATCCGCAATTTCATCGCCGGCAAATTCGGTGCCGAGACGGCGGAGAAGATCGTGATTCAGTACGGCGGCAGCATGAAGCCGGAGAATGCGGCGGCACTCTGCAGTCAGGCGGATATCAACGGCGGTCTGATCGGCGGTGCGGCCCTGAAGGCGGACAGCTTCGCCAATCTGGTGAAGCAGGCCATTGCCGGCAAGTGCGGCTGCTGAACCCCGGTTCAGAAAATCGGATGCATCGGAAGCCCTGACCGGGTTTCCGATAAAAAAAAGAAAAGTTCCTCCGGAAAAGATTTGACTTTTTCCGGAGTTGGTGTTATTGTGACGAAAGGTCTAACCCGGGTCATTCCCGGAAATTGGAGAAAAGAATGGGCATTCTGACTGTAATTCTGTACGCGCTGGTGGTGGTGACCGGGCTTCTGCTCATCGGTCTGATTCTGATTCAGCCGTCCAAAGGCGGCGGTATGGGATCCGCTTTCGGAGGGGTCGGTGAATCGGTGCTGGGTGCCCATGCCGGCAGTCATCTTACCAAGGCGACGGTGTGGCTGACGGCGATTTTCTTTGTGGTCTCTCTGGTGCTTGCCACACTGATCGGGCACGGATACCGCGGCAAGGATGAACTTTCGTCCATCAGCAAAGGGATCGCGAAGGCGGAAGCCAAGCCTGTGAAGGCGGAGGCCAAATCTGTGAAGGCGGAGGCCAAACCTGTGAAGGCGGAGGCCAAACCTGTGAAGGCGGAGGCCAAGCCTGTGAAGGCGGAGGCCAAAAAAGCCGGTAAGTGATTTCGGCGCACAGAGGGTTCTGGATGATGAATTTTTCGGCGAAAATATTCTGGATGCTGGCGGCAGTCACGCTTTCCGGCAGTCTTGCTGCGACGGAGAGCCGCGGAGCTGGCGGCAGTTTTGATGTGACCAATATGGTGCTGGGATTCCGGACCACCCCGATCCAAAAATATGAAAATGCCAGCAACACCTCCAGGGTTTCCTCCAAAACCCGCTGGTTCGTTCTGCATTCCACCTTTGTTCCTTCTCCCCGTTCTTCCGGCGAACAGTGGTATGACGACATTACCATGGAGGGGACCGCCGTCATCGTCCGCAATACCGGCAAAAAAAACACGGAATACGTTGTTCTCACCGGCAAGACCCGTTTTTTCACGATCCCTGCCGACGGTAAACAGCACCCCGGCATCTTTTACATCTCTCCGAAGATCCTCGACCGTTACTGCGGATGGGCCGACCCGAAGAGCGTCCGGGCGGCGAAAGTCGCATTTTACGGCAACGGGCGCGTCCTGCTCGGATCCGGGATCCTGGCTGCGGACGGAAAGCGGATGAAAATGCTTGTGCCCGGCAGCAATGCGTGGAAAGATGCGGAAGCCATGATCAAGAAATTTGACAGGAATTACAGTAATGTCATTGTTTTGAGGGGAGGCCTGTACTCCAAGGAGAAGACCCCTTGGGTTCATTTCCGTTACGACTTTTACGATCTCATCTACGATAATATCATTCAGAGCGAGAGCGAGGAAATCAAGCGCTGAAAAGCGTTTTTGCGGCAATATAACGGATAGAGACGGCGGATTATGGGAAGACACGACAACTTGGTTTTGACCATTGACATCGGCGGCGGATGTCTGAAGATGGCGGAATTTTCCGTCGCGGACAATGGCGCCATCCGGCTGGAGAAATTTGCGTTCCGGGATCTTCCTGACCGGGAAATGGATCCGGTGCTGGCGTTTGCGGAAGCCTACCGGCAGCTTTTGAATGAAAATGACTTCCGTGCCACCCGGGTCAGTCTTTCCATTTCCGGTGCGGCCTCTTTTTCCCGTCTGTCCAAACTGCCCCAGCTTTCGGAAAACGCGCCCAATATCGCCAAAATCGTGGAATTTGAGGCTGGTACGGTGGTCCCGTACGACATGAACGAGGTTGTTTGGGGGTATCAGCTTCTGAAGCACACCATACAGGTGGAGCGTGAGGTGGAGGCGGTGATCGGCGAGGACCGGTCCAAGCCGAAGGTCGAGGTCGAAAACGTTGATGAATTTGAAGCGTTGTTTGTGGCCGTGAAGAGCGACCAGATCGATGCTTATACCGAAATTCTGGTGACTTCCGGCAAACAGGTCCTGTCGGTGGATATCGCTCCGGCAGCGATGTTCAATGCAGCCAAGGTGAGCCAGTGTCAGGACAATACCAGCACTCTGCTTCTGAATATCGGCGCCCGCTGCACCAGTCTGGTGATCGCGGAAGGCGAACGGCTCTTTGTGCGGAATATTCCCATTGCCGGAGATTCCATCACGCTGCAGATCAGCAAGGAATTCGGCATCAGTTTTCAGGAAGCGGAAGACCTGAAGATCCGCTACGGTTTCGTGGCTCTGGGCGGAGCATACGATGAGCCGGAGTCGGAAGTCGCCGCCACCATTTCCAAGATCGCCCGCAACATCATGACCCGGCTCCACGGCGAGATCAACCGTTCTTTCAGTGTGTGGCGCAGTGCTCACGGAGGGACGGCGCCGAAACGGATGCTGCTGGCCGGCGGCGGATCCCTGATGCAGTACACGCAGGATTTCTTCAAGGAAAAGCTTCATATTGATGTGGACTATCTGAATGTTTTCACAGGCATCGCCATTGCCGACAGTGTGGACCGTCAGAAACTTCTGGATGTGGCTCCGATGTTTTCGGAACTGGTGGGAATGAGTCTGCGTCAGGTAGGGGCGTGTCCGGTTGATATTTCACTGGTGCCGGAGCGGATCACCTTCCAGCAGGATTTTGTCCAGAAGCGGCCGTACTTTTACATCAGCGCGGTGCTGATCCTCTTCTGCCTTCTGTGCTTCCTTCTTACGGTGATCTACCGGACAAGGAAGAGTGCCGAGCTGGTGAGCCGTACTCAGGATGAGGTGACTCAGACCATGGTGTGGAAGAAGAAGATCGACACCCTGAGTCAGGAACTGGGTGCGGCCCGGGGGGAATATGACGAGGCCATGCGGTTTTTGAAGATCCGTTCCAATTGGACCGATATGTTGCTGGAGCTGCAGTCGATGATCCCGAACACCATGTTTCTGGTCGCGCTGGAGGGCCTGGGTACGGAGGTCAAGCCGGCTGCCGCGACTGGCGCCCAGGCTGCCGGCGGAGATCCCGGACTTTTCGGTCCGGCGGAGTCGGCGGATCCCGCCGCGGCTGCGAAAACGGCGCAGAATTTTGACCGCAAGGATGCCAGTCTTATTACGGATGTCAATGAGATCCGGCTGAAATTCTATACCTTGAATCTGCCTCAGGAGGAGATGGTGTTCAACAAGTTCCGGCAGAATCTCCGCAAAAGTGTTTATTTCTCGCAGGATCAGGACGGTTTCAAGGTGCTTGCCAACGATCCCGGCTGGGAAAAGGACGGGCTGAAATCCTTCATTGTGACATTGAAACTCAAAACTCCAATCAGGAAGTGACGGCGCGGCATGAATCGTTTTGTTAAGAACAATCTGACGTTGTTCGTGGTTTTGGGGTGCACCATTGCGGGTGCACTGGTGCTGCTGGTTCTGGCCGTACTCAGCCATGCAAGGATGTACAGCTTTTTCGAGCAGGCGGAAAAGCTGCGGGACGAGATCAAGAAACTGGACAAGCGTCCCCGGCCGGTCAAGGAAAACGAGGCGCCGATGCGGCGCGACGTTGCATTCTTCCGCCGGAAAACAGCGGAACTTCTGCCGCATTTCGGGCAGATCAAGACTCCGGCTTTAAATGCTTTTCTGACGGAGCTCGGCGTGGAAAAAGACAAATTCAAGGAAAATTTCAAGGCTGCCTGGGAAGGGGATGCGGACCGCAAGCTTCAGGGCGGACGGCTGAGTTTTTACCAGCGGTTCAGCCGCGGCATGATCCCGGATCGGGACTGGGCTGCAGAACTTAAACTGACTCCGGCGCAGAGACAGGCACGCTGGAACAAAGCCGTTCAGGCTTTCAAAAAGGAATATCAGAAGCTGACCGTGGAAGTTCTGAACGAGGATAATCTGCCGGACATTCTCCTGTCCGTGCTGGGTGTGCCCCGGAATTTTGAAAATCATCCGGAGCGTTTCAAGCAGCGGTTCATGCTTCCCATGCAGGACTGGATGCTGGAATTGTGCAGCAATCCTCCGCCCCGTCCCGGGGATCCGCCGAAAAAAACGGATGCGGATCTTCCCCCGGATGCCACGCCGGATGATGACAAGAGTACGGATAAACTCGAAGTTCTGGGACCGGCTGTCAATTTCGGATTCGACTACAAAAACAATCCCCAGCCGGGCCAGATTGTTTTCATTGTCAAGAACTGGGAAGTGATCGGAGATCTGGTTCGGAGAATGGTCATGAACCGGCTTTCCGCCCTGAACAGTTTCACCATCCGCAAGCTGGAGGGCGAGCAGGCGGGGCGCTATACGGCTTACCACTATACCTTCAGCGTGACCGGAGAGATTGCCAATATCCGTGCCTTCGCGAAAAATCTGAATGATGCTGCGGCGGAAAACCGCATGTATATCATCCGCAGTATTTTCCTGTATGCGGACCGGGATGGCGCCCGCGAGGTCTTTTTGAGCCGGCAGGAGGAGCTGCAGTCCCAGCGTAGCAGCAGCGGCGATGCTTCTTCGGCTGCTGCCGGAAATGAAGCGGCGGCGTCCTCCAGGCGGGGAGGTGCACCGCGTCCCGCTCCCGAAGCGGCGTCCGCCGCAGATCCGGACGGGAAGGCGAAGCCGGCAAAGACCGCAGAGCAGATCCGTGCGGAGCAGATGAAGAAACCGTATCACCAGCGGACCGGATACGGGCAGATTCTGTTCGGCGACAGCAGGAACTGCGAAGCAGTATTCGATGTCGATTATGTTTTCATTGCGGAGCCGGAGCTGGAGTAATAGGTCGGTGACGGAGGATTACTGTGGAATTTTTCAAGAAACATTATGAAAAGATCGTGTTGGCCGGGTTGCTCCTGCTTTTGATCGGTTCGATGCTTTATCTTGCCAGTATCATCAAGGGGCCCAGCAACGTGACCCGGGATGATCTGAAGATCCCGAAGATGACGGCCGACTACAAAGCCTGTGACGAAAAGGATCCGGATTTTGATCTGGCAAAGAACCTTTACGGGATGAAACCCTGGGCTGTCAGCACGCCGCGACCGGGACGGTACCAGCAGTTCTGTTCGGATCTGGTGGTGACTTTTGGCGGTGCCCGCTGCGGACATGAAGAGTGTGAGCGGATCATCCCGCTGTATTTTTTCGGTAATGAAAAAGAGGGCTGTCCCTGGTGTCACAAGAAGCTGGTTGCGCCGCCGAAGCAGGTCATGTTCCGCCGGGGTGCGGTGACGGCCGAGGACCCGGACGGCTGCGGCATTCCCCACCGGCTGAAAGAGCGGTACGGTCTGCCGGTCAATGACCCGGCCAACGTGCTGGACGATATGGACGGCGACGGATTTTCGAACCTGTACGAATACCGGCAGGGGACCGACATGTCCCGGGCAGGGAGCCATCCGCCCATGTGGCACCGCCTGGTGGTGAAATCCATCGAGAAAGTCAAGCTGCCCATGCAGCTGAAGGCGATCATGGCGAGAAATCCCGATGACAAGAAGACCTGGGATGTTCAGATCAACATCATCAATCTCAAGACCGGGGAGATCGAGAACACCAATTTTGAGATGCTGGGCAATCTGGTGAAGATTGAAGACAGTTATTACAAGATCATGGATATCACGCTTGACCGCAAGACCAAGGACAAGCACGGCAATGTTCTGGATAAGTCCTGCATTGATCTGGCTTCGGACAACGGGACCAGGATCCGCATGCAGATCGGCAAAGACGTCTATACGCCGGATGCCAAGGTGGTTCTGCTGGATATCGGGACCGGGCGGGAGTATCCTCCCATGGGGGCCCGCCGGGAGATCACCGTGGGCCGCCGCGGCAAAGGCGGACGGACAAAGTATGTCATCAAGAGTGTCAATCAGACCAGTTCACAGGTGATCTTAAGTCACCGGGGGAAAGATATACCGGAACCGATCACGGTCAAAGGGAAGATCCCGGAGGCGGAACGGATCCGGAATCAGTCGGTTTCCGCCGAGGCGCAGGACCCGAAGCAGTGAGCCTGGTGCGATATGGATTTCATGCAGGTAATATAGGGTGAAGAAAATGATACGATCCACGAGTTTGGGGTGTTATCGGATCCGGATGGCTGCCGGTGTTGTACTCCTGAGCGCGGCGGTCTGCTGCGGTGCCGACAGGGTGCTGACTCATGCGGAGTTCCAGCTGAAAAACATGCAGGAAAAGCTGATCCGTCTCCGGGAGGGGGAGATCTCTGCCGCCCGGAAACTTATGGAGGAAGCCGGATCTGAGTGGCGGGCGGAGCGGTATGAAAAAGCCGCCGGAAAAATGGATCAGGCGCTGGCCAAACTGGAGAAGATCCCCGGCAGTGCTTCATTGAATCTCTACGCGGATTTCCTGCTGGAATACCGGAATCTCTGCATGGCCTGGGCCTCCGCGCTTTACGACGAGGCCCGCCGGAAGTACGATGAGGGGGACTATGCGGCCGCACAGTCGGTGGCTTCTTCGGCATGGACCCATCGCAACCGGCTTTCCTCCCGGGTGTATGTTTCGCGTGAAGGCCGCAAAGTGCTGGCGGTTCCCGGAGATCTTTATGCCGATTGGCAGAAAAATGCGGAGGCTTTCGGGAAAAAGGTCGAGCAGCTGATTGCCGACTGCGAGGCCCGGGCGAGAACGACCAAAGTCGAGCAGGAATCTGCCTTGCCGCGGTTTGACAAAAACTACGCGCAGAACCGGCAGCAGATTGAGAAGCTGATGCGGATGGCCAATACCTATATCCAGCAGAAAAAACTGGGACAGGCCATTGATTCTCTGGAAAAGATTTATCTGATTGACCCCTTTGACACGAACGCGACTTCCATGCTGAAGCGGATCTACAACAAAATGTACACCGCCGGAGAGTCCCGTCATGAGGCGGATATCATGGGCATGCTGGCCAACAATGCCTGGCACTGGGTGGAGCCGGTGATGACCGAGCAGGATGCCGGGGACCGCAAGGAAGAGCAGGTCAGTGCGCCGTCTTCGGATATGGCGGAGCGTCTGGACCGGATTGTGATGACGACGCTGGAGATCCAGGATTCGGATATTGACGGGGTGATCAATCTCCTGAATTCCCGGAGCCGGACCTATGACACCCAGCACGAGGGCGTCAATTTCAGTATTGCCTTGACGGATGCGGAAAAGAAGCGTCTGAACAAAGTCAATGTGAAGTTCAGCAACATTCCGCTGAGCGAAGCGCTGCGCTACATCTGTCAGGATCTTGGGCTGAAATACTCCATTGATGCTCATGGCGTGACCATCGGTACTTCGGTGGACAATATGACCACAAGATATTTTTCAGTTCGTACCGAGCTCATCAACCGGATCACGGATGAGGCCACCGGGGGAGGGGCCGGCGGCGGAGAAGACGGCGGTGCCGCGCCGGAGGCATCTTCCGGCAAGAGCGGCGGCAAGAGCGGCGGCAAGAGCGGCGGCAAGGAAGAGGAAACGAAGCTTGGAAAGCTGAATGAAGGAAAGACGTACGAGGGGGACGAAGGCGAGCTTTCCGGCGATACCGGGATCCGCAAGAATCAGATCAAACCGGAACAGCTCAAGGCGGCTTTTTCGGATTGGGGGATCCCGTTTGAGGGGGATGCCTCGGTTTCCTACGAACCCCGCGGGAGCCGTCTGAGGGTGACCAATACGGTGGAGAATTTGAGCCGTCTTGGGAATCTTCTGCGGCAGATGGATTCGGTGGAGACCCCGCTGATTCAGGTGGAGGTGAAGCTTGTGGAGATCGCGGAGAACGACTTGCAGGAGCTGGGTTTCGACTGGTCGTTTTCCATGTCGCGTTCTGGTTCATCAAGCTCCACCACCACGCTTGAAGACGGATGGATTACGACGACCCAGAGTCCGCTCCGCAACAGCAATGCGCTGAACGGGTTCGGCGATACCGCCAAGGATGTGGCACTGGTCAAGGATCTGAAACTTCTGCCGAACCTTGGCAACGGGCTGATCAAGGGGGTGGATATGGATCTTTCTCTGACCATCAATGCCATGAACCAGAACGACCGGTCGGAGACTCTTTCAGCCCCGAAGATCATTGCCAGCAACGGGGAAGAGGCATCAATCAAAACCACCAAGAGCTACTACTTCCCGGAAGACTGGGAAGCTCCGGAAATCGAGACCAGCGGAACTACGGTGAACGCCACCGCCCCGAATCCGGAGTGGGGCGACTCCCCCACGGATATCGGGATCATTCTGAAGGTGCGTCCCCAGGTGGATCCGGACAACTCCACCATTACGCTGGAGCTGCACCCCGAGGTGGTTTCGTATCTCGGCAAGACCAATGATACGGTCAAAATGGAATACGGGTACATCAATTTCGATTCCACCGGCGACCCTAAGTACTCCCCGACATGGAGCAATACCTACAGTGTCTGGATGCCCATCCTGGGGGTGCGCAAAATGGATGTGACGGTCAAGGTCCGGGACGGGGAGACCATTGTGCTGGGCGGTATGATCCAGAACAGCACCAAGACTCTTTATGACCGCTGGCCGATTCTGGGGGATATTCCAGGGATCGGGCGGCTTTTTGCCACTCAGGCAAGCACTCAGTCAAACACCAATCTGCTGATTTTTGTCACGGCCCGGCTGGTCAACAACAGCGGTATGCCGTTTAACCAGAATGTCAGTCCGGACCTGCCGGAATTCAGAAGATAATTTTAGCCCGGAGAACAGAAAATGCGACAGAAGACAATAGGGTTGATCTCAGGAATTGCTCTCCTTTTTGCTGCGGGACTTTCAGCGGCGGAGCCGACGCCGGTTGAACGGGGGTCTCTTGCCAGGCAGTCTCTTCAGGTCCAGCAGCCGGCAGGTCAGGCGGAGAAACTGATGCGCGAAGGCAATCAGCTGTATCTGGATGACCGGTATCTGGATGCCGTCCAGAAATACCTGGAGGCCAAGGCGCTCTTTGAGCGGTACCGGACGCCGGAATTTGAATACCGGGCCGGGGTTTGCGACGAACAGATCCGCAAATGCTATTTCCAGCTGGCGGAAAAGGAGTTTGCCGCTGCGGAAAAAAGCATGCAGTCAAAAGATTTTGATGCTGCCTCCAAAGCACTGAAGGAAGCCATCAAGCTCTATCCGGAAGCGGAGGACCGTGCCAAGGCGAAGATCGCGGAACTGGAGCGCCGCAAGGCGGCCGCTCTCATGCGGGAAAAAACCGGAGAAGAGGCACTGCTGCCGGACCGTGAACTGCAGGCCTACCGGATCCAGGTGCTTCTGCGCCAGGGACAGGAGCTGTCCCGGGCGGGACGGTATCAGGATGCCGCCCAGAAATTCAGCAGTGTGCTGATGATCGACCCTTATAATGCCGCAGCGCTGCATGACCTCAAGAGTGTCAATAATCTGAGCCGCAAGGTGGCTTATACCCGCTATCAGGTGGAGCACCGGAAACTGGTCACCGAAACCGAGTGGCGCTGGGCGGTCCCCGGCGTTGCCGAAGTCAAGGATGCGTCCGAACAGACCGCCAAAGTCATCGAAAAAGATGTGGACGTGCGTTCAGAACTGGAGAAGAAACTCCGCAGTATCATTCTGGATAATTTCCGGGTGGACCGCTCCTCGGTCCCCGCAGTGGTCCGGGCGCTGCAGGAGGCCAGCCGGATTGCGGATCCCCAGGGGGGCGGGGTGAATATTTTCCTTCGCCGTCCCAATGCCCAGAATGCCGCCAGTCCGGAAAATCCGGATGCCGCCGGTGGCCCGGATGCGGCTCCTGCGCCTGCGCCCGCCCCCGGGCCCGCGCCCGCCCCCGCTGCGGCTCAGAATAACGAAGGGGAAGAGGAAGGGGATGAAGGCGACGAGGGCGAAGCCAAAGAGTCTTCCGGCGTGCTGGTCAATATGAACATCCGCAAGCGTTCGCTGGAGGATGCGCTGCGCCTTCTGTGTCGGGAGGCAAAACTGCGGATGCGCATTGACTCTCACGCTGTGGTGCTTGCGCCGGAAAATGTGGCGCTGGGAGATATGGAGACCAAGATCTTTCCGGTGGAAAAATCGGTTTTCATGGATACCAATCCGGATGACAAATCTGCGTTGATGAGTTTCTTCAAGGACCGGGGCATCCCGTTTCCGCAGAATTCCAAGATCGTCTATGTGACGCTTCTGAGCCGTCTGGTGGTCACCAATACTGCAGACAACCTGAACCGGATCCAGGAGCTTCTGGAACAGCTTCAGGCGGACCGGGAGCCCCTGGTGGAGATCACCGCGAAGTTTCTGGAAGTGAGCCAGGACAATCTGAAGGAACTGGGTTTTCAGTACAGTTTCAGCTTCAACAGCGGCAATGCCGATCCGGACCGTCTTTCCTTCAGCAGTTTAGGGGCCAATCAGCTGCGTGCTTACGACGCCTCCGCGACGCCTCCCACCGTGACAGTCATCGGGAATTCAGGCGGCAAGGACGGGTTGGATTACACGGTTATCCTGAATGCCCAGAACCGGCTCAATTCATCGGATTTCCTGGCATCGCCGCGGATCATCACCATGTCCGGGATGTCGGCCCATATTGAAATGGTCCGGAAGGAGCCTTTTGTGGATGAGTACGATGCCGGTGAAACCGTGACCAACAGCAGCAACTCTTCCAGCACTACCGGCGGGAACACGGTTCAGACCTATACCTACAAGGGTGCCATGCCCAGTTTCCAGGATCCCACGGATCTGGGTGTACTTATGGATGTGGAGCCGAAGGTCAACAAGCGTCAGCGGAAGATCACGCTCCAGGTCAAGCCGAAGATCCGTACTCAGGTCGGTTGGCAGTTCTACGAGAATAAATCCATGAGCGGCGAGATTGAAACCATGAAGAAACCGATTCTTGCCGAACGGGAGATCGATACCACGGTGACGGTCAATGACGGCAAGACCATTGTGCTGGGCGGTGTGATCGGCGATGAGAGCACGGTTCTGCTGGACAAGATCCCGATCCTGGGCGACCTGCCGCTGGTGGGACGGTTCTTTCAGAGCCGTTACACCTCGGCAACCAAGACCAATCTGCTGATTTTCATCACCTGCCGACTGATCAATCCCGACGGTACGCCGTACATGCCGACGGAAGGCGAATCCCAGAACAACGGGCTGCCCCATGCAGGCCGTCTGAACTGACCGGAATCTTCTTCTTTCCGGGAAAGCGGACCGGAGCGTCCCGCTTTCCCGGTGCTTTTTGTACGGAAGAGTTGCGGAATGTGGATTGAGAGTTGATTTTTTTCAAAAAACATGTATTGTAAAGCTTAAGTTTGTTTTTTACAGGAGGAGCCAAAAATGCCTGCCGATATTCTGATCGGGACCCAGTGGGGGGACGAGGGAAAAGGAAAACTTATTGACGTGCTGACCCGCAATGTCGATATGGTGGTGCGGTTTCAGGGCGGCAACAATGCCGGTCACACGGTGGAGATCGGCGATCAGAAATATGTTCTGCACCTGGTCCCCTCCGGGATCTTCCGTCCCGGGGTCAAGTGCATTATCGGCAACGGCGTGGTGGTGGATGTGCCGGGGCTGATGGCGGAGATGAAGGATCTGACCCGCCGCGGGCTGGATGTGTCCAATATTGAACTTTCCGACCGAGCCCAGCTGATCTTCGAATATCACAAGCGGGCGGATGCCATCGGCGAAGACGGCGCCACCGTGAAGATCGGGACCACCCGGCGGGGGATCGGACCGGCTTATTCCGACAAGGCGGACCGCTGCGGTATCCGCGGCATTGAGCTGACCCGCCCGGAACATCTGGAGAAACTCTTCCGTGCTCAGGCGGCCAAATACAACCGCAGATTCAAAGCCATTGGCCAGCCGGAGATGGATATTGAGCAGGAGTGGGCCCGGATCCGGGAAGCGGCGGCGTATCTGGCCCCCTTTGTCCGCAATACGGTTTATTCGGTGAATGCCATGCTTTCCGCCGGAAAAAATGTCCTTTGCGAAGGGGCCCAGGGGGGACTGCTTGACATTGATCACGGGACTTATCCCTTTGTCACCAGTTCCAGCACGGTTTCCGGAGGCGCCTGTTCCGGTGCCGGTATTCCCCCCCGTGAAGTACGGGATGTGTGGGGTGTGCTGAAGGCCTATACCACCCGGGTGGGCGAGGGACCTTTCCCCACGGAACAGCTGAATGCCACCGGCGAAGCCCTCCGCAATGTGGGCGGAGAGTTCGGCGCCACCACCGGCCGTCCCCGGCGCTGCGGCTGGTTTGATGCCGTGGCCTCCGGTTACAGCTGCATGATCAGCGGTGTCAACAAGCTGGCGGTGACCAAGCTGGACGTGCTGGATGATCTGCCGGAACTCAAAGTTTGTGTCGCCTATGAGCTGGACGGTAAAAAGACCACCCAGTTGCCGGCGTCGGCGCTGGATCTGGAGCGGGTCAAGCCGGTTTATGAAACTCTGCCTGGCTGGCAGTGCTCCACCGCAGATGCCCGGAGTTTTGAGGCGCTTCCCGTGAATGCGCAGAAGTACCTCCGCCGTCTGGCGGAACTGGTGCATGCCGAAGTGGCCATTGTGTCCGTAGGTCCCCGCCGGGACCAGACATTTGAAGTCCGCTGAATGGCATGAACCGCTTCCGGACAGGCGGCTGGTCACCGGCGCGTTTGCTCTCTGCGGTTGATTTTGCGCAGATCGGCGCGCTGGCTGTCCTGCTTGTCATCGGGGTCGTCTTTATCCACTCCACCGGCGTTCAGAGCGGCGTTCCGGGGGGGGGAGGGTATTTCTTCCGCCAGATTCAGTGGATCGCCATCGGTATGGTGTCTTACGGGATCCTCGCCTGTTCGGATTACCGGAAGTGGGCGGGGCTGTCTCTGATCTTTTACCCGGTCTGCATCGGGCTTCTTGTGGCGGTGCTTTTTATCGGCACCCGGGGCGGCGGCGCCATGCGCTGGATCACGGTTCCCGGTGTGCATTTCCGGCTGCAGCCATCTGAATTCATGAAGTTATCCCTGATCTTCATGCTGGCCGGACTGTTTTCCAGCCGGATGTTCACCATTGAGCCGGTGGAAACCCTTTCTTCCCGGAGCCGGAAACCGCCGCAATGGAGCCGGATCCTGCTGGCAGCCGGATTGATCGGGGTGCCTTTTTTCCTTATTCTGAAGGAACCGGATCTGGGGAGCGCACTGGTGCTGCCGCCGATCGGTGCGGCGATCATCTTCACCGCCGGGATCCGGCGGAAGCTCATCGCCTGGCTTGCCGGGGCCGGTCTGGTGATTTTTCTGGTGGTGCTCGGCAACGAATTCTGGCCCAGACGGGATGTCCACCCATCCACCGGAGCGGTGACCATATCCTTTCCCGGGATCCACCCGTTTCTGCACAATTATCAGAGGGAGCGGATGCTGACTTTTTTCGATCCGGAACGGGATCTCTTCAAGTACGGCTACAACCGTCACCAGGCGCTTCTAGCAGTGGGGTCCGGGGGATTGTGGGGCAAAGGGATTGGTCAGGGGACCCAGAACCAGCTGGGGTTTCTGCCGCAGTCGGTATCCAACAACGATTTCATTTTTGCCGTCATCGCCGAGGAGACGGGATTTTTCGGATGTATGGTGCTTTTCGGGGCGTATCTGATGCTTTTCTATTCCATTTTCCGGACGGCTCTCATTTGCGGCAACGCGTACGGCAGATACTTTGCCGTGGGAACTGCGACCATGCTTTTTGTCCATATATTCATCAATACCGGCATGTCCACCGGAGTCACTCCGGTCACCGGGTTGTCGCTTCCCCTTATCAGCTACGGAGGGTCATTCATGATCACGACTCTGGCATCTTTGGGGATTCTGCAGTCCATCTACCGTTTCAGTCCCAGGGAGGATTAAGATGAAGCAAATTGAAGGTGCCGGGACAATCCCCGGCTGGGCGGCACTGATTCCCTTCGGGGTGTTTCTGGTGCTGTATCTCGGGTTGTCACTGCTGGCCGGGGATTTCTCCCGGGTGCCCATGCCGGCGGCATTTCTGATCGCCGGAGGCGTGGCGCTGCTGCAGAACCCGGCAAAGAAATTTTCCGACAAGGTGGATTGTTTCACCTCCGGCATGGGCGATGGCAATATCATGTTGATGTGTCTTATATTTCTGCTTGCCGGCGCTTTTGCTTCGGTGGCCAGAGCCATGGGGGCGGTGGATGCGGCGGTGCTGATCACCCGGCACTGCATTCCGCCGGGGGGATTTCTGCCGGGAGGCATCTTCATCATTGCGGCACTGATCTCGCTGGCCATCGGGACCAGCTGCGGGACCATTGCGGCACTGACGCCCATTGCGCTTGGGCTTCTGCCATCCCTCGGCTTATCGCCTGCAGCGGTGCTTGGCATTGTGGTCGGCGGAGCCATGTTCGGGGACAATCTTTCCATGATTTCCGATACGACCATTGCCGCCACCCGGACTCAAAATGTGGCCATGCAGGATAAATTCGCGGTCAATTTCCGGATGGTTCTTCCGGCGGCACTCCTGGTGCTGGGGTGGTACATTGTGCTGGGGCGGAGCTGCGGCGAGCGGCCCCCGGCACTGGAACCGGTGGCGTGGACCCACCTTCTGACCGTAGTGCCCTATATTCTGATCCTCATTCTGGCGTTGACGGGAGTCAATGTGGTGATTTTGCTTTTCGGCGGGACCGCCGCCGCCTGTCTGATCGGGCGCATGACCGGGACTCTTTCCGGCTGGGAGGCGCTGGACACCTGCGGCAAAGGCATTATGGGCATGTCGGAAACCATGATCGTGGCTTTGCTTGCCGGCGGTGTTCTGGCGGTGATCCGCAGCAACGGCGGGATTGCATACATTTTCCGGCGGATCTCCGGCATGATCCGGTCCAGCCGGGGAGCGGAGGCGGGAATTTTCATTCTGACCGGGATCGTCAATGTTTTTACGGCAAACAACACGGTGGCCATTGTGGTAACCGGGCCCATTGCCAGGGATCTGGGAGAGCGTTATCACTGCGACCCCTGCCGGATCGCAGGGATCGTGGATACGGCTTCCTGTGTGATGCAGGGGCTCCTGCCATACGGGGCCCAGGTGCTGATCGCCATGGGAATTGCGCAGACGTCAAAGATCCCGGTGTCCGCGCTGGAAGTGGTGGGGAAACTCTATTACCCGTGGGTCATGGGGCTGGCGGTGCTGCTGAATATCCTGCTGCATCACCCGTCCCGGGAAGCGGTCCGGCAATGAACTGGATCCTGCTGGTCGCCGCCGGATTTTGTGAAGTGGTCTGGGCCGTGGCCATGAAATACAGTGAAGGGTTCAGCAGGCTTCTGCCTGCGGCGGTCACGTTTGTCGCCATGGGGGTCAGTGTCTGGCTGCTTGCTTTGGCTGTGAAGGATCTGCCCGTGGGGACGGCTTACGCCGTGTGGACCGGGATCGGCGCGTTGGGGACGGCGGTCGCGGGGATCATACTCTTCCGTGAACCGGCGGCGGCTGGGCGGATCGTTTGTCTCCTGATGATCGTTTCCGGAATCATCGGTCTGCGGTTTTTTTCCGGGAAATAAAGTTCTTTCAGAGATAATTCTTCAAGTACTTTCCGGTGTAGGATTTCCGGTTTTTCGCCAGTTCCTCCGGGGTGCCGCAGCCGACAATGGTGCCGCCGGCGGAGCCCCCTTCCGGACCCAGGTCAATAATGTAGTCCGCACACTTGATCACATCCAGATTGTGCTCAATGACCAGAATGGTGTTTCCCAGATCCCGGAGACGGAAAAGGACCTTCATCAGCTGTTCGATATCCGCCAGATGCAGTCCTGTGGTGGGTTCGTCAAGGATGTACAAGGTGTGTCCCCGGGGGATCCGGGCAAGTTCCGCCGCCAGCTTGACCCGCTGGGCCTCGCCGCCCGACAGGGTGGTGGCCGGCTGTCCCAGCTGGAGGTATCCTAACCCCACTTCCCGGAGGGTGTCCAGCTTGCGGGCAAGGGCGGGGACGGCATCAAAAAACTCCGCCGCCTGATTGATGGTCATATCCAGCACATCGGCGATGCTCTGTTTTTTGTAGCGTACCCCCAGGGTTTCCCGGTTGAACCGCTTGCCGTGGCAGACGGAACACTCCACATAGACATCGGAGAGAAACTGCATTTCGATCTTGCGGATGCCGTCGCCCTTGCACTCTTCGCAGCGGCCTCCCTTGATGTTGAAACTGAATCTGCCCGGAGTATAGCCCCGGATCTTTGCATCCGGAAGCTGTGCGAAGAGATTGCGGATGGCACCGAAGGCATCCGTGTAAGTGGCCGGATTGGAGCGGGGAGTCCGCCCGATGGGGCTCTGATCAATGACGATGGCCTTGCCGATATTTTCCAGTCCCTCAATGCTCCGGCATTTCCCGGGAGGAAGGTCCTGAATGCCCTGACGGCGGTTGAGTTCCCGGACCAGAATTTCATTCACGAGAGAACTCTTGCCGGAGCCGGATACGCCGGTGATGCAGCAGAAGGTCCCCAGGGGGATGTCCGCATCCACATTTTTGAGGTTGTTGTGTTCGGCCCCCCGGATGCGGATGAATTTGCCGTTGCCGGGAAGGCGCCTTGCCGGGACCGCAAGATTCCGCCGTCCCGCCAGATAGTCCCCCGTAAGAGAGCGGGGACAAGTCTGGATTTCTTCCGGCGTCCCGGCGGCAATAAGTTCCCCTCCTTTGCGGCCGGCGCCGGGCCCCATGTCCATCACGAAATCCGCCCGGCGGATGGTATCCAGGTCATGTTCCACCACCAGAACGGTGTTTCCCATGTCCCGGAGGTGCTCCAAGGTGTCCAGCAGCCGGTCATTGTCTCTTTGGTGAAGCCCGATGCTGGGTTCGTCAAGGATGTAGAGAACCCCCACCAGACCGCAGCCAAGCTGCGTGGCCAGCCGGATGCGCTGGGCCTCGCCGCCGGACAGCGTGGAACTCACCCGGTCCAAAGAGAGGTAGTTCAAGCCCACATCGTTCAGAAATTTCAGCCGGTTCCGGATCTCCTTGACCACATCGGCGGAGATGGCCCGCTCTGACTCTGTAAGTTCCAGCTTGTTCATGAAGTCAAGGGCTTCTCCCACGGACATGGCATTGAATCTGTCGATGCCGATGCCGCCCACGGCGACCGCGAGGCTCACCGGATTGAGGCGGCTCCCCTTGCATGCCGGGCAAAGTTTCGGCATCAGGTATTCCCGGAGACGCTCCCGGACGGAGTCCGATTCGGTTTCCAGCATTCGCCGCCGGAGATTTTCGAGGATCCCCTCAAAGGGCTTGCTCCACAGGTAACTTCTGCCATGCATGCGGTAGGTGAATTCCAGAGGCTCGCCGCCGCTTCCGTACAGGAGATAATGCTGCACTTTTTCCGGCAGTTTGCCGAAGGGGGTGGTCAGCATGTCCGGTTCGTTCAGATATTCCGCGATCTTGCGTAGGAGCATGTTGTAGTACATAATGAGGTGCCGGGGCCCCCTCCGCCAGCCCGGAATGGCCCCGTTTCGGATGCTCAAGTCCGGGTCAGGGATCACCAGTTCCGGGTTCATGACCTGCAGAAATCCCAGGCCGTTGCATTCCGGACAGGCCCCATAGGGGGAGTTGAAGGAAAAGTTCCGGGGTTTCAGTTCCCCGTAACTTTTGCCGCAGTCCAGACAGGCGAGTTTTTCGCTGTGGGTCTCTTCGCGGTAACTGTGGTCTGGCTGTTCCACCATGGCGGTAAGGATTCCCCCTCCGGTGCGGAGGGCCGTTTCCACCGAGTCGGTCAGCCGCGCGGCATCATTTGAACCGGTTTTCAGACGGTCCACCACCGCTTCAATGGTATGGCGGAGAGTCTTGCCTGGAATTTTGTCGCCGTAATCGTCCAGAGTGACGATCTTTCCGTCGATGCGGGCCCGGACGAAGCCGTCGCTTTTGAGCTGCTGGAGAATCTCCCGGTGTTCGCCTTTTTTTCCCCTGACGACCGGGGCTAGAAGGATCATTTTCCGGTCCGGGGGGAGGGCCTGCAGGATTTCCACGATCTTCTGGGCCGACTGGGGTTCCAGTTCTTTGCCGCAGTCGGGACAGTGGGGGTGGCCGATATGGGCGTAGAGGAGCCGGAGATAGTCGTAGATCTCGGTGACGGTTGCCACGGTGGAGCGGGGGGTCCCCCCCGCCGTCCGCTGTTCAATGGCAATGGCCGGAGAGAGCCCGTCAATGTGTTCCACTTTCGGCTTCTGGAGACGGTCGAGAAACTGCCGGGCATAGGCGGAGAGGCTCTCCACATAGCGCCGCTGCCCCTCGGCATAGAGGGTGTCAAAGGCCAGCGAACTCTTGCCGGATCCGCTCAGCCCGGTGATGACCACCAGTTTGTTGCGGGGGATTACCGCATTGACGTGTTTCAGATTATGCTGGGACGCATCCCGTATGACAATATTTTCCTGCATGTTTCCTCCAGAGCGGCCACCCGGCCGTCCGGCGCATAATATGCCATGATTCCGCCGGAAAACAAGGGGACGGACAAAGATTGTTGCATTTGCGCTTTCCCTGATGTATATTATGCGGTCGTTTGATTTGAAAACAGGAAAGGATGCCGGAAAAGATGCCGCAAAGCATTGACCAGTTGAAAAAGCTGATCCGTTTCCCGGAAGGACAGCCGGACGAGGTTCTCCGGGAGGCCCTGACTCACCGGTCCTACGCTGTGGAGCATGAACTGGATTACGACAATCAGCGGCTGGAATTTCTCGGCGATGCGGTGCTGGAGATCGCACTTTCGGAATATCTTTTCGCGCGTTATCCCCACGCGGATGAGGGGGTGCTGACCCGGATGCGGGCGGCGCTGGCCTGTGAGGGAGCCATTGCGGAACTGGCCCGGAAACTGGGACTGGGGGAATACCTCCTTATCGGCAAGGGCGAGGCGGAATCCGGGGGTGCCCGGCGGGAATCCACTCTGGCGGATCTCTTTGAAGCGGTGACGGCCGCGCTGCATCAGGCGGCCGGTTTTCCGGCGGCCAGAAAATTTCTTGTGGATCTCTTTGCTGAATATTATCCGGATCCCATGGCTATGCTGGAGGTGATCAATCCCAAAGGGGCTCTGCAGGAATTTTCCCAGGGACGCTGGGGGGAGCACCCGGCATACAGTGTGTTCCGGATCTCCGGTCCGGAGCATCAGCCGGATTTTGAAGTTGAGGTGCGTCTGCACCGGCTGGTGGCCACGGGGCATGGCACCGGCCGCCGGACGGCGGAATCCGCCGCTGCCGGAAATCTCCTGAAATACCTTCGGGACCACCTTGAATAGAGAGAGGATTTTGGCAATGCAGAATTATTCGGTTCATCTGCCGGGCAATATTCAGTTCGGCGAAAATATCGTGCAGTCCCTGCCCATGCTGATCCCTGCCGGGACCCGGGTGCTGCTGGTGACGGGGAAACACCTGAGCAAATGGGCTTCTTCGCTTCTTCCCGGAGCCGTTCCTGCGCCTCCGGTCCGTGGGGAACTGCCCATTGAAGATGCGCAGAAGGTTCTGGACTGCGCCCGGGAGGCAAAGGCCGATGCCGTGGCGGCCATCGGCGGAGGAAGCGTGCTGGATGCGGGGAAGACCGTGGCGGCACTGCTGCCCCTTGAGGGGACTGTGAAAGAGTATTTTTACGGAAAACGTACCATTCCGGGGAAGGGTGCATGGTTCGCCGCCTGTCCGACCACGGCGGGAACCGGCGCGGAAATGACTTCCAACGCAGTATTGTGCGATCCGGAGACCGGCATCAAGCAGTCTTTGCGGCACCCGGCCATGACGCCGGATCTGGTGCTGGTGGACCCGGTACTGACTTACGGCGCTCCGGCGGATGTGACGGCCTCCAGCGGCTTTGACGCGCTGGTGCAGGCGGTGGAAGCGACGATATCCCGGAAGGCCAATACCTTTACCCGCTCCATCACCATGATCGCCGCCATGCAGATTTTCGAGCATCTGGCCGGAGCGGTCCGGGACGATCACGCTGACCGGAATTTTGTGGCGGAAGGATCCATGATGACCGGGATGGCTTTTGCCCAGTCCGGACTGGGGGCGGTCCACGGGATCGCCCACCCGCTGGGAAGCATCTGTCATGTTCCTCACGGGATTGCCTGCGCGGTGCTTTTTCCGGAGGTGATGAAGCGCAATATGCCCCATGCCGCCATTCTGGAGAGTCTTTTCGGACCGGAACCGCTGACCCGTTACATGGAGCTTCTCCGGCAGTGCGGTCTTCCGGTGAATTTCCGGCAGTACGGACTGCGGGAGGAACACTTCAGCTTTATCGAAAAAAACTGCCGTTCCGGAAGCATGAAATGCAATCCGGTGGAGTTTTCCGACGATACAGTTTCCGAAATCCTCCGCAGTCTCATGTAAGGAACTTTCAGATGTGTTCGCACATCATGTAGGGGAGGTTTTCGCTTTCCGGTTCAACGGTAAATTCCATGATGAGCCGGTGTCCGCTTCCCGGGAAAATCCCGTATTCCGTATTGCCTGCAAGCTTTGCCCGGGGAAAGGTGCAGACTGACCCTTTTGCGGGATCCTCCGGGATGAGCCGGAGCGGCCCCGGCTGCCGGAAAAGTTCCGGGGCAATGGCTGTGATTCGGCCATGACGGTCCAGCAGTGCGGCAAATCCTTCGTCAAGTTTTTCCAGACCGAGGACTACGGTCATTGTTTTTGCCGAAGCTATGGAGCAGATGCCGTTTTCTCCGGCGGAAAAGGTTTCCGGCAGGAGCCGGAAGAGGAGGGGGCCGCCGGTTTTTCCAAGGCGGCAGTCTTTGAATTCCGCCACGCAGTTTTCAAGTGTGAAATGATCCATGTGTCACCCCCGGATCAGCCGGACGGCCAGACTGGCCAGATAAGGCATCAGAAGTTTTTCCGCCCGGGGGGCGAGGAAGCGCTTTTTTCCGGTATAAGTGCGGGAGCCGATGCCGTCCACACTTTCTGACTGGAGGCTTCCGTCATCCGGTGCTTCCGGGTGGCTGACCAGGTACAGCGCCTGCTCAAACCACGCCGAACGCACTTCACTGCTGTCGGGGATGAAATCGGTCCCGAGGGTGCATTCGATATCCAGTGCCGCGATCCGCAGGGCCCCCAGACGGGCCTCGTGGTCCAGTTCTTTGCGCCAGCGCTCCCCCTGGGGGTGCCCGGCAAAATAGCGGTCCGCCGCCGCCAGATCGGTTGTTTCGCTCATCTTGAACTCCTTTGCTGAAAAAAGGGGGAAAGCCGAAGCTTTTCCCCCTCATGGTTATGAATTAAGCTGCATCTTGATCAGTTGGACGAACTGCTGGAATCTCCGCTGTCGGATGCGCTGTCGTGATTGCGCATGGCACTCAGTGCAGCGGTACTTGCCTGCAGACCGTGGATCCGGCAGAGCCGTTGGGCCGCATTCTTGAACTCGAAGGTGAGTTCCCCCAATGCCATGCGCTTGATGCCGTCGAAGCCCTTCGGCGTGGCGTCTTCGTCCGCAATGGCCCGGCCCCGGAGACTGGAGAGTCCGAAGCCGGCGGGGTCCAGCACCCAGGCATCCGTGTCCGGCACATCCGGATCCGCCATAATGGTGAGGCCCCGGCCGTTGATCTCGTTGACGATCATGGCCACATAGGCTCCCCGGCGGTCATCGGAGCGGAGGATCTGGAGCTGATTCCTGTATTCCCCGGAAAGTACCCGGGCCTGACCGGGACTGCAGAGGATCTGGGTTGGTTCCCCGCCGGATGCCATGATTTTCTGGGCCGCATCGTTGATGATGGAACTGTCCAGACGGTCTCCGTCGGCGTCAACGGCCAGGCATCCTGCCGCCGTGCCGAACTGGTACAGACCTCCGGCGGAACCCCGGTTGGAACTGTCCGCTTCCACCCGGATGCCGAAGAGGGCTACCCGGTTCAGGTCCCGGGCCAGTTC
This sequence comes from Lentisphaeria bacterium UBA1776, assembly GCA_002314605.1. Classification (GTDB taxonomy): domain Bacteria; phylum Verrucomicrobiota; class Lentisphaeria; order Victivallales; family Victivallaceae; genus UBA1776. The sequence continues at coordinate 19,293 of DCGO01000011.1, read as the reverse complement.
CGACAGCGCAAAGGCGGTCTGGCGGTTCAGCTGGTTGTCCGCACTGCCGAAGATATTCACCGCCAGCGTGGAGCCGGTCAGAATGATGTCCTTGCGGAAAATCTGGGTGCAGTTGTAATTGGCGCTGCCGACAATGCCGGTCTCATCGCCGTCGCCGTGGTTGCTTCCCTCTGCCATGGGCGTGGAGACGATGTTGAGGGTGTCTCCGTTGGCCGGGGTGGTGGAGGAGGAGCCGTTGGCGGCAGCCAGGGTCACGGTGAAATTGGCCGATGCAATGGCAGTGACTCTGAAGAGGGCGGAATCATTGGCTTTGACGAGCAAAGTCCCCACTTTCAGCTTGGCCAAGTCGGTTGCGGAAGCGGGGCACACGAGACTTGAGACCGCCCCTGAAACTGTGACGGCCCGGCCGGTCAGCTGGTCCTCCAGCCACTCATGTTTGCGCTGACTTGCGTCCGCCACGGTCTTGAAATTGGAGATGAAGCGCGGCTCATCCTTCACCACGGTGGAGAGAATGTCGGCCAGATCGCGTTTGCGGTTCTGAAAACTGTAACTGTAAAGCATGGTTCAATCCTTATTTTTGGTGGTTGATTTCATCGGGAAAAATCGGGAGCGGATTCCAGCTGCCGTATAAGTTCGGCATTTCGGTCTGTCCGTTCGGATGCCGCCGGGGTACGGGGTGCCGGTTTCGGGGCGCCGGGATGCAGGGCGATGCGGAAGAGTTTCGGCGAACGCTCCTGCAGACCGGTCATGAAGCCGGCAACCCCGTCGTCTTCCGGGGCGATCTTCTCCCGGGTCAGGAGAAAATCCAGATAGTCCGGGTCGGAAAAACCGTGTTTCCCTGCAAGTTCCTGAATGGCCTGACGGCGCCTGACGGCGGTCAGTTCCCCCTGGATGCGGTCCCGTTCAAGGACCAGTTCGTCCCGTTCCCGCCGTAGTGCGAGAAGCTCCTCTTTTTCCGGGATACCGGAGGTTTCTGCGGGGACGGGTTCGGGCGGATCACCGGAGTGCTGAGTCATACTTTTGATCTCCTTTCTTTGATGGTTGACTGGTGCATGCATGCTGCCGTGTCCGGATGCGGCCCGGCGTGGCAGTTCTGCACTGCGTGGTACAGAAAATTTGTCAACCAACTTGCTCAAATTCCGGGAAAATCCTTGCATTTTTTCTCCCTGAAGCGTATATTAAGCCGGAATGGATTTATGAACGTTGAATACACAGGAAAAAACGATGCCGATCACCAAAATTCTGGAGCGGAATGCCGAGCTTTACGGCAATGAAGTGGCACTGGTGGAGATCAATCCCCAGGAACTGGAAAACCGTCACCTTACCTGGAGGGAATATTCTCTCATTGAGCCGAGTCCCAACGACAGTTTCCGTTCGGAGATCACCTGGTCGGAATTTGACCGCAAGGCCAATCAGCTGGCCAATTTTCTTCTGACCCGGGGCATCCGCAGGGGAACCAAAGTGGCGATCCTCCTCATGAACAGTCTGGAGTGGCTTCCCATCTATTTCGGCATTCTGAAAGCCGGCGTCATGGCGGTCCCGCTCAATTTCCGTTACACTCCGGAGGAGATCCGTTACTGTCTGGATCTGGCGGACGTGGAGGTGCTGCTTTTCGGGCCGGAGTTCACCGGCAGGGTTGAGGCCATCTGCGGACGGATCCCCCGGGTGAAGACCCTGTTGTATGTGGGGGAGGATTGTCCCTCCTTTGCGGAACCGTATTCAAGTTTGGTGTCCTACTGTTCCCGGCGGGCTCCGGCCATCAATATCGCCGATGAGGACGAGGCGGCGATCTATTTTTCCAGCGGGACCACCGGTTTTCCGAAAGCCATTGTCCACGCGCACCGGAGTCTCATGCACTCCTGCGAAGTGGAACAGCATCACCATCATCAGACCAGGCTTGATACATTTCTCTGTATTCCTCCGTTGTATCACACGGGGGCGAAGATGCACTGGTTCGGGAGCCTCATCTCCGGCAGCCGGGCGGTTCTCTTGCGGGGCGTCAAGCCGGAGTGGATCATCCGGGCCGTGTCCCAGGAGCACTGTACCATCGTGTGGCTTCTGGTGCCGTGGGCGCAGGATATCCTTGATGCCATTGACCGCCGGGAGATCACGCTGGAGGATTACAGACTGGACCAGTGGCGTCTTATGCACATCGGCGCCCAGCCGGTTCCCCCCAGCCTCATCAAGCGGTGGAAGCAGGTGTTTCCGGATCACGAATACGATACCAATTACGGCCTTTCCGAATCCATCGGTCCAGGTGCGGTCCATCTGGGGATCGAAAATATCGACCATGTGGGCGCCATTGGCGTTGCCGGATACGGCTGGGAGACCCGGATCGTGGATGAACACCGCAATCCGGTTCCCCGGGGCGAAGTGGGCGAACTGGCGGTGAAGGGTGCCGGGGTCATGCTCCGGTACTACAAGGACGAAAAGGCGACCTGCGAGGTTCTGGCGGACGGCTGGCTCTTTACCGGCGACATGGCCAAGGAGTCCGAAGACGGGTTCATCTATCTGGTGGACCGCAAGAAGGATGTCATCATTACCGGCGGGGAAAACCTTTACCCGGTTCAGATCGAGGATTTTATCCGCCGGAACAGTGCCGTCAAGGATGTGGCGGTGATCGGGCTTCCGGACGATCGTTTGGGCGAGATCGCCGCCGCCATTGTGGAGGTCAAGCCGGATCATGAACTTACCGAGGGGGCTCTGAATGAATTCTGTCAGGAGCTTCCCCGTTATCAGCGTCCGCGGAAGATCATTTTTGCTCCGGTGCCGCGGAATCCCACCGGCAAGATCGAGAAGCCGAAACTCCGCAAGATGTACGGAGGGGACCGTCTGGTGGCCCGGCAGAATGAGTTGGAAGAGCCCGGCAGGTAGCCGGGAGAAGATTTCAGGAGGCGCTCCATGAAGAAGATGTTTGTGCTGGATACCAATGTGCTGCTGCACTCCGCTCAGGCAATGGTGACTTTTCACGACAACGATGTGGTGATCCCCATGGCGGTGGTGGAGGAGCTGGATAAATTCAAGCGCAATCAGGATGAACTGGGGCGCAACGCCCGAAGCGTGATCCGCCGTCTGGACCGGCTTCGGCAGCAGGGCAATCTCCGGGAAGGGGTCCCCTTGAGCGCCATTCAGCCCACGGCCACCGGCAAACTGCTGGTCCGTTCGGCCTCCACGGGAGCGGATACGCTGAATGAACGGATTCGTCAGGTTTTTGAAACGGACCTTTCGGAGCACTCCCCCGACAACCGGATCCTGCGCACGGCAGCGGGCATGGCGGCGGAGGGCGCCCCGGTGGTCTTCATCAGCAAGGATATCAACCTCCGGCTGAAAGCGGATGCGCTGGGGCTGAAGGTCATGGATTTCGAGTTCGAAAAGACGGATCCGGATGCACTGTATCATGGATTTCAGGAGTTCACCACTTCATCGGAATGGATCGACGGACTTTATCAGCACAAGACCGTCATGCCGCCTCCCGGAGTGAATCTGCTGCCTCAGGAATTTGCCGCATTTCAGCTGGAGGGCGGCCGCCAGTCGGCCATTGCCCGCTGCCGGCCGGACGGGAAACTCCAGCTTCTGGAACATCTGCCGGACGGGATCCGGGGGATCCGTCCCCGGAACCGGGAACAGCGGATGGCCCTGGACCTCCTGCTGGATCCGGAGATTCCGCTGGTGACGCTCATCGGCGGTGCCGGTACCGGCAAGACTCTGCTGGCGCTGGCGGCGGCACTCCATATGACGGTGGACAAAAATGTGTATGAAAAAGTTCTGGTCTCCCGTCCCATCATCCCTCTGGGGAACGATCTCGGGTATCTGCCCGGGGACAAGGATTCCAAGCTTTCCAACTGGATGCAGCCCATTTACGACAATCTTCAGCTGCTGATCTCGGAAGCGGATGCCAAAAAGCGCCACCACATGACCCCGGAGGCCATGCTGGCCAACAACCGGATCGAACTGGAGGCCATTACCTACATCCGTGGCCGGAGCATCCCGCGTCACTATGTGATCATCGACGAGGCCCAGAACCTGACGCCCCACGAGGTGAAAACCATCATCAGCCGGGCCGGGGACGGCACCAAGATCGTTCTGACCGGGGATCCGGGGCAGATCGACAACCCCTACCTGGACGGGGCCAGCAACGGTTTGAGTTATGTTTCCGAGCGGTTGAAGGGCAATCCCTGCCACGGACACATCACCCTGAAGAAGAGCGAACGGAGCGATCTGGCCGCTCTGGCGGCCAAACTGCTGTAAGAAGGACACGGATCTATGCGTATCGGAGAAATTACCGCGAATTCACTTCTGAAGCCGGATTATTACCGGGTGAAATTTTATGCGCCGGAAATCGCCGCAAAAGCGAAGCCGGGACAGTTTGTCCATGTACGCATTGAGGAGGGTTCCTCTCATATCCTCCGGCGGCCCTTCAGCATTCACGACACGGCGCCGGACGGTTCCGTGACGGTGGTGTACAAGGTGGTCGGTTCCGGCACCCGGCGTCTGGCTGAACTGCGTCCGGGGGATGTGTGCGATCTATTGGGGCCTCTGGGAACAAGCTACACTCCGCCGCCTGCCGGAGCGGTTCCGGTCATGGTGGCGGGGGGATACGGCTCGGCGGCCATGTATATGCTGACGCGCCGTATGCCGGTAACCGGCATCGCCCTCATCGGGGCACGGAGTGAAGCGGATGTGATCCTGGAGGACCGCTACCGTGCCGCCGGCTGCCGGGTGATAGTCGCCACCAACGACGGTTCCATGGGGGAAAAAGGTTTTGTGACCGCTCTGGCGGAGCAGGTGATCCGGGAACATGCCGGAGAAAAGCTCTTTTTCTACGGATGCGGTCCCCATCCCATGCTGATGGCGCTGGCAAAGATCATGAAAGACCACGCTCTCCCCGGTGAGCTCAGTCTGGATCACCTGATGTGCTGCGGCGTGGGTGCCTGTTTCGGATGTGTGGTGAAAGTTGCCGCCGATACCCCCGAGGGCTGGACGTATGCCAGAGCCTGCAAGGACGGCCCGGTATTCGATATTTCCCGGATCTGGCTTGAAAACTGACCCGGGGTCACTCCTGATATTTTCCGGATACGTTTTCTCCGGTAAGGAGTACGGAGGTGATTTCTCTCACGGGAAAAGTCCCGTCCGCCGGGACCTTCACCTGCAGATAGTGGTCTGTCCAGCCGGAGAGAAAGCCGTCCCGGACCTCCTCAAAGATCACCGGCGCTTCGCGATCAAGCTTGCTTTCCAGAAATTTCCGGGCGGCAAGGGCGGCATCGGTCTTCAGCAGTTCACTGCGGCGGGCTGAATCTTCCGGGGGGACCCGGTCCGTAAATTCCGCCGCCCGGGTGCCGGGGCGGGGGGAATAGCGGAAGATATGGGTGTTGGCAAACTGCATTTTCCGCAGGAACGTCCGGGAAATTTCAAAGAGTTCTTCCGTTTCCCCGGGAAAGCCCGTGATGACGTCCGTTCCCAGCGAGAGCCCCGGCAGCACTTCCCGTGCCAGGGCCGCCACTTCGGCAAATTCCGAAGCGGAATAGTGACGGTTCATCTTCCGGAGAATGACATCGCTCCCGTGCTGGAGGGAGAGGTGCAGAAAACGGCAGATCCGGTCATTTCCCCGCAAAGATCGCAGCCACTCGGGGTGGCGTGCATCGGGTTCGGTGGAGCCCAGACGGATGCGGAATTTTCCGGGCAGTCCGGAAATGGCGGAAATGAGATCTCCCAGATGGCGGTTTCCGTCCCGGTAACAGGCGGTATTGACCCCGGTGAGCACCAGTTCCGGGAAGCCCGCCGACAGGGCGTGACGGCAGTCGGAGAGGACTTCCTCAAAAGCCCGGGATCTGGCCGGTCCCCGGACAAAGGGGACGATGCAGTAGGTGCAGAAATTGTCGCAGCCCTCCTGGATTTTGATGAATGCCCGGCTGCGGAACGGAAACTCTCCCCGGGCATGTTCCGAAAAATTTTCCCGGGGCTGCTGAAAACTGCTTCCGCCGGAAAAGGTTCTGTTTCCGGTCAAAACATCTGTTTCCCGCTTGGCTGGGTTCGGGAGGACCGCATCGGCGGCAGCGTCCCGCAGCCACGCCTCCCGGGCTGTTTCCGCGCCGCATCCGGTGACAACGATCCTTGCGGCGGGATAACACTTCCGCAGATGGCGGACGGTCTGACGGCTCTTGCGGACGGCTTCCGCCGTGACGGCGCAGCTGTTGACCACGATCAAGTCAGGGGTTCCCTTGGGGGTGTCCGGGGCCAGCATTTCATATCCCGCCTGCCGGAGGCGGCAGGTCAGCAGTGCGCTGTCGGCGGTATTCAGGCGGCAGCCCAGGGTGACGATCAGGGCTTTCACCGGCTGGGGGTGTCCTTGTGCCCCGGAACGCCCTTGTAGATGATCCGGTCGCTGTTGGGGTAGATTTCCAGAATGGTCTCCCGTTTTGCGGGATTGTCCAGCAGTCCGGAATAGATCACGGAAACATGCTTGTCCGGCAAGGTCCAGTGGACCTTGACTTTGCCGCAGCAGTCGCCTTCATACTGGACCGTGATTTCCGGTTCCGAGTTCATGACGTGCCGGATCTCTTCGGGAGTGAGTTTTTTCCCGGGTTTGCGGAGGGACTTGCGGGCCACCGCGACCATATCGGTGAGTTCCGCTTCGGAGAGGGTGTAGCACGGGTCTCCGTGGATGGTCTTTCCTGTCCGGCAGGATGCCAGTACTCCGGCCAGCAGAACCGCCAGCATGATCGCTGTCAGTTTTTTCATTTTGCCAGTTTCCCCTGTTCCTGCAGACAGTTGATGGCGGCCGCCGCTCCGGCGCAGGAGGCAATGTCCCGCTCAAGTTCGCTGGGGACCAGTTCGCAGTCGTCCAGCATCTGTTTCCACGCAAAACGCGGCAGATATTTTCTGATGGGATCGAGGAAGAGGTCCCCGATGGCGTAGGCAAAGGTCCCCAGGACCAGCTTTTCCGGGTTGAATGTGTTGATGAGCATGCCGAACATCTGAGCATTTATGCGGCTCATTTCGTCCCACTGCTCCACGGCATAGGGGTCGCCGGCCCGGACGGCTTTCTCGAAAATCACCATGTCGATACCTTCCAGATTGCCGTTGACCATTTTCACCATCATATTGTCCGGCATGGTGCGCAGTTCAGCCTGCAGATGCATGGCTATGGCCCGGCCGCCGCAGTATGCTTCGTAACAGCCCCGTAGACCGCAGTTGCAGTAGCGCCCGTCAGTTTTGATGACGGTGTGGCCGATCTCGCCGGCACAGAAGCCTTTGCCCCGGACCAGCTTGTTGGCGGCGATGATTCCAGCCCCGATACCGGTGCTCATGGTCAGATAAATGAAATCTTTGCATCCTCTTCCCGCCCCGAAGAACCATTCCGCCAGGGCTCCGCAGTTGGCGTCATTTTCGAAACAGCCGGGAATGCCCAGATTGTCCTCGTAATATTTCCGGATGGGGACATTGCGCCACAGTTTGTTGTTGGTGGGGGCGGTCATGATGCCGTTGACCGGGTCGGCGGGGTAGGGGCTGGAAACGCCGAAAGCCGCCAGATCTTTGAGGGAAAGTCCCGCATTGTCCAGCAGGTCCCGCGTGAGGCGCAGCGTTTCCGGCAGAACGTCTTCTGGCCGGGTGTCTTTGTTGGGGAGTCGGGCCGAGCCGAGCAGTTTTCCGTCGGTGGAGGCCAGCCCGATGCCGAGTTTGGTGCCGCCCACGTCGTAACCGATCACATAGCAGGGTTGAGTCATGACAAAAATCTCCTTGATTTGCAGTGAAAAATATTTCTGTTCAATATAACTCCAAAACACGTTTTAAGCAAATCAGGATCGCGGAAAAAACACAGCGCAGGAGCGCTGGAGAGGCGGAAGTCCGTCAAGACCGGTATTCCCGCGGCAGGACCCCGGTATGTTCTCTGAAGACCCTTGAAAAATAATAGGCGTAATGGAATCCGCACGCTTTGGCGATCTCCGCCACCGGGAGTCTGGTATTTTCCAGCATGGATTTGGCTTTTTTCAACCGCAGCGAAAGCACATATTGATTCACCGTGGACCCGGCAGCGGTACGGAAGAGATTTCCCAGTGCATTCTGATTGATCCCGACGGCAGAAGCGATCTCCCCGCGGGTCAGCGCCGGATCGCAGAAGTGATTTTCGATGTAACGGCATGCCAGAGTCATTGCATCGCCTTCCTGATGGACGGTTTGTTCCTGATTTGCCGCTTCGGCAAGCAGCCGGTAGCCCATGGCGCCAAGCAGGTTTCCATCCGTTTTGCCGCTACGGCGCAAAACGCGGCGGACATCTTCAAAACAGCTCTTCAGTTTTGCCGGACATGGCGGGATGAAATTCGGCAGTCCTCCCGGAAAAAAATTCAGCAGAAGATCATGAAGGGTCCGGTTGGTGTGAAAAAGAACAAAATATCGCTCAAGTGTTTTTTCCCGTTTATGAGTGACCTCAGATGCATTCCTGTAATTCAGGTCCGTGACCGAAAAATAGTCCGTTTTCTGCACCTCCCGGTCCCCGTCCGGTGTGGTGCAGGTGTCTTCTCCGTCCAGGATCATGGAGACCAGAAGGTAGGGACTTGGTCCGCTGCTCCAGGTCTGCCGCCGGGGTTCATAAAAAGAGTGGCAGAATGAATGGATCTGCAATCCGGGGAAATGGGGATCAAACTCCAGAGAATTCAGCAGATAATCCTCCAGATACTCAATGGTTCTGGTCCGTTTTCTCTTCATGCTGCGTTGCTTTTTTATTATTTTTAATTCGTTTTGTATGATTATAATATATTGTTTTTCCCCGCAGATACAAGTATATTTCACCGGAAAAACGGGAAAATGCATTGACGGAAAAGGAGAGTGGGAATGGACAGAATTCTTCTGGGCGTTGTGGGGCTCGGGCATCGCGGACGCGAACTGTTCAAGCTGGCGGGGAATTTTGAAAAAGTGGTCCCGGTGGCGGCCTGCGATCTCAATCCGGCAAACTGGACCGAAACAAAATTTTTGTCTGCGGAGCCCATGGAAAAACAATTTCCGGAGGTGAAATTCTACACCGATTTTGAGAAGATGCTGAAGGAGTCCGGGATCAATACCCTGCTGGTCGAAACAGGGGCGGACGTCCATGCCGGATTTTGCGCAGAAGCGCTGGAACACGACATCAATGTCCTCAGCGATATCCCCGTTGTGGCAAGTCTTGAAGAAGCGGATATGCTTTGGGAGGCGGCAAAAAAATCCAGGGCCATGTTTTCCACCGGCGCGAATCCGAATGAATCCCGTATCGCCAATCTGCTGAAGGATTTTTACAGGAAAGGGTTCCTCGGGAAACCCTACTGCATGGAGGCGGAGTACATCCACTGGTGGATGCCGGGTACGGCCAATTACAAAGCCATGGTGGAAAACGGGGACTGGCGCAAACTGCTTTCCCCGATCCGGTACTGCACGCATTCCCTCGGTCCGCTGCTGGGGATCCTGGAAGAGGATCTGACGAAAGTTTCCTGCTTCGGAACGGGCACCCATGCGCCGGATGAGGAATACGGAAATTTCAGGATAGACGACATGCAGTGCGCACAGTTCCAGACGGATTCAGGCGTGGTGATCCGCCTGATGCGCAACGGCAGGTGCCGGGCGAAGATCGGATGTCACACCTACCGGGTTTTCGGTACGGAGGGGTATGTGGAACAGATGAGCGACAGGGGGAACACTCCTTCCAGAATCCGGTACAATTCCACCCGGCTTTACGGAGCCCGGGATCTGGTGGAGATCGACGGCTGCTGGATGCCTTACGACTATGCAGACAATCCCAGTGCAACGGGGCACGGCGGTATGGATTACGCCATGCAGGATCACTTTTTCACCGCGCTGCTGGAGGATTTGCCGCCGCCGATCCCGCTGAAAGAAGGTCTCCGGATGACCATTCCCGGAATTTACGCTGAAATATCCGCAAAGCAGGGCGGGAAAGTTCTGGAGATCCGGTACCCGTGGAAATGATCAACTTATGAAAGGCACAATATTCAAGGGTACCTCTAAAAATTCATTCCGGCGGCTTTT
>DCGO01000011.1:0-9207 GCA_002314605.1 Lentisphaeria bacterium UBA1776 | reverse complement strand
CTCAAAATCCCATTTTGCATCTTTTTCCCCATTGTCTCGCAAATCCATCCGGTTGAATTTTTAGAGGTATCCTCAATACAACAAAACAACAGAAAGGGACCAAATCATGAATAAAAATGTATCTTTCATCTCTCCCTTGCTGCAGCGTAATGAAATGGAGCCGGGACATCCATCATTGAAGCGTAAAACTGGAAATTTTACGCTGATCGAACTTCTTGTGGTGATTGCGATCATCGCCATTCTGGCAGCCATGCTGCTTCCCGCGATGAACAAGGCGCGGGAGCAATCCCGCAATGCGTCCTGCAAAAGCAATATCCGTCAGGTGGGTTTGGGATTTCAGTTTTACGCAGCGGATTTCAAAGACTGGTATATCGGGTACTGGAACCTTGATGGTCGCGGTGTCGCTTTCTCGAAAGTCCAGCAGGTCTGGATCACTCTGATGGTCAGTGAATTTGACGGACAGAAATATCCCGGCCTGACGATGGGATACATTTCCGCCAGGGCTGGATCCTCGGATGATTACGGTACCAATCCGCGGGGAGTCCTGAAATGTCCTTCCTGGGTATATCCCGCCTACGGTAAAGCCAACGGCGGCACGACTTATATCATGAACATGCGTCCCACCGAGACAAGTTCCACGTTTGCCAGTGTCTCCGGCAACCGGGCTTTTTACAAAACGACTTCCATAAAAAATCCTTCCTCATTGGCAACTGTCATGGATTCTGCCGGATGGATGGACGGCGTGATGAGTTACCGGCATCAGGCAGGGGATCCCCTCGGTGCGTGCAATATGTTTTTTTTGGACGGCCACGTTTATACGCTGCTCAGAAGAGAGTATAAGGATCCTCGCTGGTATAAGATTGACCAGAGTACGGTCACCCAGTCCAGTTACTGGCCGCTGAACGGAACCGTCCGGTAACAGCATTGCATCGGATTCAAGCCGTGCATGATAAAAAAACTGAAAACAACACCAGAGAAAGGGAAAAAATGAAATCAGTTGTCATGTTGTTCGCCTGCCTTACAGGATTCGCCATGCTTGCCTCCGATCTGCCGGATGAGCTGAAAAATGTACCGGAGGAATCCATTTCCCGTGTCAATCACTTCATCGGGAAACGGGTCAAGGATCCGGAATCGGACCAGAAGGTATCCGTTGTCATGGAGCCCGCGAAGAATGCGAAAAAATATCCCGGGGTCCTGATGGGAGTTTACGATCCCGGACACAAGAAAGTCAACAGAGCCGTGATCGCCGCAACCCGGGTCAAAATCAAGGACGAGAAATATCACTGGTACAAAATTCCTTCCCTGCCCCATGCACTTGATCTCAGCGGCGATCAGAGAATCCTGATCTATTTTGAGAACTGGTCCATCGGCTGCTATTTGCCGAAGTTCAAGGGAAAATACGAGTACTGGGTCTCTGTCCGCGCTCAAGGCCCGTACTATGTGGACGGTTCCGCCAGGGAAGACAAACTTTTCCTCGATCAGGTGATCGTGGTCAAAATCAAGTAAACAAAAGATTTTTCTTTTCCGGAAAGTGAAATATGAAACAGACTTTCATCACATGGCTCCTGTTTCTGTGTGCGGCATTGCTGTCTGCAGGAACAGACCCGCAGTTTCTTCTGGTGAAAGACGGGAAAGCCGCCGCCGCCTTTTGCGCTGAAAAACCGTTGTCGCCGGGAATGCGGAAAAATATTGACGACTTCAACTCCGCCCTTAAAAAGGTAACCGGGACTCCGCTTCCGGTCATCACGGAGACCGGGAATTCCGCCCTGAACCGCATCGAACTGGTTACGGAGAAAAAGGCATCTTCCTCCACGGAAGATCAGTTCCTTTTTGAGTTTCCAAACAGCAGGACCATGCGGATCCGCGGTACGGAACGGGCCGTCTGGTATGGCTTGCGGACCATCCTGATCCGTCATGCGGGGATCAATTACCTATGGCGGGACCATGATGATACATGGATCCATTATCCCGAAAAAAGTACGGTTTCACTGCCCCGCAAAGATGACAGTTATACGCCGTCTTTACCCCATATGCGGCTGATATGGGGACTGATGCGCGGCTGCAAACGTCACTCCTGGTTCAAGGGGGACGAACGCATGATGCACAACTTCCCGACTCAGATCTTCCCTGTTTCCAAGTATGCGCCCGACAAATGGCCGGAAGCCATCATGCCGGTCATCAACGGGAAAAAAATGAAACTGACGGACTCCTGTCCCAAGGGGGATCCCAGACGGCACCGGGCCTTTTCCCAGTGGAACCCCTGTTATTCGGCTCCGGAAACGGTTGCGGAAGCCGTTGCCAATATTGAGGAACTGCTGAAGAAAGAACCGGACCTGAAGATCCTGGGGCTCTTCCCCAACGACAATACACCTCAGTGCACATGCGAAAAATGCAGGGCCGTCCTCAAGACCGGGAACAAGTATAACAGCATCGGCATCGAACACTACTCGGATCTGTATTACCGCTGGGCCAACGCCGTTGCGGAACAAATCTGCAGAAATCATCCCGATTTGATCCTGGTCACCGGGACCTATCTGCAGATGACCGATCCTCCCAGCTTCAAACTGCACAAAAATCTGCTTCCCCTGATCTGCTTTGAAACATGGTCCGCACTCCGGGATGAGACGGTCGGTGCGAAACGGGACAAAATGCTGAAGGAATGGCGGTCCAAAACCTCATTCTTCGGCATGCATGACTACCATTTCGGGCTGCAGATGTGCGGTCTCCCCCGGTTCTATCTTGAAGATACGGCTGCGTATTACCGGAAACTGTACAGGATGGGCCTTCGTGCCGCCGATCCGGAAATGGGGGCGTACTCTTCCCTGGAAGGCCCCAAAGAGCGGTTTGAAGATGAGCTCTTCTGGAACATCAATGTGGACGCAAAGAAATTCCTGCAGAAATGGTGTGACGATGCCGTCGGGGAAGAGGCCGGCAAAGATCTGTATGAGTTCTATGATTTCTGGCAGAAATACTGGATGAGGGAAGAACTCAAAGAGTCGTCGTGGTACCTTTCCGTCAATAACATCTATATGGGCATAGGGGACCAGACCTGCGTCAGGGCCTTGAACAACGGCGAACTGAAAAAATTGGATGATCTGCTGAACCGTGCCCGCAGAAAAGTCAGGACCCCGGCTCAGAAACGGCGGATCGAAATCATCTGCAAGGAATTTGCCATTGTCAGGGATCTGATGACATTGTATTTTGCCGAACCTCTGCCATGCAGCGGTATTCTGAAAAACCGGGAACAGGCTCTGGCGGTGCTGGACAACGTCATTCCGGCTCAGGATGCGCTGGAAAGGCTGAAAAAAGTGAAGCGGCTGGATCTGTATGGCGGAAAGAAATATCAGAACACCTTCTACGCGGCACTCTCCACGCTGCATCCCTTTGCTCACGATCCGGTCGTAAGGGAGCGGATGAAAAAAATGATGGCAGAACCGAAGCTTTTACCCGCCATCCGGAACATGTTCGGCATTATGCTGGGCGAGCCCGGACACCAAAACCTTCTGAAGTACGGTTCCTGTGAAGACAGGAACGGTTTCCCGGGAACAAAACTGAAGGTGAATACAACACTGTCGGACAAGGTTTTCTCTGAAGGCAAAGGCTCCGTGAAACTGGCAGTCAACCGTCTGGCGGAATTTGAAGATGTGCCCATTCAGGCCGGCAAGGTCTATTACTTTTCCATGAAGTACAGGCTCGAAGGTGACCGGAGAGACGGGCGGCTTCTGCTTCAGCTGATCCCGTTCAACGATGACCATCAGAAAAATTATGAGTGGAGAGAGTACATCCTGCCGGGAGCCCGGCCGGGCAAATGGTTCCGGTATGAGGTCGCTTTTGCCGCTCCTGCGCCGGACCACAGGATCTTCGGGAAACCCTCCAACGCGCTTCATATCCGGGTATTGTCGCGGCAGTTTCAGACACCGGTTTATGTCGATGACATGAAGCTGATCTGTCTGGACAGTGTGAAATAGGGCCGTTTTCTCTTCGAACTGCCGGGGAACGGCCGGATCTCATCATGAAAGCCGCCCGTCTTCCCGGATGGTTTTGCCGGATCGGTTGTTGCCAGGCATCTGCAGAACGTTTTGCCTCGGGAGAACTTGCAGAAAATTCAGTTCGTGCAAATTTTGCACAAACTGCCGGAGACGGCAAAACCTATCGGTATAAATCCTAAGGCTTCCGGCCATGATTGCAGTGGGGGGACCGGGCAAACTCGCAGCCGTTTTCCCCGTTTTTTTATTGCAAAAACCGATTCAGGTGCTATCTTAAATGAATCATATTGTTGAAGAACAGAGGATTTTTTTCATGAAGATGGCATTGACGATTTTTGACTGGCTGATCATCGGCGGAGTCTTTCTGCTGACAACAGCATTCGGCCTGATCGGTTCCAAAGTAGCCGGACGGAGCAAAGCGGACTTTTTCGTCGGCGGACGGGCCATGCCGTGGTGGCTCCTGGGATTTTCCATGGTGGCCACGACCTTTTCCACCGAAGTACCCAACCTGATCGCGGGCTTTGTGCGGGATTACGGCGTCTGCGGCAACTGGCTGTGGTGGGCCATGCTGCCCACTGGGATGCTCACGGTCTTTCTGTACGCCAAACTCTGGCGGCGGTCTGAAGTGATCACGGATCTGGAATATTATGAGATTCGCTACAGCGGGAAGACCGCCGCGCTGCTGCGGGGGTTCCGGGCGGTGTATTTGGGCCTCTTCTTCAACATCTTTGTCATGGCCTCGTCAACGCTGGCGGCCATCAAGATCGGCGCCGCCATGCTGGGCCTGACGCCTGTTCAGAGCGTCCTCTTCGCTCTGATCATTACGGCGGTGTTCTCCTCCGCCGCCGGGCTCCGCGGCGTGCTGTTCAGCGATCTCTTTCTCTTCATTCTGGCAATGCTGGGAACTTTTGTGGCCGCCTATTACTCGCTGACCCGCCCGGAAGTCGGAGGGCTCTCCGGCATGATGAATAAACTCTCGGCCATGGGGCAGATCCGCAAGACGGAAGTGATGGGTTTCGCTTCGGCGGCGGACTGGATGGCCCTCTTCATCATCCCCATCACGATCCTCTGGTGGAGCATCTGGTACCCCTGTGCGGAGCCAGGCGGTGGCGGATTCATTGCCCAGCGGATGCTGGCCGCAAAGAACGAGGAACATGCGGCGGGGGCGACGCTCTTCTTCAACTTTCTCCATTACGCCATCCGCCCGTGGCCGATGATTCTGGTGGCGCTCTGTTCGCTGATCGTCTTCCCGACTTCGGAGTCTCTGAACGATGCGTTGTGCGATGTCCTGCCGGCCAGCCAGATCAAAAGCGATGCGGCCTACTCTCTGATGCTGAAATCGGTCCCCACCGGGTGGCTCGGGCTGATCGTGGCCTCTCTTTTTGCAGCTTACGTTTCCACCATGTCCACCTTGACCAACTGGGGTTCCAGCTATCTGGTCCACGATTTCTACGGGCGCTTTATCCGCCGGAATTCCTCGGAAAAGGAACAGGTACTGGTCGGGCGGATCTTCTCGCTTCTCCTGATCGCGGTGTCCTGTGTGGTGGCGCTTTTTATGGAAAGCGCCATGGGCAACTTCAATATTCTCCTTTCCATCGGGGCGGGGACGGGCCTTCTCTTCATGATGCGGTGGTTCTGGTGGCGGATCAATGCGGCGGCGGAGATCACCGCCATGGTGGCGTCCTTCGCTTTTTCTCTTTATTTCAACATCGTGCATGACAAACTCTTTATAGACTGTGTGCTTTCCGACAGCCAGAAAATGGTCTGCGGCGTGGCGCTGACTACGCTGGCATGGGTCCTGGCCTGTTATCTCGGGCCGCAGACGGAAAAGCCGCAGCTGTACAGCTTCTGCCGGAAGATCAATCCCGCCGGACCGGGCTGGAACGCCGTCCGCCTGGAGGCTGCCCGGGCGGGGGTGGACCTGTCGAATCCGGAGCATCCACAGGAACCTCTGTGGCAGGGAATCGTGGCGTCGGTGTTCGGCTGTATTGCCATTTACGGGGCGCTTTACGGAATCGGGGAACTGGTGTACTGTCACTGGCTGATGGGGCTTCTCGCTTTCTTCATCGCCATCCCGGCAGCGCTTTTCATGTGGTATTTCGGCGTGGTCCGGAGCGGCGGTGACCGGACCCGGTGTGTGTAAAACAGGGCCCGGCGAGCCGTTTTATCCGGCAATTCAGGCATGGATACATTCGCTGAATTTATTGAGATCCTTGACTCCTTTCTGTGGGGAGCCCCGCTCCTGCTGCTGCTGGCGGGGTGTCATTTGTTTCTCTCTTTCCGGCTGAAATTCATCCAGCGCTTTCTTCCCATGGGGATCCGGCTCAGCTTTCGCCGGGACCCGGGGGCAAGGGGAGACATTTCCCACTTCGGAGCCCTGATGATCGCGCTGGCGGCAACCATCGGTACGGGAAATGTTCTCGGCGTGACGACGGCAGTGGTGTATGGTGGTCCGGGCGCCGTTTTCTGGTGCTGGCTTTGCGGAGTATTCGGGATTGCCACCCGGTATGCCGAGACGGTGCTTGCGGTCAAGTACCGGGTCGTCGGCCGGGACGGGATGGTTTGCGGCGGCGCGATGTATGTGATCGAACGGGGCATGTACTGCAAATGGCTGGCGGTCCTTTTTGCCGTATTCACGCTCTTTGCCTGTTTCGGCATCGGGTGCATGGTCCAGAGCAATACCGTAGCCAGTTTTACTGTCCGGATCCTGCCGGTTCCGGCGTGGTCGGTGGGGCTGGCGGAGATGGTGCTTTTTTCAGCCATTATTTTCGGAGGCCTTGCCGGCATTGCCAAAGTCTGCAATGTATTGGTCCCCGTTATGGCCGCCGGTTATATTCTGAGCTGTTTTGTGCTGATCGGCATCAACCATCAGACCCTGTTTCCGGCGCTGAAACTCATTGTCACCGAGGCGTTCAGCCTCCGGGCGGTTTCCGGCGGATTTTTCGGCAGTGTGATCATGCTGGCGATGCGTTACGGTATTGCACGGGGACTTTTTTCCAATGAATCTGGGATGGGTTCGGCGCCGCTGGTCGCCGCCAGCGCCCGGAGCGCCAATCCGGTGCGGCAGGCGCTGATCGCTTCCACGGCGGTCTTCTGGGATACGGTCTGCATCTGTGCCCTGACCGGCCTTGTGATTGTTTCATCCGCCCTGAAAATAAACCCTGCTCCTGATTTTTCGAAATTCAGTGTGGTGGAGCTTGCAGGGCTGGCGTTTGCCAATATTCCGGTGATCGGCAGGTACATTTTGATTTTCACGCTGGTCACCTTCGGCTACACCTCCATTCTCGGGTGGTTCTGCTACGGACGGCAGGCAGCGCTTTATTTTCCCGGGAAAAAAGTTTTTTTCTGCTACCGGATGATTTTCATTCTGCTGATTTTTGCCGGATCGGTGCTGAAACTGGATCTGGTCTGGAACATTTCCGATATTGCCAACGGTCTGATGGCCGTCCCCAACATCATTTCCCTCTTCTGTCTGAGCGGAGTGATCGTTTCAGAGACCCGCAAATACCTCTGGAGCGGCAAAATCGATGAGATCGATCCGGAATGCGCCATGATCCACGAGGAAAAGCAGATCCCGTCCGAATAGAGAAAATTTTAAAAAAGATCCGGTGTCACGCATATCGGCGGCACACCGGATCCGGGACGGAAGAGCGGCTTGTTCAAAAGTCGATCCCGGTATCGAAATAACACGCCAGCAGGAGTTTTTCCATTTCCTGAACGGTGGGTTTCCGGGGATTGGAACCGGTGCAGGCATCGGCAAGGGCGTTGACGGCAATGTCGTGGAGCCGTTCCCGGAAGACCGCCTCAGGGATGAAGCCCTGTTCGCAGGGATAGCTGTCGGCCCCGTAGTGCCGGATGCACTGGGGAATATTCAGTTCATCATTCATCCTGCGGATGAAGGCGATGAGCAGCCGGACCTTTTCCCGGTCGTCTTTGCCTCCGAGATTCATGAAGCCGGCGATCTCGCCGTAGCGCTTCAGGGCCGCCGGGTCCTTGGCGTTGAAGGCGATCACCTTGCCGAGATACATGGCATTGGCCGCCCCGTGGATGATGTGAGCCCCAAGATCCGCAAAGGCCGCGCCAGTTTTGTGGGCCATGGAGTGAACGATCCCCAGGAGGGCATTGGAGAACGCCATGCCGGCCAGACACTGGGCATTGTGCATGGCATCGCGTCTGGCCATATCCCCGTTATAACTGGGGATCAGATCCGACTGGATCATCCGGATGGCAAAGATCGCCAGCGGGTCCGTGTAGGCGCAGTTTGCAGTGGATACATACGCTTCAATGGCGTGGGTCAGCGCATCCATGCCGGTATGGGCCGTCAGCTTCTTCGGCATGGTTTCCGCCAGCTCGGGATCCACAATGGCCACATCCGGCGTGATCTCAAAGTCCGCGATGGGATATTTGATGCCTTTCTGATAATCCGTGATGATGGAGAATGCCGTGACTTCGGTGGCGGTGCCGGACGTGGAGGATATGGCGCAGAAATGCGCTTTGGTGCGCAGTTTCGGCAGACCGAAGACCTTGCACATCTCTGCAAAGGATATTTCCGGATATTCGTATTTGATCCACATGGCCTTGGCCGCATCGATGGGGGAGCCTCCCCCCATGGCGACGATCCAGTCTGGCTGGAATTCCTGCATGACGGCGGCGCCTTTCATGACCGTCTCCAGGATTTATAGAGATAATCCTTCAGCAGTTTCGGCAGAACATCACTGTAAAGTTTCGGATTGGTCCGGTATTTTCCGACCTGTTCTTCCGGAATTTTCAGCAGTTCAATGCAGAACTCGAAAAATGCCGCAGCCTTGACGGTCGGATGTGCCTTGACCTCCCGCTGCAGATGCTCTGCAAGCAGCTGATTGAAACACAGGAGCAGAACGTTTGCTCCTTGTGCCCCCAACCGTTCCGCTTTCTTTACTGCCATGATCGTTTTTCCGGATCCGGCACAGCCTTTTACCTGAAGACGCGGAAAGTTTTCCAAAGCGTCTAAAATCGCGCATTGTTGTTCCGTGAAGAGGAAAAACTGTTTTTCTTCAACGCTGATCCGTTCCGACAGCTTCTTTCCATACTCAAAAACCGGTGAAAGAACACGCAACACATCCTCCGGGGAGACAGAACCGCAGAGATTCGGCGGAATCTGCGCATCCTCCAAAACCTTGACTGCAAAATCTTCGATATAGGGAAGCCCGTCTCCGGTCAGCACGATTTCCTGTGCTTCTGC
>DCGO01000052.1:21870-22578 GCA_002314605.1 Lentisphaeria bacterium UBA1776 | reverse complement strand
TTGACCTTGTACTGCTTGCCGCCGTTCTGAATAATCGCAAACATTTCACTTTCTCCTTATGAAATTTGGTTTCAATACAGTTCGTGAATGCATAATATACATGACTTTGCGTGATTTTCAACCGCCGTGGACCTTTTTTTCATGAAAAGAAGCGTTATCTCTCAAAAAAGTTGAAATTCCCGGTTCCGGTGCTACATTCTGTTCTCAAAATACGAAAGTCTATAAGGAGTCTTCTTATGAAACCCTTCTTTGATGCGGAAATCGCTGCGGAACTTCGAAAACATGCGGAATCCCGCAAAGATGATCTGCTGGAACTCAGCCGTTTCATCTGGCGCAATCCGGAACTGGGATTTCAGGAAAAAAAAGCCTGCTCCGCCCAGGCGGAACTGTTGAGGTCCATGAATTTTGAGGTTCAGGTCCCCTACGCCGGGCTGGAAACGGCTTATCTGGCAAAACGGGGCACGACCGGACCGGTATTCGCCTTTGCAGCCGAATACGACAGTCTTCCGGAAATCGGTCACGCCTGCGGCCACAATCTCATCTGCACGGCGGCGGTCACCGCCGGTTATGCGGCGGCGGAATTTCTGAAGCAGCACGGTCTGCCCGGACAGGTACTGGTCATGGGGACACCGGCGGAAGAGTCCAAAGGGGGCAAAGTTCTGATGCAGAAAGCCGGGTGTCTTGACGGGGTTGACGCGGTGATGATGG
>DCGO01000052.1:0-21857 GCA_002314605.1 Lentisphaeria bacterium UBA1776 | reverse complement strand
GATGGTCCACCCGTCCTACCGTTCCACGCCGGATACCGGGTCCACCGCCATCTGCCGGTATGAAGTGACGTTTCACGGCAGGGCCGCCCATGCGGCGGCGGCGCCGGAACTGGGGATCAATGCGCTGGACGGAGTAATGCTGCTCTTTCAGGGCATCAGTGCCTGGCGCCAGCAACTGCCGGAAGACGCCCGCATCCACGGCGTCATCACCAACGGAGGGATCGTTCCCAATATCATTCCGGAACTGGCCTCCGCCAGATTTTTCCTCCGGTCGATCAATGACGCCTTTCTGAAAGAGATGCGCACCCGCTTTCTGAACATCGCCCACGGGGCGGCGCTGATGACCGGGACGGAAGAAGAAGTCCATGAATTCAGCATCCCCTACCGGGCAAGGAAACCCAACAGCGTGATGAACCGGATCTTTGAGGATGCCATGAAAAACGAAGGCAATCCTCTGACGCATCCGGTCCGGAGCGGGCGCGGTTCCAGCGATTTCGGGGATTTCTCCCAGGTCAGACCGGGGATCCACCCGTATTTCGGCATCTCTCCGGTCAAGATCCCCGGTCACTCGGAAGCATTCCGGGAAGCCGCCGGAACCGGATATGCGGAAAAATCCATGCTGGACGCCGCGGTGTCCATGGCGCAGGTGGGGGTGCAGTTTTTAATCGTCCCGGAAGTCCGGGATGCCGTCACAAGGGAGTTCAAAAATGCGTAGAATGTTGTTTGCCGGCATGGTCATGGCGGCGGTGCTGTTTCTTGCCGGATGCGGGGAAAATGGAACGAAAAAAATGAAGATCGGGGTCTCCATCCCGGCGGCGACCCACGGCTGGGCCGGGGGCGTGGTGTGGCACGCGGAACAATCCCGGCAGAAATTGATGAAGGAATATCCGGACACGGAAATTTTCGTCACCACCGGCAGCACCACCGCCGAGCAGAACGACCGGGTGGAAAATCTGCTGGCACGGAAGCTGGACGCGCTGGTGGTCCTCTGTCAGGAACCCGCCCAGCTGGCCTCCGCCTGTGAACTGGCGAAAAAACAGGGGGTGTATCTCGTGGTCGTTTCCAATCCTCTGCCCAAACCGGTGCAGGATGTGTTTCTGAACGGGGACAACCGGGGATTCGGCCGGGCGGCGGCGGAAGCCATGGGGAAAGCATTGAACGGCAAGGGCGATATTGTCATGATGGAAGGCATCCCCTGCCCAATCAACAGTGAGCGGGTTGGAGGTTTCCGGGAAGTACTGAAGGCGAAATATCCGGATATCCGGGTCCTCGCCAGCCAGTCCGCCGGGTGGAACACCGAAAAAGGTCTGGCGCTGATGGAAAATTACCTCCAGAAATTCAAACATATCGACGGCGTCTGGGCCGGAGATGACGATGTACTGACCGGCGCCTTGAAAGCGGTGGAAGAGTCCGGCAGAAAAGACATCCGGGCCATGATCGGCGGAGGAGGAGCCAGGACCATTGTAAAGAAGGTCATGGACCGTGACCGGTACGTCAAGGCTACGGTGACGTATTCTCCCGCCATGATCCGCACCGCCATCCGCACGGCGGCGGACGCTCTGCATAAAAAGGGCGCGGCGCCGAAACCGGAGATCATCGTTCCTTCGGAGATCGTGACACCGGAGAATGCAAAGAATTATTACTATCCCGATTCAGTTTACTGAAGAGGGAACTTATGACCACACTTACGCAGATCTAGCTTTTCAGCGTTCTCCTGTGCGGGAGATACAATGGGATCGTCAGCGTCCGTGAAGCGAAAAAATCGGCAATCTGGGAATCGCCACCATGGACATGCTGGACGGCGAAATGATCATGCTGGACGGCATGGTCTATCAGGCCCGGTCGGACGGTCAGGTGATTCTGCCGGGGGAGGATGAAACCATCCCCTTCGGCACCCTTGCGGATTTCCATCCGGCCAAGGTTCTGCATCTGGCGGGGATCCCGGATTACGAAACTTTTGAAGAAACCGTCAACCGACTCTGCCCGGAAATGAATTTTCCCTGGGCATTCTGACGGGGAAGTTTTCCCGGATGAAATTCCGGAGTGTCCCCCGGCAGGAAAAAAACGGCACGGGACTCGCGCAGGCGGCGGACGGCCAGACAGTCTTTACGCTGGACAATACGGAAGGGGCTCTGGCGGGCTTCCGACTCCCGGATTTCGCGGCAAAAGTCAACGCCCCCGGATGGCATTTGCACTACATTGACAAGGCCAGGAAACACGGCGGGCAGTCATGAATTTCGCGCTGGATCATGGCGAACTGCAGGGAGCGCTCTGCACCCGCATGAACATCCGTCTTCCGGAAGATCCGGCGTTTTATGCCGGTCTGGACCTGGGCAAAGACCGCGCCGCCGAGCTCAAAAAGGCGAAAGCTGAACGCTGAATATCCCATGTGCAGGGGACCGGATCGGCATCCCGTATTGAAAAAAAACCCGGACTCCAAAGAGGCCGGGTATTTTCGCGGGATCGCTGCGTTATTTCTTCTTATGACGCAGGAGCTTCAGCTGCTTCTTCCGCTTGTGCTTGGCGATCTTCTTGCGCCGTTTTTTCTTCAGGTTACCCATTTTACATTCCCCGTTTTACAGTAGGTTCCAATAGCCTATTACGTCTTAATATAGCACGTTTTCGCAAAATTCCAAACGTTTTTTGATTTTTCCCCGATTTTATGCAAAAATGAGGCTGTCCCGAGTGTCAGTTTACAAAAAAAACCGACCATCCCCTCCCCCGGGAAACAGCGCCACGCTTTCCATGTCTGGACCGGGATCATCACTTCGTTGCATTTTTGATCCACGGCCGAATCCTCGCAGAAAAATCCGGGGGGTCCTTCAAGTGTTCCACATACTGATTGACGGAGTGGCGCTTTTTGTATTCGGCGAAACGCTCATCTGCCCGGTCCCGGCGAAGCCAGCCCGTCCGGTAGCCGTTCCAGTCGGAATACCCGTTGAAGGTCCCCCTCCAGCCGGTGCAGAACTTGAAGCCCAGCTTTTCCGCCGTGGGAGCCATGGTGCTCAGACAATTGTAGGTAATGCCGTTGTAGAACTGGGGATGTTCGATGAGATCGTTGGCCCGCTTAAGCATGTCCTTCAGAATAAATGTGGAAATTTCCAGCGGAGTATTGGTCGGATAAAGAAAAACCTCTTCCTTCTCGTACTTCCGGTGGTGGGTCCGCAGCTGGATGGCATCTTCTTCCGTGGCAAGAATGAAAATAAGTTCATAGCGCCGGAAAAATCCCGGCAGAAGCTCGTAGAGTTTTCCCCGTTCCAGCCGCGCTTCAGGAGAGAGCACCAGATGCCGCCCGTCCCTGAAGGTGAAACAGAGCATGATGTGGCCGAAAGGTTTTTTGTCATTCCAGTGGGTCACCGAGTAATCCATGGCGGTGATATCGTCAAACTTGTACGTCTCCGTCCGGTAGCGGATATCGTAATCCGGTTCACTCCGGTAATGGAAGTCCCGGATGTTCTCAATGGTCACCGCTTTCCCGTCCGCCGAAAAAGTTGCCTTCGGCATACGGATGAAGGGAGGATCCCAGTCCAGTTTTCCGGTGGGCTGCAGGAAATGGAACCACACAGCCATGATCCCGAAAGAAAGCGCCAGAGCGATCCACAACACCCACCGGTACTTGAAACTCATCCCCATCAGGACTGCGGATACAATGAGGAAAAGAGCGATCTGAATACCTCTGCCGGCAGCTCCGGTGATCCAGCGCTGGTACCAGATGGCCCCACTGCACCACACCATCAGCAGCAGATTCAGCGCCCACAGGGGACAGAAGCTCCATCGCCACAGATTTTTGACGAACAAGCACAGAATATGGATCATTTCACCATCACCCAAAAACATTTTTTCACCTCGTTCGGTTGTTTTATCCCATACTGAAAATCAGCCGCGGACGGCCGGATTCGACTTCATCAAAATAAATATGCCTGAAATATCCCCGGATCTCCCGGTCC
Source organism: Lentisphaeria bacterium UBA1776 (assembly GCA_002314605.1). Lineage (GTDB taxonomy): Bacteria > Verrucomicrobiota > Lentisphaeria > Victivallales > Victivallaceae > UBA1776. Next base: position 17,910 of record DCGO01000052.1, on the reverse strand, counting down.
AGTTCCGGATGAACCTGCAACGGATCAGACGCCTCCCCGTCCCATACCACGCTGAACCCGGGAAGACGGCTGTCCCGGAGAACTCCGATCCGCAGGTCCGCTCCCGGCGATACCGGAAAAATCAGCACGTTGAGCACCTTGCAGATCATTTCAAAAAAACGCTCCTGATCCTCCGGGGCAAACCCGTGACGGTCCGCCAGAGCCCCGGCACGGGCACGGAGGTGTCCGACATCAAAATCATTCTTCTTCAGCCGGAAAAATTCCATATCGATCCGCTTGATGAAAATCGCAGTATCGGGCTTTCGGGGATGCTCAAAAATCTCCTCCGGCGTACCATCCTCGTAAATGACGCCTCTATCCATATAGAAGACCCGGGTGGCAATACTGCGGGCAAACCGCATCTCGTGGGTCACAATGAGCATGGTTATTCCGGTCTTGGAAAGCGTGCTGATCACATTCAGAACCTCGTCCACCATGGTAGGATCCAAAGCCGAAGTGGGTTCGTCAAAAAGAATCACCTCCGGCTCCATGGCCAGAGTCCGGGCAATGGCCACCCGCTGCATCTGTCCGCCGGAAAGCTCCCCGGGAAGCGCAAATGCCTTGTCCGCCAGTCCCACCATGCCCAGAAGCTCCATGGCCCGGGTCTCCGCTTCACGCCGGGAGCGTTTCAAGAGTTTCCGGGGAGAAACAGCCACATTTTCCAGCACCGTCAGATGGGGAAAAAGATTGAACTGCTGAAAGACCATGCCCATTTTCATCCGGACCGCGGAAATATCCGTGCGGGGAGCCAGGAGATCCACCCCGTTCACGATCACTTCGCCGCCGTCCGGCCGCTCCAGGAGATTGAGGCAACGCAGCAGCGTGCTTTTGCCCGTCCCGGAGGGGCCGATAATGGAAATGATCTCCCCTTTCCGGATGATCGCATTGACATCTTTCAGTACTGCAAGTTTCCCGAAGCTTTTTCTGAGGTGGCGGATCTCGATCACAATGCCCATCCTTTCCGCTGCAGACGGTCCCGGTGCGCCGCCGGGTCAAGCTTTTTTTCCAGGATCACAAGAAGCCCCGTCAAACACTTGGCCGTCAGAAAATAGATGAGAGCAATGGCGATCAATGGAAAAAACGCCTCATAAGTCCTGCTCCGGATAATATCCCCCATTTTGGTCAGGTCCATGATGGCGATGTACCCCACAATGGAGGTGGCCTTGAGGGTACTGATGATCTCGCCCCGGTACACCGGCAGAACCGTCCGCACAGCCTGGGGCAGCACGAACCGGAGGAAGGCCCCCGCCGGAGTGTGCCCCAGCGCCAGNNCTCGCCTTCGTCAGGTCGTTGATCGCGATGTAGCCGACGATCGAGGTGGACTTGAGAAGCCCGATCAGCTCGCCGCGGTAGACCGGCAGAATCGCCCGCACGGCCTGCGGAAGGACGAATCGCAGAAAGGCCTGTCGACGCCCGTAGCCGAGCGCCAGAGCCGCCTCCGTCTGTCCCCGGGGAACGCCTTCGATCCCGGACCGGAGCGTCACACTGGTATAGGCGGCAAAATCCATGGCAAAGGCAAGAACCGCCACCGCAACGCCGCTGATGTCCACTTTGGCGAAGATCACATAATAGAGGATCATCAGGATCACCAGAATCGGGGTCCCCATAACAAGGGAGATATACCGTTCTCCGAGCCACGATATGACCTTCCGCTTTGAGCGGCACATGAAACAGAGGGGAAAGGCTGCCGCCGTCCCGAGGATCACTGCAAAGACGGTGATAACCAGCGTGGTCAGAAGTCCCCGCAGAATGAGCTTCCAGCGCCCTTCGCGGACAAAAGTCTTCTCGAAACTCCCCCCCAGAGAGACGACAGAAGCACGGATCTCCTCCAGGATCCGGCTCCCGGCATTTTCCGTTTCCGCTTCGGGCAGACTTTCCGCATGATCCTTTTTCCGGATCATCAGGGCAACGGGAGAATCGATGTACTCTTCGGAAAATACCACGCTTTCCTTCCGCTCCTGGGTTGCATCCATCTGGGCGACAGCAAGATGGATCCGGCCCCCATTCAAGGCGGGGATCAGTCCCTCGTAAGGCAGATCCATCAGCTTGATCCGCCTCTTCAAAAAGGCTCCCATCCGGTGCGCAAATTCCACATCAAACCCGCTGAAACGGCCATTCCGGATGAAGCACATCGGCGGATTGTTGCTTGTAACGCCCACCACCAGTTCTCCCTCCGTTTTTTCCGCCCGGGGAATAACCGGCTCGACCGGATTCTTCGTCAGGATCCACCGGTCATACATCTCCCGAAGGGTTCCGTCTTTCCGGTACTGCCGGATGAACCGGTCCACCTCCCGGATCAGCGTTGTCTGATCCTTCGCCGCCGCCACGGAAATATGGCCCATGGCGATGTTTTCCGGCAGCACCGTGAATTCCGGTCTGGCCAGAGCGGCATACTCCAGTGCCGGCCGGTCATATACGACGGCATGGACCTTTCCCGTTCCCAGCGCCAGATAACAGTCGGGGGGGCCGGTGAATTCCAGAAAGCGGGCCTGCGGAAGATGTTTTCGGGCCACTCTGGAAGCCAGGATTTCCGATTCACAGGCAATGATCCGCTGCGGAAAATTCAGATCCTGCGGAGACCGGATCTTCTCCGGCATCGGTGCGCTGCATTTCTCCTTCCGGATCAGGCAGGTGATGGGGGAATCCACATAATTTTCGGAAAAGAGTACACTCTCTTCCCGTTCCGGCAGCGCGTCCATGTAGGCAACAGCAAGGTCGATCCTGCCGCTCTCAAGACCGATCACCAGTGCGTCATAAGGCAGATCCGTAAACTCCGCCTTCCGGTTGATGTATGCGGCAAAGCGCAGTGCAAATTCGATGTCGAATCCCGCCATTTTCCCGTCTTTGATGAAACACAGGGGTTCATTGTTGGCGGTGACACCGATTTTCAGTACGCCGTCCGGCTTTTCCGGAACAGGGATCTCCGGCATTGCCGGCTCCACCGTGCGGAACCAGTTGGTGTACATCGCCGAATACGTTCCATACCTCCGGTACGTCCGGATGAATTCGTTGACTTTTGCCATAAGAGACGAATTTTTTTTCGCTGCTGCAACGGAAATGTGTCCGATGGCCAGATTCTCCCGCATCACCGTCAGTTCCGGGTGGGAGAGAGCCATATATTCCAGCGTGGGACGGTCCAGCACCACCGCATCGATCTTGTTCCCCCGGATGGCGGTAAAAGCATCAACGGGCATGGAATACTCCAATGTCTGCGCCTGCGGAAGCTTCTCCCGGGTTTCCCGGAGCGCGACGGAGCCGGTCATGCTGCCGATCCGGAAATCAGGAGCATTCAGATCCCGGATGTGCCGAACCGTCCCTGCATGGGACCGGTCCCCGCAACCGGCAAGGAAGAGAAACGCCGCCGGAAGCAGCATTCGGCAGAACATTTTTCCGCAGACCACAAAAAACTCCCGCATCACGTTTCAAATCCCTTATGAACAGAACAATGCATTACTGCGCGAAAACCAGCAGGAATCCGGCCAAACCACCCAGAATATATCCCAATATCTGCAGCCGTACCAGGTGCTCCCCCGAAACCCGGTTGATCAACTGATGGACCTCCGCCGGAGACTGAGCCATGATCACACGCACAATCCGTCCCTCCAGATCCAGCGTCCGGATGATCGTCTGCTGATCCCGCTTGAATCTGTGGCTGACAAATCCCCTGATCGCCGGCAGGACTTCCTGTTCCACCGCCAGCCACAATTCATCCATATTTGCCCAGGTCTCGATCATGTCAGGAAATGCCGTTGCGAGCCATTCATGAAGCGCGATCCGGACCCGTTTCTTCAATTCACCGCAGACATTTTCGATTTCCCCGTTCCAGCCCGGAGAATGAAGATACCCTCCCATCCGGATCGCCAGTCCGTCCAGTTCACGGCGGATCACCGGCTGCACCGCATCGTCACTGAGGGTTTCCGCAAGTTTTTCCATCACGGCGGTCCAGTTAAGCCGGGCCGCCATGGAAGAGGCAAATTCATCGGCGTTCACCAGCTTGCTCAAAGCCGGATACTCCGTCCGCACATACTCCTGCACACCCGTCTGGACCACCTGACGAACCACCGGAGTCAGCGCAGGCAGGCGCATTTTGAGTTCCCCGGCGACCAGTTCAACCAAAGGGCCATCGGCAATCTTCGTCCTTGCCCAGGGTTCCAGCTGCCGCACATACAGTTTCCGCAGATTCTCCGGCGTGATCTCATGTTCCAGCGCGGCCGGGACCGCCGCATCAATATACGGGATCAGCGACAATGCCATATCCTGTTTTCTTCTGGAAACAAAAAATTGCACCTTTTTGCGGACATCCGCCAGAAGTTCCGGATTCTCCAGATAACCGGAAAAAGTTTGGCTGAATTGGGCGATAAGCTCTTCCGGCGGCAGCAGAGTTTCCGGCACCACCTCGCTGACCCTTTCCGCCAGACGGGGCTGCTCACGGGGGACCACCCCCTGCAGCCCCCCAAGCCAGCGGACCGGCCGATAGGGTTTGAAAAGAAGCCAGATCGCCGCATAATTGGTGAAATACCCCACCGCCGCCGCCGTCAGTACCGGCAGGACCCAGTCGGATATTTCCGCAGGAAGCACCAGGCTCCCGGCATGCCGCCCGATGCCGCAGATCACCGTTCCCGCCAAAGTGAGAAGACCGGCGGCCATGCAGAAAAAATTCAAAAATGACAACGATGCGGATACAACTTTCAAAACATCAGCCTTTCCATAAAATAAATCAGCAGAAAGTCCCCTCATTGCGGCGAAATACCGCATTACCGGGTAAGATTCCGGACCGCATGGTAAAAAGCCTCCATACGGCGGGACGTCTCCACCCGGAGCGGTGCTTTTTGCTCCAGAATCGAAGTGGCTTTTTTCTGAAGCAACTCGGCCTTTTCCACCCGCCCGAGGCGGTAGGAATACAAGGCGGCCGCCATATAAAGGTCCCCATCCTCCGGATGGACCACCTTGGCGCTTTTGGTCAGAAATTGCATGCTCCGCCCGATCAGCTGCCCGGCCAGCAACAGAGCATCCGCATCAAAGGGACGGTGGATCAGAAGCTGCCACGCCATGGCGCTGTCGAATTCAATATGGGTGGGAATATTGTTCCGGTAGGCCCGGACGACATTCAGTGCCTCGCCGTTATAGGCCGTACTCCGGCAGGCCAGCACAAACTGCTGCAGATAGAGCCGGGGCACCCGGGGGGCCGCTTTGCGCCGTTCTTCCATAAACCGCCATGCGCCCCGTTCATTGCCGGCATTCTGCAGCATGAAGAGCCGGAGCCGGATCGCCTCGCCGTGGGCCGGATCAATGGCGAAAATGCGTTCCGCCGCAAACTGGGCCATCCGTTCCTCGCCGGTACGGAAACGGCTCCGGAGATCCGCAACCAGGTGCACCAGTTTCCGGTTCCGTTCCGTATCCACGAGATTCCGGGAATATTTCTCCAGAATCTCCGCAATATCCGCCGCCTCCCCGTCCCAGCGGATCATGCCATCCGGACCGATCAAAAAAGCGTAAGGATAAACGGTAGAACCATTCAGGTAGGCTTTGATGCTGGCGTTTTCACGGTCCGATGCGCCCGAAAAATCCTTGCGGGTATAGACCTTGAAAAACTCCTGCGCCGCCCCCTTGGAATCCGGCGTCACCGCCGCAAAATCCACCTTGGGATAACGGCCTTTCTGGTCCGCCAAAAGCTCCATCAATGCCCGGCTGGACGCTTCCCGGGTCCGGAAAAAGACCAGAACCTTGCTCCGGGCTTCCTCAGGAACCGCCGGTTCTCCGGTAAGTTCCACCGGACCATTCAGTACAAAATCCGCCTTCAGTTCCACTGCGGGATCCCCGGCATGCAACGCCAGAAGCACTTCCGCCGCACAGATCCATACCAGAAATCCCGCCGCAAACTTGACTGTTCCCCTCCGCATGGAATCGCCTCCGGATTACTGTTCAAAAACCTTGGCCGCCCGGAAGAGACGGGCCTCCTCCAGCGCAGGTCCCATGAACTGTACCCCCACGGGCATGCCGCTGACCGGATCCGTCCCTCCCGGCAGACTGATCCCGCAGTTTCCTGCCAGGTTCAGCGCAATGGTGAAAATGTCGGAGAGATACATCTGCAACGGATCGCTCTTTTCGCCGAAATGGAACGCCACGGCAGGCGTCACCGGCGTGAGCATCACATCACAGACCCTGAAGGCTTCTTCAAAGTCCCGGCGGATCAGCGTCCGCACCTTCTGAGCCCGGAGGTAATAGGCATCATAATACCCGCTGCTCAGGACGTAGGTCCCCAGCAGGATACGGCGCTTGACCTCATCCCCGAACCCCTGTCCGCGGGTCCTGAAATAGCTTTCGATAAGATCCCCGGATTCCGCCCGGGCACCATAACGGATGCCGTCGAAGCGGGCCAGATTGGCGCTGGCTTCCGCCGTGGCCACGATGTAATACACCGCCACAGCGTATTTGGTGTGAGGCAGACTCACCGCCACCGTCTCCGCTCCCAGATCCCGAACCCGGGCAACGGCCTGCTCCATAGTCCAGGCCACAGCAGGGGAAAGGCCTTCGGAAGCAAAGTATTCTTTGGGAAGACCGATCTTCATGCCTTTGAGGTCCTTGGCTCCCTGAACAGCCTTCAGCCAGCCTCCCGCAGGGTTGGGCAGAGACGTGCTGTCCATGAGATCAAATCCGGCCATGAAATCCAGCAGGATCGCCGCATCGGTGACATTCTGTGTCATGGGACCGATCTGATCCAGCGAAGACGCAAAAGCCACCAGGCCGCTCCTGGACACTCTGCCATACGTCGGCTTGACGCCGGTGATTCCGCAGAATGCCGCCGGCTGACGGATGGACCCTCCGGTATCGGAACCCAGAGCCGCAGGGACAAATCCAGCCGCCACTGCCGCCGCAGACCCGCCGGACGAACCGCCGGGCACCCGTGACGGATCCCGGGGATTGCAGGTGGGGTGAAATGCACTGTTTTCACAGCTGGAGCCCATGGCAAACTCGTCCATATTCAACCGCCCGAAGGGGATGAATCCGGCCTTTTTGAGCCGGGCGACCGCCGTACTGTCAAAGGGGGACTTCACCGGCTCCAGAATTTTGGAAGCGCAGCTGCAGCGTTCGCCTTTGACGGCGATACAGTCCTTGATCCCGACAGGGATGCCGTCATAAATGGAAAGCGCTTTCCCGGCAGCCCGCCGGGCGTCCGACGCCGCTGCATCCGCCAGAATTTTTTCCCGGTCGATTTCCAGAAATGCCCGGATCTCACCGTCCCGGGCGTCAATCCGCGTCAGACACTCCCTGACCAGTTCCACTGAAGAAAGCGTACCGGCAGTCAATTCCTGCGCCAGTCCGGCAACTGTAAAATCCGTCATCAGTTCATCCCCTCCCCAGGCAGCGTCTGCGGGACCTTGATGAGTTCCCCGTTCACCGTTGCCGGCGCATTGGCAAGCATGGCTTCCCGGGAATAAGATTCTCCGGGCACATCCTCACGCCACACGTTACAGAGTTTCGCCGCATGCGCAGTGGGCTCAATGCCTGTCACATCGCACTCTTTAAGCTCATCAATATAACCCACAATGGCAGCCATGTCCCGGCGCAGCCGGTCGAGCTTTTCAGGTTCCAGCTCGATACGGGCCAGCCGGGCAACGTAATCGACATCGATCTCCATGAATCAGGCCTTTTCCTGTTCCAGCGTCTTAGTCACCTGATTGCAGACCTCGGAGGGCCCGAAATACTGGATCGGACCGGGATAGACATAATCCGTTTCGATGGCCCATGCCGCCCGGTTCCGGGCAAATTCCGCAAAGGGTTTGCCGTCCAGCTCCACCAGTGCCTTGCGGATCACCGGCTTGTCGTGACCGTGACGGTGCTCGATATTCATCATCATGGTGATGGGAATTCCGCCGCAGATCCACTGGTCCGCCGACTTGATATTGTTGCGGACACTGGCCATGTAGCCGGTGCGCCCCGCACCAATCAGCGCCGCAGCACTGTACCCCAGACTGTAGCAGTAGTCAGCATCGAAGTTGGACGGAGCGGCACAGCGACCCTCATACCCGAAGAAATGAGTCTGGGTACTGAATTTTCCGGTGAACTTGCCTTCTGCAGCCATTTTCTTGAGTTTGCCCTTGACCATCTCGGCAAGCATCTTCTCCGTTTCGATAAGGGAAACCTGCACATTCCCGTGGGGATCCCGGTCATTGCAAAGCTGAGCCTGAATGCCGGCGGGAAGACTGGCAAAAACCATGCCGCATTCAGCGGAAAGTTTCCCGGAAACAAACGCCACCTTGTCCGCCGCCTTGTCCAGTTTGGCGAAAGCTTCAGCGTTGGCGGCCAGAAGATCGTTCAGCTCGGCAATCAGTTTTTTCACTTCGGGAACGAATTCGATCAGTCCTTCTGGAATCAGCGCCACGCCAAAGTTGCATTTCTTCGCGGCACGGGCGGCAACGATGCCGGCAAGATATGTCACGATCTCTTCCAGCGTCATCTTTTTGGCAGCCACTTCCTCGGAAATGATGGCGGCATTGGGGTGTGTCTGCAGAGCGCACTCCAGCGCGATGTGGGAGGCCGAGCGGCCCATCAGCTTGATGAAATGCCAGTATTTGCGGGCAGAATTGGCATCCCGCTCAATGTTGCCGATAAGTTCACTGTACACCCGGCAGGCGGTATCGAAACCGAAGGAGGCTTCGATCCACTCATTCTTCAGGTCGCCGTCAATGGTCTTCGGGCAGCCGATAACCTGAATGCCGCAGTTGTTTTTCTTGTAATATTCAGCCAGGAGACAGGCATTGGTATTGGAATCGTCTCCGCCGATGATGACCAATGCGGTGATTCCCAGTGCCCGGCAGTTGGCCAGCGCGGTCTGGAACTGCTCCTCGGTCTCCAGTTTGGTACGGCCGGAAGCGATCATATCAAATCCGCCGGTGTTGCGGTAAGCATTGATGATGTCGGCGGTAAGTTCCATGTGATCGTTCTTCACCAGCCCGTCGGGGCCCTTCAGAAAACCGAAAAGCCGGGACGCAGGATTCAGGGATTTGATGCCGTCAAAAAGTCCGGCGATGACATTGTGTCCGCCGGGGGCCTGACCGCCGGAAAGGATCACCCCCACATTGATGGCGGGAGCAGCCCCCCCTTTGCCGGCTTCAAAGGTCAGCACCGGACTGCCGAAGGTGGCACTGAAAAGCTTTTTGATGCTGTCCACATCCGCCACAGCGGTGGTGGGACCGCCTTCGCAGACCTTGACAGCAGCGCCGCCGCGCAGGGCAACGGGCAGTTTGGGCTGATAGGCGGCACGGGCTTTTTGAAGCGCAGAGATCATGATATACTCCATATTTGGTTGTTTGGTTGCGTTTCGTTCAGGACTTAAGTACAGAACTATAATGTAACACGTTTCGACAATTTATCAAGTTTGCAGGAACTTTAACATGACGCGGAAACTGTCAGAAACGCAGTTCCTCCGCCGGTTTGCCGAAGGTGTTGATCGTGGCGACGGCATCGGTGAAATAAAGCACCATGTTGTTGCCGTCTCCGGGCTGATACAATTTTTCCAGCGAGGGATAGGCAGCCAGCATGCTCTTCTGCGCCTCGATGGAAGGATCATTCACCAGCGTCCCGGAAAGCCGGAGCCACTCTTTGCCGTTGAAAGCGCAAAGTTCGACTTTGGGGTTGGCAAGGATCTGCTTTGCCACATTCTTCTTCCGGCCGGTCTGGATGTAGAGCCTCCCCTTGTAGATGTTGACGGTGCCGAAGGGACGGACCCGGGGCTGTCTGCCGTCAAGGGTGGCGATGTAATAGACTTTCGCCGCCTTCAGAAAACTGCAGACCTTCTCCATGTTGGCTTTGGCCGCCTCCGCCGGGACCGCCGGCCGGACAGAACATTTACTGCAGCAGCATCCGCTGCAGAATCCCAGAACCGCCAGCAAACTCAGGTACCACTTTTTCATCATGCACACTCCTTTCCTGTCTGTTGCACCGGGGGACAATGTACTCTGTGTCCGCCGGATTTTCAAGTGCCGTCAAAAAAAAAACGGCTCCCGGGGAGATTGCAGAAAAAAACAGTTGACAAAACAGGAAATGCGTGATATATTATTGGGTTAGAATTAACACAAACCGAAAGATTTCGGGAAACTCAAGGAAAGGGAGGGGTTATTATGGCAAAAGCAAAGAAAACCGCAGAGAAGATCACAGAGAAGAAGACCGCCACAGGCGGCCGCCGCAAAGTCGAGTTCGTCATCAACGCCGGTCCCGGACACGAGATGGTCTGCCTGGCAGGGTCCTTCAACGACTGGGAACCGACCAGCAAACAGCTTAAAGACACCAATGGAGACGGCATCTACCGCGGTACGGTCATGCTGGCCCCCGGCGAATACGAATACAAATTCGTGGTGGACGGCCAGTGGTGCATTGATGAAGACAATCCGTGTCTGGCATCCAACGACCTCGGGACACTGAACAGTGTCATCAAAGTGGAAGCCAAGTGATTCTTCGCAGAAAAAGTCCTTTCTGAGCGGTATGCCGGATACGGCAGTGCCGCTCTTTTTTTCAAAAACAAGACCAGGAACTGTTAATCATGGAACTCCAACTTTTCAACATTGCCCCCCGGATCCCGGCGGAACTGTCCTTTCTGGAAACCCTTTCCTACAATATGTGGTGGAGCTGGTATCCGCTGGCCACGGAACTTTTTGTCCGGCTGGATCCCAACCTCTGGAAGGAAGTGGAAGGCAACAGCCGGAAAATGCTCAGCATGATCCCTCAGGGGCGGCTGGAAGAACTGGCAAAGGACGCCATCTACCTCCGGCAGCTTTCGTCCGTGGAAGCGGAATTCAAGCGTCATGTGCATGAGAAAGACGCGGATTTTTCCCGCCGCAAGATCGCTTATTTCTCCATGGAATTCGGTATCCATGAAAGTATCCGGATCTTCTCCGGCGGTCTCGGGATCCTCTCCGGCGACCATGTCAAGGCCGCCAGCGACATGCATCTGCCCATGGCAGCTGTAGGCCTTCTGTACCGCCAGGGATATTTCCGTCAGGTGCTGGACCGCAACGGCTGGCAGATGGAGCGCTACCCCGAAAACGAAATTCACAACATGCCCCTCCGCCGAGCCAGAGACGCCAATGGCCAGAGCATCACCATCTCCTTTCAGCTGAAGGACCGACCGCTGTACGCCGCCGTATGGATCCTGTGGGCAGGCAATATTCCGCTGGTGCTTCTGGATACGGAACTGGCCTCCAACCCGCCGGAATTCAGGGAAATCACCTGGCGGCTTTACGGCGGTGACAAGAAAATGCGCCTTCATCAGGAGCTTCTGCTGGGTGTCGGCGGATACAAGGCCCTCCGTGCGCTGGGCATGCAGCCTCAGGTCTGCCACATGAATGAAGGCCACGCATCCTTTATGTCCCTGGCCCGGCTGGAAGAACTGATCGATGCCGGCATTGATCCGGATACCGCGCTGGAAGTGGTCTGGCGGACCAATGTCTTCACCACCCACACCCCTGTCCCGGCCGGCAATGAGGTGTTTTCTCGGGATCTGCTGCGCCCGTACCTGAAGGGGCTGGCGGACCGCGCTCATCTGGATGTGGAGCGGTTGATGCGCTGGGGCATTCCCATCAACGAGCGGGATACCGCGCAGGAAATGTCCATGACGGTTCTCGGTCTCCGGCTGGCCAATTACAGCAACGGCGTAAGCAAACTCCACGGGGAGGTCGCCCGGTCCATGTGGAAACACCTGTGGCCCAACCGTTCGGTCTCCGAGATTCCCATCGGGCACATCACCAACGGGGTGCATGTTCCCAGCTGGATCTCTCTCCGGAACCGGGTGATTTTCGACCGGTATCTGCCCCCCAACTGGGCCCATCTGCGCAGCGGACAGAGCTGCGCGGATGCCGTCCGCCGCATTCCGGATGATGAACTCTGGATGGCCCACACACTCTGCCGTCAGTCGCTGGTCCGCGAAGCCCGCAAGATCGCACTGAAGAGTGTGGGATCGCCGCTGGCGGCATCCGCCCAGTCCGGGCAGAATCTGCTGGATCCGGATATTCTGACCATCGGGTTTGCCCGGAGATTTGCCACCTACAAGCGGGGGACACTTCTCCTGCGGGATCCGGAGCGGCTGCTGTCCCTTCTGACCGCCCAGAAACACCCGATCCAGTTTGTGTTTGCCGGCAAGGCTCACCCCGCAGATGAGGGAGGAAAGAAACTCATTCAGGATCTGATCCAGTTTGCCCGTCAGCACAACGTGCAAAACCGCCTGATCTTCCTGGAAGATTACGACATCGCCCTTGCCCGGGATCTGGTGCAGGGCGTGGATGTGTGGCTGAACAACCCCCGTCGGCCTCAGGAAGCCAGCGGAACCTCCGGCATGAAAGCGGCCATCAACGGCGTGATCAACTGCAGCATTCTGGACGGCTGGTGGGATGAGGCCTATACCCCCGAGTGCGGCTGGGCCATCAAGGGCAACCCCAACCTCACCAACAATGAGGATGCGGACAATTTCGAAGCCAACAGCCTTTACAACGTGCTGACCAACGAAGTCATTCCCTGTTTCTACGAACGGGACAGCAACGATATTCCGGTGCGCTGGGTCCGCAAAATGAAGGAATCCATCATCATGTCGCTGGACTTCTTCACCAGCGAGCGGATGGTGGAGGAATACGATCAGAAGTTCTACGAACCGGCCTGTGCGGCCTATCAGGAACTGGTAAAAGACAACTACAAACGTGCCCATGAACTGGTGGAGACCAAGCACCAGATGGTCGCGCATTTCCACGAACTGTGGATCGGCAATACCAAGGTCTCGCGGGAACTCTCCGGCATCCATGTCGGGGACACCTTCACGCTGACCACGGAAGTCTATTTCGGCGCCATGACACCGGATATGCTGGACGTGGAAGTCTATTACGGCCCGGTGGACAACCACAACGAGATCCTCCGCGGCTCCAGCTGCCTCATGAAGCAGGACGGAAAAGTCGATGGAGACCGCTACCGCTACACCTGTGATCTGGTCTGCGATGTGGAGCCCGGCCGCTTCGGTCTTACGGTCCGCATTACCCCCAAAGGGGATGACTGGAACAACAGTGTTCCAGGATTCACCTGCTGGCCGAAATAAGGACTCTCATCCGCGGAAAGGAACTGGTCATGTGGAACACTAAACGGAAAAAACCCCGGATCCTCATTGTCACACCGGAGATCACTTATCTTCCGGACGGGATGGGCAATCTCGCCAATACCCTCCGGGCCAAAGCGGGAGGCCTGGCAGATGTTTCCGCCTCGCTGGTGGCGGCACTGTACCGGGCTGGAGCGGATGTACATGTCACACTGCCGCACTACCGGCGGATGTTCCATGTGGAGGTCGGCAATCTCATCAGCAATGAACTGCGGGTCTATATGAGCCATCTGCCGGATACCCGGGTGCATCTGGCTGAGGACCGGATTTTCTATTACCGGGATTCGGTTTACGGCAATTATGCGGAAGACAGTTTCCGGTCGGCGCTGGCGTTCGAGCGGGAAGTCATCAACAACATCATTCCGCAGGTCCAGCCGGATATCATTCACTGCAACGACTGGATGACCGGGCTCATCCCGGCACTGGCCCGGCGGATCGGGATCCCCTGCCTCTTTACGGTGCACAACATCCACACCCAGAAGACGACACTGGATGTGATCGAGGACCGGGGCATTGACGCAGCGGAATTCTGGAACAACCTTTATTTTGAGCGGCAGCCGTACAATTACGAGGAAAGCCGATCCTCCAACCCGGTGGATTTTCTGACCAGCGGTATTTTTGCCGGACACTTCATCAACACGGTGAGTCCCGCGTTTCTGCGGGAGATCGTGGACGGCCGGCACGATTTTGTTCCCGGCCAGATCCGCAACGAGATCGCCCAGAAATTCTATGCCGGATGTGCATCGGGAATCCTGAACGCCCCGGCGGAAAGCGACTGCCCGGAGAAAGATCCTTATCTGGACACCCATTTCGGCAAGGACGATTTCGTCTCCGGCAAGGCCGCCAACAAGGCCCAGCTTCAGAAAGCTCTGGGGCTGATAGAAGACTCGGATGCGCCGATCCTTTTCTGGCCCTCCCGGCTGGATCCGGTGCAGAAAGGCTGTCAGCTTCTGGCGGAGATCCTCTTTGAGATCATCAGCCGGTTCTACAAAGAGAAACTGCAGGTGGCGATTGTGGCAAACGGCTCCTACCAGCAGATCTTCCGCAATATCGCTGCGTTTCACGATCTGCATGGCCGGGTGGCGGTGCGGGACTTCGATGAAAAACTCTCCCGGATCGGCACTGCTGGGGCGGATTTTCTGCTGATGCCGTCCCGGTTTGAACCCTGTGGTCTGCCGCAGATGGAAGGGCAGTTCTACGGGACACTTCCCATTGTTCACGATACCGGCGGACTCCACGACACGGTGGGAGTGCTGGACACGGCGCACCATACCGGCAACGGATTCCGGTTTGAAACGTACGATTCCAACGGTTTGGCATGGGCCATCGGAGAAGCGATGAGATTCTATAAGCTTCCGAAAGAGGTCCGCTATGCGGAACTTCTGAGGATCAAGGATCAGGCGGCCCAAAGGTTCAATCACGACGTCACGGCCAACGCCTATATCGACATCTATGAGTCCATGCTGGACCGCCCGCTGATCGTACCGGACAAATGAGCGGCAGGCGCTTTGACAACGATCCGGTGAGCCTCTCCAGCGATCCGTATCTGGAACCGTACCGGAAAATTCTGGGAGAACGGACCTCCCGGGTCCGGGATCTCGCCCGCCGGCTGTCCGGCAAGGCGCCATTGAAGGAATTTGCCTTGGGGCATCTGTATTACGGTCTGCACCGGGTCCGCGGCGGATGGGTTTTCCGGGAATGGGCACCCAATGCGGAAGCCGTGTGGATGGTCGGTGATTTTTCCAATTGGGAAAAACGTCCGGAATGGGCCTGCCGCCGCATCAACGCGGCCGGGGACTGGGAATTGCGGATCCCTGCACGGAAGCTCCGTCACGGGATGTATGGGAAACTCCATCTCCAGTGGCCGCGCGGCGAAGGGGACCGGCTCCCATCCTACGCCCGTTATGTGGTCCAGGACCCGGCAACCAATATTTTTTCCGCCCGTATCTGGGCTCCGGAAAAACCTTACATATTCAAGTACGCCTCCCCCCCCCGGCCGGAATCGCTGCTGATCTATGAATCCCACATCGGCATGGCCCAGGAGGAAGCGAAAGTGGGGTCGTTCCGGGAATTTCAGGAAAATGTCCTGCCGCGGGTCGTCAAGGCGGGGTACAACACCATTCAGCTGATGGCGGTAATGAGCCACCCCTATTACGGATCCTTCGGGTATCATGTGGCCAATTTCTTCTCCATTGCGGGCCGCTTCGGGACCCCGGAGGAATTCAAGGCCCTGGTGGACACGGCTCACGGGATGGGGCTGCGGGTCATTATGGATGTGATCCACTCCCACGCCGTCCGCAACGAAGTGGAAGGACTGGGAAATTTTGACGGTACCCGGACCGCGTATTTTCACGCCGGCCCCCGGGGGGAACATCCGGGCTGGGACTCCCTGTGTTTTGATTACGGCAAAGATCAGGTGCGGCACTTTCTCCTCTCCAACTGCCGCTTCTGGCTGGACGAGTACCATTTGGACGGGTTCCGGTTTGACGGGGTCACCAGCATGCTCTATCTGCATCACGGGTTGAACCGGGTCTTTTCGGGCTACGGAGATTATTTCGGCAATGCTGCGGACCCGGATGCATTCAGTTATCTTGCACTGGCCAATCAGGTGATCCACGAAGTCAATCCGGAAGCAGTCACCGTAGCAGAGGATGTGAGTGGCATGCCGGGGCTGGCGGCCCCCCTGAAGGACGGCGGAGCCGGATTCGACTACCGCATGGCCATGGGAGTCACGGACATGTGGTTCAAACTCTTTGACCGTCCGGACGAGACGTGGGATATGGGAAATATCGCCTATGAACTCTTCAACCGGCGGCGGGATGAAAGGACCGTGAGCTATGTGGAGTGCCACGATCAGGCCATTGTAGGCGGTCAGACCGCCATCTTCCGTCTGGCGGGGGATGCGATGTACTGGAACATGCACCGGCATTCCCCCTGCCCCGGAATCGACCGGGCAGTGGCGCTGCACAAAATGGTGCGGCTGGCCACGGCGGCGGCGGGGGGACACGGGTATCTCAATTTCATGGGCA
This sequence comes from Lentisphaeria bacterium UBA1776, assembly GCA_002314605.1. Taxonomy (GTDB): domain Bacteria; phylum Verrucomicrobiota; class Lentisphaeria; order Victivallales; family Victivallaceae; genus UBA1776. The sequence goes on along the minus strand of DCGO01000052.1, from coordinate 1,710 downwards.
ATGAGTTCGGACACCCGGAATGGATCGACTTTCCCAGGGAAGGAAACAACTGGAGTTACAGTCACGCCCGGCGGCAGTGGCACCTGGCCGATGATCCGGATCTGCGTTTCGGGGAACTGCAGGCATTTGACCGGGCTATGATCGCGCTTCTGAAGGAAGACCCTGCGCTCTACCGCATGGCCCCCCGGGAGGTCTGGTGTGACAACGGGGCGAAGGTCCTGGTTTTCCGCCGGGGAAAATGGTTTTTCTGCTTCAATTTCCACCCGACCAATTCGGTGACGGACTACGAGATCATCGTTCCCCGGGGGAAATACCGTCCGGTGCTGAACAGCGATGATCCGGCCTTCGGCGGGTTCGGTCTCGCGGATGACCGCATAACGCACCATTCCTTTGTACGGCAGAAGTGTTCGAGAATCCGTCTCTACCTCCCCTGCCGGACCGCACTGGTTCTGGAAAGAATGATCTGAACAGCAGGCGTTGATTTGATGCAACAGGAAAGGATGTGAAAATGGAGAGGAAAACTTTTGGCGGCCTGTGGAAGGAAAGCGGAAAATGTTTGCACGGAAACTGGGGGAAAGCGATCCTGACCGCAGTCATCAGCATCGCGATCCAGATCGCCGTGCAGAAGATTCCTTACGGCTGGATTCTGCAGGTGCTGCTGCTCCCGCTGACGCTGGGACTCATGCTGTTTTTTCTGAATCTTGCCCGTGCTGAAACGACCGGAATCGCAGATATTTTTCAGCCCTTCCGTGCCTACGTACGCAATATGTGGGTAATGCTCCGGCCCGGACTCTTCACGGTATTGTGGGGAATTCTTTTCATTATCCCGGGAATCGTGGCATCTTTCCGGTATGCCATGACCGGCTATATTGCGCTGGATCACCCGGAACTTCCGGCAAAAACGTGCATGGAAAAAAGCATTTCCATGATGTACGGCCATAAAATGCAGTTTTTCGGATACACCATGCTGTTCAGTCTCATTGGCGGCGCAGTGATCATCTGCACGCTGGGGATCGGAATCTTCTGGTTTATTCCCCGGGTCGGAGCATTTGCCGCCTGCTTCTACAACTCTCTTGCAGAGAAAGAGGAGGAAGAAGCGGTGCCGATTCTTCCGGAAAACCGGCAAGACTGACGGGGCCATTCCGGACGAAGATCAGGAAATGGGGGAGGGATTCCTTCAGCTGATGAAGGATCTGATACGGTATGGGCTTCAGATATATGCCGGCGGCTCTCCTTTTACCGGCCGAACACCCATGAAGAAGCGGCTTTGTCTTCCTGTTCGGTCCTGAAACGGTACTGCTTCGTCATATTCCGTTCCTGCTCCGTGCTCCGCAGTGCCTCCCGTTCCGTCGGGGAAAGTTTGGAATCAAGATTCGACGGAAGCTCCCGACTGCCGCCGAACACCCAGTCTTTCGATGAAGACTTTTTGGCCGGTGCTGCAGTTGTCGTTTTTACCGGTTCCGGGTTCAGAATCTTTTTCATCTGCTGGCAACCGGCCCCCAGAGTCAGCACGATCAGCAAACCGGCCGCAATCACATTTCTCATTTTTCACCTCCGGATCAAGCGGAAAAGGAAAATATTTCCCGCTGTACCCATGAACTCTTCCTGAAAATAAAACCGTCCAACAGGACGCCCTGCAGTTGAAAATTTAGCATGCATCCGAAGTTTTTGCAAATCATTTGTTAATGTCCCAAATCTTGTGACGGGACG
>DCGO01000136.1:8675-8838 GCA_002314605.1 Lentisphaeria bacterium UBA1776 | reverse complement strand
ACGGCATCCGGTTCGGTCTCGCCTTCGACCACCGCATCATCACCGCCGTTCAGCAACTGGTTCAGTTCCTCCGTATCGAACCCGAGGAGCGAGAGGTCGTAATCGGCGCTCTGCAATTCCCGCAGTTCCAACGGCAGCAGGTCATAGTTCCACTCCGCGATTT
>DCGO01000136.1:1284-8646 GCA_002314605.1 Lentisphaeria bacterium UBA1776 | reverse complement strand
CGGTTTTGTTGTCGGCAATGCGGAACGCCTGAATCTGCTCCGGGGTCAAGTCGGAGGCCACGTGAACCGGAACTTCTGAAAGCCCCAGTCTGAGGGCGGCCTTCAGGCGGGTATGACCACAGACAATGACCATATCCTTGTCCACCACAATGGGTGACCGCCAGCCAAACTCCTTGATGGATTTTGCGACGGCATCCACGGCCTCATCGTTGAACCGGGGATTCTTTTCGTAAGGATGAATCTCCGAAACATTCCTGTAGGTGATTTGAAGCATAAAACGCTCCTTTCGTTTGTTGTTTTTGGCTCAAAAATTTCAGATGGGGTCCCTCTATCGGTCCGCAACCAACTTTCTGGGGTACATCGACCCCTTCCGCGCGCCTCTCCGGTCGATTTTTCAGGGGGGAACCGCCGATTTTTGAGGTTTTCGAGGATTTTTCGCTCCCCGGCACTGTTTCCCGGGCTATGCTTTCTCCGAACGCCCAGAAACCCCTCGCGCACGCGATATGACGCAGAATAACGCGAGGCGTGTCACGCTGACTGCGTTAACATCTTCGCGCGTCCTGCGCCCATTGCAACGCATTATTGGAATTCATGCGCCGGTGCCCCGCCGGGCTGCCAATGTCGGACGTTTCTCGCGCGCGCATATATACCCCCCATTTTTCCCCATCAAAAATCATAATTTACTGAACATGTGTCCAACCGTCCGACATATATATATAAATGTTGATTATGAGATGGTTAGGTGTCGGACAGAGGGCGTCCGACATGCCGTCCGACCGTCCGACATTTTTTGTTGGATGTCGGACATTTTCCGTCCAAACGTCCGACATTGTCCGACATTTTGTCCGACATGGCTTGGGGGGTGTTATTCTGCCCACTCCGGAGGGGTGTTGACAATTGAATAACGACCTTCCCGGCACGTGATGAATCCGCGTTCCGCCAGTTCGGCAACAGCTTCTCTACGCTCCTTTCCATTGCTGTTGCGAATGCCGCCTCGGGAAATCTCCCTCAGCGTCACCCCGTTGCCCTTGTCGAGACAGCGGATTTTCATGAATATCTTCTGCAACAGCTTTTCGCGCGCCTTGATCAACGGCAGCGCATCATTGATGCGGAGCAGAAGTTTTTCCGCCTGACCGTAAAACCAAAGCGTAATCTGTTGCGCCCGTTTCCAGTTGTCATCGGTGATCGTGACCTTTTCATCTGCGGGATCCGCGTTATGCCGCACGGAAAGCACAACCGCTATGCGCGGGTAGTATTCGTTTGCCAGCCGTTGCCAGCAGGTACTCAATTCGCGCGCGGCATATTTCTTAAAGATGAGTATCAGGTCGTGTGCATACCCCAGCGGAACCTCTACAAGCCCTTTCTTCCGACGGAAGTTTTCCAGACACTCTGCGAATCGCTCAATGACTTTATCGTTGTCATAGATGTTCGCTTCGCAATGGAAATCCGGCACGACGGTGAAAAGGAATCGACCAAGAAACCCGCTGTGCAGATCGATGATCCCGGCGGTGGCTTCAAACACATCCGGTTGCACGAAAGCCACCACGTTGGGAGCGCAATACTGCGCTTCACGGGTACTGCTGTATTTCCCGCGTCCGGAAAAATTCTGCTTGAAGAATCCCTTGTTGAACGCCGGGGTCAGGAATTCCGTTGCCCGGTGCTGCCAGCAGTTGGGGTCGAGAAACGGCTGCAATTCCGAAATTGCCAGAACGCCGTTGGGCAGGTTGATAAACGCGTCAGCCAGTCCTTCAGCCGAACCGGAGTTTCCGATGAACCATCCGAAGTGGTTAGCCATAGTATCCACGAGTCCTCCAATGTCTTTGCCGCTGCCCGACGGGGCGGCCAGCAGCGTGTAAAAGTTGCAGATTTGTCCGTCTCCCGTATGGATGCGAAGGCGGGCAAGTTTTTTCCCGAACCCGGAAATCCCCTTGAGATTCCCATCGCCGACCCTTTGATCTTCCGATGTGATCCGCTGCGACAGCGCCGCACCGCAGAGCACAAGCGCCTTTGGTAGGACGGCCTCAATCGGCAACGGCGGGATCGATACGTTTGAAAGCAGATCGCACATCTCGCCGAGAACAGTCCCGTCCAATGCCTTGCGGATATCATCGGAAGTGATTTTACGCCAAGGCGGAACATCTTCCATCTGCTCTTCCGGAGCGGACTCTTGTTTTTCTGCCGGCTTCGGTTTCAGGAGACCGGAGAAATCCACGCCCGGGTCTTCCTTCGGCAAATGGTCATAGCATCCCGGCTGGCGCAAGGCGCGGAATTTCTTCCAGTCGTTTCCGTGACAGCCGTTATGCCGACAGCCAAATCCGGGTTTCCCGCTCGGAAATTGAAAAATCGCCGTAGCACTGTTGTTGTGTTCCGGATTGAACGGACACACCCTGAATTGCCAGAGCCTACCTTCATTGTATTCTCTCGGCGGACCGGCATCGGGCGCGTATTTTGCAATCCACTCATCTAGATCGAATCCGTCCTCCACATCGCATTCACGGAATTCTGGCATTACCTGTACCGCAGGAGCTTTTGCCCTCCCGGCAACGCTCCGCAACTGATCTTCCGTCACGGCGATGATGCGTTCCGGGGCTTCGATGATTTTCGCCATGCGATGCGGTCTTCCGCAGACCTTGCCATCGATGTCATCCCCTTTGCAGTTCATGGTTCCCGGGAGGCGGACAATCCTTGCCGGATTGAATACGGACAGGTCAATGTCAACCCCCTCGGTTGCGACCACGGAGATAGCCTCCAGTACCCGTTGTACCAGACCGTCATCATCTGACGGCAGATCAATGCGGTACGTGAGATGCGCCCCGTTTCCGCTGTCCGTCAGGATGGGAGACGGCCAGCCCATTGATGCAAGTCCGTCCCGGATTTCCTTTGCCTTTGCAATGGCGGCTTCATGTTCCGCATCGTTACTGGCAATGCCGGATTCCCGGACCGGGTCGCAGTCAATGAGGAGCCAGTGGCGTCTCTCAATATTCGTATCAGCGGTGAGCGGAGACCGTTTTACATCGCGGATTTTGTAAACCGCCCGCGCCAGAAGGTCGTGTTTCACCGGGTTGATAGTGACATAGATGCCCGCTGCGGAACGGATTTTTCCGATGGCATCTGCGGCCTGGGCAATATGCTCGTAATCAAAGTATCCGGATTCCGTATGGCAACGGAGATTTTGCCCGGTGACGGCATCAAGAGCACGGATCTCGAAGACATCACCGGGTTCAAACCACAACTGGAGCGCGCGGATAATCTCCTTGCGATCAGTCATCAGAATCCTCCGATCACCACACCCGTCAGTTGCAGGACAACGATTTCATCCAGCCAGCGGCGAAGTCGACCGGCAACTTTTCTGCGGCTGTGCGACAGAATAGCGCGAATGTCGGCAACATCGATCATACGCAAATTCTGCGGACCGCCCTTCGTCGCGAGTCTCATGTATTCCGGAGTGGAATTGCAGTAGTAACCGATAATTTTGTTGGGATTGTTATATCCCAGAATATTGCAAATATCGGTGGCGGAGAATTTCTGAACTCCGTTGATGATGACGGTGCGAATGGGACGTTTCCCGAAGTTGACAGTAAATGGAACAGTACTCATTTTCTTCCTTTCAATCATTTGAATTGGTTTTGACTTGGCTTGCGACATTTTGTTCAAGGTGGCCTTTTTTTCATTATCCCTCCGTTATGTTTTCCGGATTTTCTTCCTGCGCTTCGGCACAGTCATCCAGCCGTGCCATCAGCCGTGTATTGTCCTCGATCTCCTCCCGGAACTCGCGGACCTTCATCGCGATGAATTCAGCCCATGGGTACTCGATTCCCTCTTCATCCTTCATCATCACCGGCGGGGTCATCGCCATGTAGGCGAGGATTTCATGCCAGAGCATATCATTGATGCTCTGACACTCCTCCCGTTTCGACCCGATCTGGTTTTGGCCGATGCGGGAGAGGTAGCCTTCGTGCTTGTAATAGGTTCCCCAACTCATTCTGTTTCCTTTCCGTGTTTGAACACTTTTGTTTTGATTTCAGCCGATAAAAGCGTTTATAGCGTTTACAGGCTCTACACTATCGGGATAATTTCGATGAAAGCGTTTATAGCGTTTACAGGCTTTACACTGTCCCATTTCCTGCCCATGGAATCCGGGAAAATATGCAGAATAATGCCGTTTATGGGCAGAATTATCGGGCAAAGTATCGGAATAACCTCTGATAATCGCGATATTCCCGTTAATAGCGTTATAATGCTTTACATCATGCGGGCAATTCCGGGGAGAGCGTTACAGGTTCGTACGCTGACCGCCGAATTCCGGGGAGAGCGTGGAGTAGTGTAAACGCTATCGTACGCTGTCTCAAGTTTTCCGGAAGAGCGTAGGAGAGCGTAAACACTATCGTACACTATCTGCCCAATCCCGGGGAAGCGTGGAGTAGTGTAAACACTATCTGACGCTGTCTGCCAAATTCAGGGATGGCGTGGGATGGCGTAAACACTATCGTACACTATCCCCGGCTCCCCGGCAGAGCGTAGGACCAGGTAAGCACTATCTGACACTATCGCGAAAAACTCGGTGAAATGGTCGGATAACGTACACAATATCCCGCATTATCCCACCGATTTTCGGCATAAAGGTGGGATAGTGTAACACTATCATACGCTATCCTTCAATTTTTGAGAAAGCGTGGGATAGTGTTTACGCTATCGTACACTATCCGACGAATTCCGGGGAAGCGTCGGAGAGCGTAAACGCTATCCGACATCATTGCCGAACTTCCGAGAAAGCGTGGAGTAGTGTAAACACTATCTGACGCCATCGCCAAAATCCCGGCAAGGTGTAGAGTAGCGTACACACTGTTTACGCCATCGGCAAATTTCCGAACTCTCGTGGCGGCGCGTTGTCCAGATTCGTCACTTTTTTATAAAATTTATTCATTTCCAAATTGAATTTAATTAAAACCCAGTTTATATTATAATAAAACCCACAAAAGGACATGAATCATGGGAAAAGATATTGACATAGAAAAACTGAATCACGCTCTGCGCTTGCTGAATGAACAGCTCATTCTGGCGGATGCTCCTCAAACAGAGATCGTTGTTTGCGGAGGTTCCGCTCTAATTGCGATGTCTCTTGTTCCAAGAACTACGCAAGATGTTGACATTGTTGCACTCATGAAGGCCGGAATCCTTGCAGATCCGGAACCTCTGCCGGATTATCTCATCAACGCAGCCGGCAAGGTCGGGCAAATCATGAATCTTCCCGGCGACTGGTTGAACAACGGACCTGCATCCCAGTTCCGAATGGGATTGCCGACTGGTTTTGCAGAGAGACTTCACTCCGTGATCATCGGGAAAAAGCTAACCGTGTATTACATCAGCCGCGTTGACCAGATCTTTTTCAAAACATTTGCATCTGCTGATCGGGGCGGATACCATGTAACAGATTTGAAACTGCTTTCACCAACGGAGGAAGAACTTCTCTCCGCCGCGAAATGGTGTCTGACGCAAGATATATCGCCTGAATTCAGAGAAATTTTGAAAGACATGTTCGTTAAACTGGGGTGGCCAAATGTCAGTACAAGAATATAAACAGCAACTTTTCGATGCGGTTCAAGGTCTTCTGTGGAGACAGTGGACCGCACTCGGGATTCCCGGTCATGTTTCCGTCCCTGATTCGGAAATCATTCTCGACCCTGAAGCGCTTCTCATATTCTCTGCGGGATTTGCCCGTTATGACCAGCGGCTTTATGATCTGATTCTGGACTGGCTACAAATCCACTCTCCGCAAATCAACATTCAGCGGTTGAAGGCTTTGCACGCCAAAGCCGAGTGGAAGGACACGGCATCGCTTGGATATATTGCATCAGTCACTGCTGAAACGAACTCGTCTCGCTGGAAGAAACCGGCAGAGGATTACTCTGCAAAGGACATCTCGCAGCCGATAGCATTATTCCGGAACTCAGATAATGTACCGGAAGAATTTATCCCGAAAAATGACTCGCTTGCATTACACTGCGGATTTCTTCGCAATGTTCGGCAAGGGTCGGGGAAAATTCCTCCGAACCTTCCGCTAAATACTGATGCATTACTGCTTCGTATGCGAGGGCTTCTGGGAATTTCAGCTCGAGTTGAAACGATCCTTGTCCTGCTGACCTCCGGGACCTGTAAGATACAGGATATTGTTGACCGCAGCGGTTTCTGCTGGAAATCAATTCAAGAGGTGCTGGGAGAACTGACCGCCGGTAATTTGGTCAGTTCAATCAGCGGCATCTCGAAAGGGAAACAGTATTATCTGAACAATCCGGAAAAGATTTTGCAATTCTTTGACATTCATGCTCCTGTTTTCGCCGCGTGGGCAGACATCTACGATTCCATCGGACTGCTCTGGCAAACATGTTCAAATCCGATGCTCGCTGAAGTGTCAGAAGAGACATTTCAAAGTGAATTGAAAAATCTGTATCGCAGTAAAATCCAGAAAAGACAGATTAATTCATGCCATCCGGGTATTCAAAAATCGACTCTGGATCCCATTGAATTCCCTCAAATCATACAGACTCTGTAATACCTAAAACGGGATTTCGTCCGGCTCTGCCCGACTGACGCCAAGGTCCGCCGGGCTATTGGACGGCTCGTCAAGAGCGATCTCCGCAGTATCGTCACCCGGCTCTCTCATTGCCGGACGATCTCCCAAGACACATCCCGTGATCTTGGGGAAGTCCTCCCCCGCAACGTATTTCACCGTGATGGTTTTAGGTTCCGCCAGCAACCCGGAGTTTGCCATTGCAACCGCCTGTTTAGCTGTTCGCGGGAATTCATATCCCAGCGCGCAACGCTCCTTCCACCATTTCACGAATTTATCGCGGGCATATCCCGTATGTTCCGGGCAAACCCATTCGGATCGATACTGGTTGAAGCCGATCTTGTAGTCAACCCGCATGGTCCTCGGTGTTCCGGGGAGCGCGCCGTGTTTTTCGTGAACTTGATAGAATACCCCTTGCACTTCGTATTCCTCCTTGAAGGAATCACCGGAAATAATTCCCGCCTTGCCGGCATGCTCGGTAATGTTGTTTCTCTGCGGAGGCGGGAATTCGTATCCGCAGTCGGGGCATTTCTGATACGCCGCATGGATCAGCGCCAGACACTGGGGACACTTTTTTGCTGGAGCATCCCCATTGCCGGGTGTTTTGTCCTTGATGCGTATCATGTCGATAGGGCCGTGACGGAGAATGTTCTCGCCGAAGTCAAGCACTAGACAATCCCTTTTCCCAGTTTCAGGAGAAAGTCGTGTACCGCGCCCCACCATCTGGATCAGCAGTCCGGCGCTGTTGGTCGGGCGAAGAAGAACAATACAGTCCGTGTTCGGCGCATCGAACC
>DCGO01000136.1:0-1258 GCA_002314605.1 Lentisphaeria bacterium UBA1776 | reverse complement strand
ACGTTCACGTTGCAGAGGAACTTCAGCGGCGGTTTCGTTCCGCCAAGCAGGTCCGCAGGAACGGCTATACCCTTGAACCGGTCAAGGATTTCTGCCCGTTCCACAGAGGATGTTTCGCCGGTGACGATGGCGCATTCCCGACCGGAGTATGCCGCAATCTTTTCTGCCACATGCTGACAATGTTTCACTGATGTGGTGAAAATCAGCACAGACTTGCGATCTTGGGTCAACTCCACGATTTCCTTACATGCTGCGGAAACAATATGGTCGACATCCATTGCCGCCTCGATCTCGTCACCGATGAATTCGCCTCCGCGGATGTGAAGGTCGGACAGTTGCGCTTCCGTCCGTCCGGCTCGTGCCGTCAGCGGGGCAAGATATCCCTGTTGGATCATGTCTTTGAGATTCGCTTCATAGCAGATCTCATTGAGCAGGTTTTCCGGCTTGCAGATCAAGCCGCCTTTCAGCCGGAACGGCGTTGCCGTCAGTCCGATGAGCCGGACATGCGGATTGATGATCTGCATATCCTTGAGGAATGAACGGTACATCCCATCTCCGTCGGGCGCGATCAAGTGTGCCTCGTCCACGAGGATGAGATTGAATGCACCGAGGTCGCAGGCCTTGTCGTAAACGCTTTGGATGCCGGCCACGATGACGGACTCCTCCGTATCCCGTGATTTCAACCCTGCCGAGAAAATCCCGATGGGGATATCTGGGCAGAGAATTCTGATCTTTCCGGCATTTTGTTCCAGCAGTTCCTTTACGTGAGCGAGGATCAGCACTCTTCCATTCCAGAGGGTGACGGCATCCCGGACCAGTTTGGCGATGACCAACGACTTTCCCGTACCCGTTGGTAGAACCACGCACGGATTATCGTCCCGTTCCCGCAGATGCTTATAGACGGCTGCCACTGCCGCCTGCTGGTAGGGTCTCAATTCCATTTTTCTTCTCTCTTTTATATTTTTTTGTGCCAATCTGAACACTTTTGCTTGACATTGTGTTGCAAATGCGCTATAATAAACACAAAACAATGGGAGGTGTATCATGGCTGTAACAACTGTAAGTTTTAGTGTCAGAACGGATCCAGTCTTGAAAAAACAAGCGGATTTATTTCTTGAAAATGTCGGCATGTCCATGTCGACGGCGATTAATCTGTATCTTCGGAAGATTGTTCTAGAGCAGAAAATCCCGTTTGAAATTTCTCTGCCGCAGTTAAGTCCCGAATCCAGAGCTGCACTTCAGGAAGCGGAAGAACTCA
>DCGO01000031.1:438-4933 GCA_002314605.1 Lentisphaeria bacterium UBA1776 | reverse complement strand
GCATGGAATCATATCCCTTCTGCAAGGCCGCCTTCAGTTTCTCCGCCTGGACGGTGGAGAGTTTTCCCTCCACGACCAGTGCATCGATCTTGGCGCTGACCTTCTCGGCTCCGCCATCGTCATAAGCCTTCTGCAGGCTGACGGCGACAGTCTGGTGGATGTCAGTGGAAAATTCCTTGAACAACTTGCATCCGGTCACAATGATGACCAGTGCGATCACGACAGCAATATAATACTTCATTTTTCTTCCTTGGTTTTGGTTTCAGTAGTGGTTTTCTCGGTTGCCGGTTCCGTCTTTGCTTCCGTTGCGACAACGGTTTCCTTGTCGGGGTCGGTGATGTCTCCGTCAAGAGTCTTCAGAACCTTGTCGGCATCAGCACCGGCTTTCACGAGATCAACAGCGGCTCCGTTGATCTGCCGACCGATCTTGACCCGAAGCCCACCATCGGTTCCCACGGAACCCGTGGCAGATTTCTCTGTGCCGGTAGTCCCGTTGGCATCAGCCTTGCCGGTGACCGCGATCTCCACATTGTCCCGGGTCACTGCGGAAAGGATTTTTCCATACCGCAGATTGAAGGACATGGTGTAGTTTTCGGGGTTCACACCCATGTCAAAACCGAGTCCGTCACCATAGTTGATTGCATTGTGCCCGCACCCGGCGAGCAGACCGGCGGCCACGATAGCCGCCCCGATTACGAAAAGTTTATTCACAGTTTTCCTCCTTCGTTTCTTTGTTTTTGCCCCAAGACCACCAGCCGAACAGCCGGAGTCCCAGATAGGCGATGGTTGCTCGGAAGTCTGCAAGCCCGTCACGCTTGCAGAGATCCCGGAACAGTTGGTCGGCCTCCTTTCGCGTCCAGCCTTCCGGCGTGGTTCGATAGAGGAAGTCGTGGGCGATGGACGCCCGGATGGTGCTCTGGTGAATGCAGGGGCTGACGAGCCGCCAGAGCAGACGGGGAATACTTGCCCCATCGGACTCAAAGTTCTTTGGAACGCGGAGTTTTTGTCCGCGCCATTGAACCGCGAACGCCCGCTTCAGGGTGATGGTGTTCCCCGCCTCCGTTGCTTCATGGATGTCAACTAACATTTTACCTCCCTTCTTTATTAAAAGATGATCGTTCCGGCAGAAATGAACTTCCCGCCGTTGTCGGTGATGTTGGCCGTGACGCATCCGCTGGAAACATTGACCGTTCCGCCGGAGTAGACGGCGATGTTCTTAATCGTCCCCCCAGCGAGACCGTACAGGATCGGCTTGATCTCCGTTGCGCCCTCAATCGTTTTTCCACGCAGAAATCCGCCGTTGATCACGCCGGCATTTCTGCACGTGATTTCGCCGCCGGTAGCGCTCAAATATGTCACCGTGGCAGAACCGATGTAGGCGGAAGGCACATTGTAATCCTCACCATCGTCTACCGCGAGTTCAGCAACGGTGACCGCCCACGCCGTGCCCTGTGGGTTGGTGGCGCTGATGTAAATCTCGCCGCTTGAGGTGTAGATTCTCGTGGCAGAGATGATGCTGGTGTTCTTCCCTGCGGAAACGGACGCATTGAGATTTAGCGTGCCTCCGTCGACATTGGCAGACCCAATGGTGCATCTGCCGTTGTTGGCAAGGACGTTTACTGTTCCGCCAATGGCTGACAGTAACTGGATATTACCTTGCTTTACCTCAAGGACACCATCTAAAACGTTTGCCGAACTGATTTTCGGGGTGGCTCCGCACATATTGATTGAGCCGCCTTCAAGAGTGACTTCATCGGCAACCAGTCCTTGCGAGAACATTGCCTTTCCAGACGAAATGAAGCATGAGGTAATGTGCGGACTTCCGCTGGTGAAGAGCGTCCCGCCATTGAAGGACAGGTTGTCGATGACGATACCTCCGCCAGAAAGGGTCATGTTCGTACCCACCCCGGAAAGGGTGGTGACCGAGCCACCGAGAACCGACGCGGAATCAAGGTCGATGACTGTGAGCGCTCCGACCGTGCCTGCGGTCTGGGAGTATGTGTTTCCGGGGTTGCCGTCTTCCGAGTTGTCCAAACGGCACGTGGTGACTGTTCCTCCCGACACGACAACCGGGGTTTCCTCTGTCATATTGCAGCTGAGCGATCCAACATTCCCCCCCCTGATTTTAATGTCAAGGTGGCCGCCGTGACCGGATAAGGTTGTGACACTCCCTCCGCTGATGACCGCATTCCCTTCTTCCCGGACCTGAAGCGTTGAGACGGAACCGCCGGACAGCACTTCAACGAGGTATCCGCCACTGATGGTCAGGGTATTGAAGGAGGCCGCAGACGAAACCAGTCCACCGGATTCGTTGTAAATGAACACGTATGCTGGCGGAGGTGCAATGGTAAAAGCGCTCTTCGCCCCGAAATATTCACCATCGTAGAAAACATCGAGGAGCACCGTTCCAGAGGAAAACACCGGGCAATCGCCATTCCACGAATGTCCGGGGTGATTTTCGCAGGTGGCAATACGCTTTGATGCGCCACTCGCGCGCATAAAGAAAAAGGACATGAGGGTCAACAATGCGCTCCATCAGCTCTCCTCCCTTCATGTCATCGTAGAAGATGCGAAGTTGCCGATGAGTTTGCCACGCTTCAAATGCCACCGGAAAGATTTCGGATTCGTCCACCGCCCCGGATTCGGCAAATACCTTAAGGGAATGGATGAGGGTCGTTTCCATGAAATCAGGATTGTTCCCCTTGAGGATTTCATCCACGGCTGATGCAATCCGGATGCGCAGTGGTTCCGGGAAAATGTCTTCTGCAATACGCGCGCCGAGGATCAGTGCCAGCATCGCGGACTCCGACAACTGCGCCGGGCAATTAAACTCCCAGTCGCGGTCGGTCAGATAGTACCCCTTGTTTGTGCGGTCATATGCAATGGGACAGTGAAAATCGTTCTTCAGCGAATCCACATCCCGATAAACGGTACGCAGACTGTATTTCGCCCGGATGAGCTGATTTTCCTCATATTCAAGTTTTTCGTACTCCTTCAATAGTTTTTCCGGGCTCGGCATCAGATTTTTCTTGAGAAGCGCCACAATCCGGGCCATACGGAACACCTGCATCCGGGCTGCTTTTGCCTTCGTTGAGGGCTGAGCCATATTTTTTTTCATTTTTTTTGCCTTTTTTATTTTAACTGACACATTTTGGCAGTGTAGCGGTGTAATTTATATCCGGAACAAGAAAAAGGCAACCGATGTTTAGGAGAAAAGGGAAAAATGAATCGGACACCGAACAATATTGAGAGGCTTCTTCTGGCGATCTGCAACCAAATCATCTTGCTGATCACATGGGAGAGGGGGAGTGAAACGGAACGGAAAATCGCGGCATTCCGCTCAAAACCTTCTAACTGTGGTGACTCTTCGGAGAACAATCCCGGAGACGTCTGGAAAGGACTATGTGACACACTATTGGAACCAGGAGGAAAAGATGAACTTGCGTTATAATGGGCTGATTGTTGGTGATGATGCGGAAAACAGCAACAATGTTATGGAGAGGTTGAATGCCATGGGGCATCTGTGCGACCGTGCCTTCTGTATTGAGAAAGCAAGGCAACTTGTTACGCACAAGAAGTACGATTATGTGATTCTTGATATGGAACTTCCGGTGCGTACCGGCGGGCAGGCAAACGTGGATACCGGAGTGTTCTTTCTCTCATCACTCCGTGATCACTATTCCAGAGAAGACCTCCCGATTATTGCGATCGCGGCAAAGGGAGACGGACGGCAGGATGTGGGTTTGGCATCGCAAGTATTTTTTCGCGGCGCCACTGATTTGCTGTTGAAACCGCTGGTAAGAACCGGGGAACATACGCTTGAATCTTCCATCCTCAAGTTCGTAGAGAAGAGGAAAGGCGCGGAAATTGCGGAAGGCGTTCAGCAGGAATGGTTGTTCCGCGATTTGGACAGCAACAACCGAAGCATCATACACTGGCGTACCATAGCGAAAAACGGGACAGAGCACCGCTATACCGTTGCGATCAATTCCATCCGGGGACGGCTGCTTGACTGTATCAACAAGATGCGGTTCAAAAATTCCATGATCTGCCACATGGACCTGATAACGGCCAGCGGCATCTGGAGCATGAAGACCTACTACCCGTCAAAGGGCGGTGCACCGCGCGGACCGCTGAAAAATCATGTGGCAACATTCCGCCGTGAACTGGGAATGAAAATCACTTATGTTGAAAACGGCATCACCGTTGAGCAGCCGGAGGAATAAAATGAAAATTTTTGCAGCAATCGATTTGGAAACGACCGGACTCAATGCCGCTCGGCATGAGATTCTGGACATCGCCATTGTCCCGCTGAATGCGGATTTCACAGTTTCCGCCGCAATCCCGGAATTCACCGCACGGGTGAAAGCGGAGCATCCGGAAACGGCAGAAGCAGAAGCAATGCAAGTCAACCGACTCAATCCACACGAGGGTGAGAGCCGGGAAAAGGTGACCGCCGACATCCGTTACTGGCTCGCTGATAACGGAATTGAGA
>DCGO01000031.1:0-396 GCA_002314605.1 Lentisphaeria bacterium UBA1776 | reverse complement strand
GGGCAGAATCTGGATTTCGACTTGAGTTTCATCGCCAAGGGATTTCCGGAACTGTCAAAGGTTATTCGCCGGCATGGTCGCGACAGTATGCGCTTGGCGCTGGCCATCAACGATATTTCTATTCGGGAGACCGGGGAACCCAAGTTCCCCAACGTCTCTCTTCGCGCGCTGAAGGAATCTCTTGGAATCTTCGGCGATGTCACCCATCAGGCATTTGAGGATGCCAAGGATGCGGCGGCGGTATATCAAAGGCTGACGGGACTGGTCACGTTGGCATGGTAAAAACGATGTTTATTCGGGGTTTCGAACTCGCGTCCTAACGGCGTTTTTCGCACTATTGATTCTCCGTCCGTCAAAATTCCGCCTCAAATCGAAAGGACTTGCGCTGTTAGACCA
>DCGO01000116.1 GCA_002314605.1 Lentisphaeria bacterium UBA1776 | reverse complement strand
GAAGAATACTGGCAAGAACGAACGAAAGGCATCGGCAATATCGTTGTCAACATTGGCAACTATCGTTGTTTTTCACAAAATTTCGGACAATAGCAAACTTTTGAAATCGGCTCACGGGACTTGAAAAAAAAGAATGAAGAGGTATTTTTACGGTATTTCAAAATAACCGGAAAGAGAGTGACTGATCATGAAAATTGACTCCATCAGCATGTACAAACTGGATATGCCGCTGCGTCAGCCCTGGACCACGGCATACGGTTCCGACGATACCATCCGCACGGTCCTGATCCGGATGACTTCCGGGGATTATACAGGCTGGGGCGAATCTTCGCCGCTGGCCGGTCCCACGTATTCACCGGAATACTGCGACGGGATCTATGATCTGGCGCAGAAGTTCATTGTGCCCGCCTTGCTGGGCAAAGATATCCGGTCCGGAGAGGATCTGATGTCCCGGCTGAACTTCATCAAGGGCAATCCTTTTGCCAAAGCGGGTTTTGATCTTGCCTATTGGGATCTCTGTGCCGCTGCCGCCGGCAAGCCCCTGTGGAGAATGATCGGCGGGGTCCGTCAGACCTATCAGAACGGCGCGGATTTCGGTTTTCAGAAAAGCGTTGACATCCTTCTGGAGAAAATCGCGGACCGCATCCGGGCCGGGTATCCGAGGGTGAAATTGAAATTCGGGCCCGGGTGGGAACTGGATATTCTCCGCGAGGTGCGTCGGCATTTTCCGGATCAGGTATTCCACATCGACTGCAACAGTGCTTACTCTCTGAAGGACCTTCCGCTCTTCCGGGAGGTGGACAGGCTGAATCTGGCCATGATCGAGCAGCCTTTGCGGTTCGATGATCTTCTGGATCACTCCAAACTTCAGAAAGAGCTGAAGACCCCCATCTGTCTGGATGAAAGTCTCAATTCCCCCTATAAGGCCCGTCAGGCGGCGGAGCTGGGCTCCGGAAAGATTTTCAATCTGAAACCTGCACGTCTGGGGGGAATCACCAACACCCTTGAAGTGGCGGAGATCGCCCGGAAAGCGGGAATTTCCTGCTGGATCGGCGGAATGCTGGAAAGCGGCGTGGGCCGGAAATTTCTTGCCGCACTGGGGGCGCTGGACTGCTGCACCTATCCCTCCGACATCTGGTCGCCATACGTGGAGTTCTTTGAAGACGTTCTCGCCGAATCCATGAATTTCACTTCAGACGGGCACTATACCCTTGACGACCTTCCCGGCGCGGGAATACAGATCGACGAAAAGAGCCTTGCGAAGGTCACCGTGGAAAAGCAGGAATATCTGTCGCATTGAATCTGCCGGAAACAGACTGCGGCTCATCCGCGCCGCAGCTGTTTCTCTCACCGCCCCTGCCTTATTCCGCCTGTTCTTCCGGTTTT
Source organism: Lentisphaeria bacterium UBA1776 (assembly GCA_002314605.1). GTDB lineage: Bacteria > Verrucomicrobiota > Lentisphaeria > Victivallales > Victivallaceae > UBA1776. Next base: position 14,290 of record DCGO01000116.1, on the reverse strand, counting down.
GTTTCTTCCGGGCGGACCAGTTTCCGAAGTTCGTCCAGCGATTCCCTGAAGTATTTTTCACGTCCCTTCGGCAGCGGACTGATCGCTTCCAGATCTTTCCCCAATTCTTCCAGTCCGGCATCCAGACTTTTCCGCAGGTCCGGCGTTTCACTCATCTGCAGATGATAGGGCGCCCCGCTCCGGATCAGCGCATATACTTTATCGCAGTAGGCAGCGACTTGCTCCGCCTTGACACCATAGAGTTCATGAAAAAGCTCCCTGCGGATGGCGCCAGGATCCGCCTCTTCTTTATTCCACAGCAGACGTCCAGCCGCATAGAGCTGCAGATTTGCGGGCTTGTCCCAGGAACAGTGGCACTGGCAATCCACCATTCCATCAATGTTCAGCCGATCAAAATCGCACAGGGAATTCTCAAACAGCAGCGCGGCATCATAGCTCATGAAATGCCGGTCAAGCCAGGGGAACAGGGTGATATAGTTGAAGACCAGACACCGGATCTCATCTCCGACGATCCTGCGCCACCCCTGATAAGGCAGATACTGGTCGAAATTGATGATGCGTTTCCCGTTGGGCGTATCGTGGGTGCCATTGTTCCGGTAATCCGGGATCCAGTCCTTCAGGCGGCATGCCGGGTCATCCAGTTTGTGGAAATAACACTGGTTCCAGACCGCCAGATTCAGAATGACATTATCCAAACCTTCGAGCCAGTTTTTTGTCGGCGGTTCCAGCGTTTCAAAATAGATCAGGCACTCCAAGGTCAGTTCCGGCAGGACTTCCCGACATTTCAGGGCGACCCGGCGGAACACATCCAGATACAGATCGCTGAACGGCTGTCTGATGCAGTCCGCACACTGGCACTTGTTGTCGTACCCGTCCCCCATCCAGACGGCGGCAATATCCGCTTCCCCCCGGTGTTCCGCTAAAAAGTCCGTGATGTGATCTGCATAGATCTGCCGGACCTCTTCACTGCCGAGACAGATCTGGAACCATGTGGATACCGCCACCTCCGCCGTTTCGTTGATCTTTCCTTTTGCTTTCAGCGCCTTGAAAGCCTCATCAAGAGAAAGATGATGGTTCACCCCGTAATGTTCCGGGACCCCGTAGTTCCAGCCGTGTCCTCCCCGTTCGATCAGGAACCCGTATTTCCGGGCCTCCTCCACGGTCCGTTTGGCTTTCCGGCAAATACGGAGACGCTCCTCCGGACTTTTATCCTTCAAAAGGTACTCCACATGCTGGAGCGGACATCTTCCATTGACCTTTGAATATTTATCTCCCGGGCGTGCCTCGTCATAACCCTCCATGAAAAACAGATTGTACTGGTTTTTCGCCATCCAGTTCAGCAATTTGAAGGCTTCTTCAAGAATTTTATCTTCCTCCTCCAGTACAGTGTAGAAGGGACGGAATGCCATCCCGCGGAATGTTCTGGAAGCGGTTTCTTCTATATGAAAACCGTTGATCCTGAATTGAGGATCTTCCGGAACGATCTCGCCCTCATCTCCGGGATACAGGAAGGCATAGCCGAAGGATTTCAGATATTTGTAGGCTCCATACAGAACGCTTCTGGCATTGGACCCGGTGATATACAGTTTATTGTCCATGCTCTGCAGTTTGAAGGAATCCCGGAAACGGCTGGAATTCTCCGAATGCAGAACAATGTCCGCAAAATTTGCATCCTCCGTGCGGACAAGTTTTCCTTTCCCGTAACGGACCAGTTCCGCCGCCGCAGTCTGAACCGCCGGATCATCCGAACATGTAAAAATCCTGAATGTCATTTGTTTTTTCCTCCAATAATTTCATCCAGATGGAACCGGAAATTGTTTTTGCGCAATTCCGTCCGCAGCTGTTCCACCGGAAGTTCGGCAGGCTCGATCTTTCTTTCCATTGCCATGGATGCGGCGACGCCGGCAACCTCCCCCGTCATGGCACCGGCGGGGATGACCCTGTATGCCTCCCAGGAATCCCCTTCGCTGGCAATACAGCGCCCGGCTGCCAGAACCCCGCTCAAATCTTTGGGAATCAGAGCCCCGTAAGGCGTCTCCCAGATCCTGCCGCTGCAGCGCCAGTCACCTGTCATGCCGATGGAATCCCGCACATATTGATTGTACTCGCCGGTATGGATCGCGGCAAGTCCGTCAATGCGGGCAATGGTGCGAAACTGGGGCATGGAGGGAAGGGTCAGCGGATAGACGCGGTGCCGGTCCGATCTGCCTTCCGAATAGAGGTCCGTGTAATAATCACGCATGATCCGCCACGAATCACGGACAAACGACGTAACGGTCCTGCCGGTCAGTTCCATGGAGGAGCCGTCCCCGGCACATTGTCCGATCGTCTGCATGATGACCGGTTCTCCCATGCGATAGGAACTGCTGCTGCCCGGATGGTATTCCACAAACCACGGCGTATTATGATTTTTTCCGGGAAAGACGGTCCCCCCGGCACGCCGGACCAGCGAGGCATCCCCGGAGGCATCGACAAAACCCCCGGCGGAAACCGTGCCGTGACCGGAAAGGTTGACGACCTCAACTGCCGTGACCCTCCCTTGAGAATTTACAACGTCGCACAGCAGGGTATCCAGCCAGAGATCCACTCCCGCTTCCGCCAGAATGGCATCCAGCTGCAGGATCATCCCCGCCGGGCTGAACATGCAGGCATAACGGTCCCTCGGCTTCGCCGCTGTTCCGAGTTCCGTCATGCCTTCGGAAAGGAGCGCATTATCCAGCTGTTTTCCGGTCCCTCCCCAGTTTTCCGAAATATCGTAGGGACCGTAATTGCGCCCGGCAAGCAGCAGTTCCTCGGCCTGACCGAAGGTCACCTGATGCTTCTCTCCATCGCACAGGGGCAGATAGATGAAGATCATCCCGGAAGTCGCCAGACCGCCGATCTGCGTCTGCTTTTCGATCAGGCAGGTTTTATGTCCGCGCCGCGCTGCGGCCAGAGCCGCGCTGATCCCGGCGATCCCCGCACCGATCACAACAACATCATACTGTACTGAAAAATCCTGTCTCATAACTGCCTCCTCTGCACTGGGTTCACAACTGTTTCAGCGATTCCCGCAGGATCCGGATCTTCTTTTCGATCATTTCCTGGTTGAACGCGTAAAAATCCCCTTCGATGTGCCACCCCTGTTCCGGATCCGAGGCAACCAGCGGAAGGACCTCTTCGGCTAAAGCCAGTTCCGCTTTTGCCAATGCCGTATATTGCACCAAAGCGTCTTCTGTCCAGTCTTTACGCAGGCGGTAAATGCTGTACATCTGATACCCGGACTGCCAGACGGCGCCGCAGATGGCGGCGTTGACGTAATCGGGGTGTTCCTTTCCGACGGCTTCCCCCAGCAGAATCACCCCCTTTTTCCAGATATCCGCCATGCGTTTGAGGCGTCCGATGAGATTGTCCAGAGGGAATTCTGCCGGTTCCGGGTAAATATCTCCTCGCTCATCCGGGAGCCAGGAGCGTCCGACGGGCTTCCCGCTCAGTTTTCCTGGCTGCGGGATCAGAGCCAAAGTATGATTGACGGGCGAAAAATACAGAAAGAGATTGCAGAAGGGATAGCACTCCATCGCCTCGCAGAAGAGCTCCCATGCCCGGATGATTTTTTCAGGCTCTCTCCCCGGATATTCCTTTCCGGCAAATTTCTGCAAAGCTTCCCCGTAAGGAAGATCCTCTTTCATTTCCAGAAAAAAGTTGAACGCCTTCAAGGAGGTGGATGGCAGATTGCCGAAGTTCCAGCACCCCATAAAACCGTCCATTTCATGATGACGCATGTAGTCCGCTTTGCGGAAGATATTCGGGATCAGCGGCAGGGAACGGACGGTTGCCAGTTCATGGGTGGTCCCCAGCTGATATTTCGGAAGTACGGGAATATGGTACCGGTCCGCCATTTCTTTCACGGCCAGAAAACGCTCCGACGGACCGGCGTACCCCAAGGAATACTCATCCACCATCACGCCGTCCTTCCGCCGTCCTCCTCGCTCAAAATCCGCCAGCAGATAAATATCCCTCGGCAGTTTCGAAAGGATCGGTTCACACGGGGCATCGACATACATCGTCCAGCCCCAGTTCCAGAAAATCAGCGGCAGTGTCCGGGAAACACTGCGGACTCCGTCATGAATCGTCTGAATCAGTTCGGAAACGACCTCTTCCGGATACCGCATGCCGCAGCGGGGACAGTTGGTCGGGATGTAGTCGATCGGAATTTTGTGGGTTTTGCGCGTCCGATGGATCTCGCTGTTGTAGCAGCTGTAGCAGTGGGCAGGGTATTCCGAGGCGGAAATGATGATGAATCCCCCCAATTCCGGAAATTCCCGCGTGAAATCGGCAAAGGCTTCCCGGATATAGTCCCGGACGTACGGAAGGGAGGTGCAGATGGCCCGCACCTCGAAGTGAGCCCCGTCATCTCCCTGCGTGGTGACGGTCATGCCGCCGACATCCATGTGCCTGTCCCAGAATTTCGTGTCGCCGGTCGGGATCGCCCGGGGCGGCTGAAGATATACAAAGACCTTGATCCCGTATTTTGCGGCACGGGCACAGAGGGTATGCAGCGCTTTCTGATGGACCGCCGCATTCGGGGCAAATTCCGGGAAATGCGCATTGCCGATGATGTGGTGCAGCTGCCCGTTCAGCCAGACCGCATTGAATCCGCAGTCCGCGATCCCCTTCAGGACCTCGTCCGTATAACTCTTTTCCGCAGTGACGGTTTCATCCAGGAGATCATCCGGTTTTTCCACCCCTTTGCCGAAACGGCTGCGGGCACTTCTCCAAATTCTGATCATGGTCGTATCCCCCTTACAAGATTCCTGTTTCCATAAAATTCTGCAGACGGCGCCCTTCCGCTCCGGCTTCATCCGAGGCGAAATACAGCGCTTCCCAGCAGCAATGACGTTTGACGCAGGGGGAAGTCAGGGCCAGTTGAGCGGCAACACGCTCCGGGGATGCCGGATACAGATTGTGTTCCGGACGGAAGCCCCGGCGCTCAAAGATCTCGATATTGCTCCAAAGAACGATCTTCTGCTGATCGGTGATCTCCTTCCAGGCTTTCCACTGGGCACCCATATCCGTCAGCCTGCTGCAGGAATTGCCGATGCAATCCTGCGGCATCATGATATCAATGCCGGAGTCTTCCAGAACCGCATTCCAGAAATCCTTGAACATATTGTTGTTTGCCGGATCATGCAATGTGGCGGGAGAGACGATGATCTGCAGCGACGGGTCCTGTGACTTGACCATTTCCGCAAAACTGCGGTATAACATCCGCATTCTCTCTTCTCTTGGCGCATCGCGGTGATCCATGAAAGCCGTTTCCGACGGGAAATACATCCCGTCAAATTTCCCGATCCGGCAGAGTTCCCGGAAACAATCCCGGTGATTCTTCAGTTCCGCCGCCAGCTCCGCTTCGGTGAAATGCTCTTTCCATCCGGCGGAAGCACAGCCGTATCCGCCAAGATAGACATGCATGTCCCATGCCGCCGCCGCCTCGAACATCCGCTCCAGGACCTCAAAGCGGGTCATCCCTGTAAACGTGTCTGTCCGGTAGAAACATTCTCCCAGTTCCTTCCACAGCGCTGCCTGAAACAAGACTGTATCGATATGCATGGCGCGGAAACGCCGGAAGATTTCTTCCCATGCAGATACCGGAGCATTCAGCATTGGCATCCCATGGTAGTCCGGCGGATGCGCATAGATGAAACTTGCGGTGATGCGGTCCGTTTCCTTGAGCTGAATGGAAAGGCCCTTGAGTTCCTCTGTATTCCGTTCCGTATCTTCCTTCAATTTTCCGAGTGCCACATCTTCATCAAAGCCGGTCGGCGGCTGAAAATAAGGAACCCCCTTGTAAGTTCCGACCGGGTAAAGCACCTGATCCGTTGAATCTTTCATGAAGCACCTCCATCATCCGGTCCCGGATTGAATACCTTGATGAATGCACAGGGATTTTCCTTGAGCGCGGCGTAGGCGACCCGGCGAAGCAACCCGGTATCGCAGAGTTCGCAACGGGCGTTTCCGATCATGCCGGAAGAAAGGCCACCGACCTTTTCAAGCAGGTCCACCGCATGGGAGTAATTGCGGTACAGTACCGGCATGTGAGGATAAATCAGCGTTTCAATGATTTTCCCGTTCATATCGATGACCGATGTTCTGAACTGCTGTGCACAAAGCGTCGGCGCGCCTCCCGTATTTTCCAGAAAATGCATCATGGTCATGCTGTTCCGGGACGCCCCCAGCAGCAGGATCCTGCCCCCGGCATCGATCAGATGCTCAAAGGGAGACCCCCATCCGGCGGTGACACTGCAGCATTCATGCCCGCGGATCAAATCATCGCCCGCAGGGCCCAGAACGGTCATGGAATGCGTCGGCGAAAGAGAGCGTCCGGTGCCGGGATACCGCCGGAAATATTCCGTAAGGTATCCGCATTCCGACGGGGTGTTCCGGACATCAAAACAGATTCCCTGTGAGGCAAAAGTGTATTCGCTGCCGCTTTGAAAGCCGGGCATCATCAGGGTCCCCTCCGGTCCCAGAACGTCCAGCAGGGCCGCTAGGACGGATGCCGCCCCGCCTTCCACCGGCCCCAGGGAACGGAGGGAGGAGTGCACCAGAAGCACCTCTCCCCGGCGAATTCCGATGGAACGAAGCTGCTCCGTCAGCTGCTGTTGAGTCAGCATCATACCTTCTTTTCCTTATCTGATTCAGACATTTTCATCTCCATACGGTTCTGCGTATTTTCCACTTCTGCAACACGGGCTGCATCCACGGCGGAAACATTGTTGATCACCCGCCCGTCGTCCAGGTCGTTGACTTTTTTCTCTGCAAGATCCCTGAACAGGCGGCGCAGATCCAGGGTCCCGCCGATGGCAAACCAGAAAGTCGATATCAGCCCCACCAGACTTGTCATGAAAATCGATGTGAACCAGAAATAATTCCCCCACCAGGCGGCCGGCCATCTGTAGAAGAAATTCCAGATCAGCGGGACCAGAAAACAGCCGGCAAAAGCATACCCGATGGACCAGCAGACGACGGTCCACGCAAGGACCTTGTCGCCCTTGCTGTATTCCGGAGTAATACCGATCAGTCCCCTGCAGAATTTGATGAAATCGATTTTCGGAACCGGCTTGCCGATGCCGTCATCACTGTAGAGCCCGCGATGCAGCATCCGGTCCAGGTTGAACGGCTTCCGGCATGTGATCAGCGATGCGATCGCAAAAAGCACGATGGAAACGAGCAGACCGAGGAAGGCGATTTCCCGTGAATTGACGGGGAACTTGTACGGTGTGACGGTCCATACCACGTATGGATTGAACGGCTTGGAGACAGCGGTCAGGATCCCGCTGACGGCTGCCAGATTGCCGGTCCGCTCCAGCCACGGATAAATCACGCCGACCCAGTTGTGCTGCCCGAAGATGCCGCCAAGGGCGACCAGAGCCCCGCCGATCAGGCCGGCGAATGCTCCGGCGGACGTCCCTCTTTTCCAATAGAGTCCCAGCGTGATCACGGTTCCTCCGCCGATCCAGATCGCCCCCGTGATCTCCATGAACATCATGATGTAATCCACCTGGGCGAAAAACAGGGAAAACACAAAGGCAAACAATGCCACAAAGAGGATCCCGCACCGGAGCAGCAGAAGCTGATGCTTCGGCGAAAAAGGTTTCCCGCGGATCGGAAGGAGAATATCCTGAATCAGAATTGTACCCCAGGAATGCATGTAAGTATTGTCCGTCGAGATCATCAGGAAGATCATGAGGACCGCAAAAATACCGGTGATGCCGATCGGCAGCATTTCCCGCATGGTCATACCGGCGCGCATCTGGGTATGGATGGCACCGTAGGTCTGGGCAAGTTTCGGGTCGATCCTGCGGAGTTCCTCCGTGGCGATCCGGTCGTAATTATCCACCGTGGAATTGTTTGATTTTTCAACCGGCAGGTTTGTTTTCGTATCGAAACGCGGCGCCGCATGCTTGAGTTTCAGAAGGATTGCATCCCGCTGTGCATCATATTTCGGCGCTCCTGCAACATCCGAAAGTGTTTTCTGTGCCAGCTGATAATTTACCGCATTGGCGCCGGCGGGACCGGATTCAAAGCGGGAGTCGTGCATATAGGTATAGACCACCAATGCGATCATCACGAGCATCATGTGGGAAAAGCCTCCGCGCCAGCTGCCGAGCAGACCGCCCATCTTCTGTTCGTGAGGACTGCGTGCCGCCGCAGAATACCCCTGACATCCCGCCCAGGAGAGCCGGTTGAAAAAGGTGTTGCAGACACCCACGAAGACATAAAACAGATTGAAGTCGCGCAAGTGCTGAATATCGTAAGGATTGAGGAAACTCTGTCCCGGCGGCCGGGCAAGCAGAGCCGGGAGAATGTCCCGGTTCCAGGAGAACCGGTAAAAGAAATAAAAGACGAGGATCATGTACAGGGGATATGAAATGATCCCCTGCACACAGTCGCTGACCATGATCGTGATCTGCCCCCCCAGACAGGCGATCACAGCGGCAACCGTCAGACAGACCGTCACCATCAGCGCAAACATCGGGCAATGCCAGCTGCCGATATCCAGATACATGGGCAGATCAAGATAATAGATGAGGAACCTTGCCCCCACCGCAGGAAAAATACCGTAATTCAGGATCCCGGATGCGGCCTGAATGACCGCCGCCGTGATCCGGAAAGACCGGCTGTAACGCATTTCCAGGAGCTGCCCGGTCGTCATGGCCCTTGTTTCGCGAAAGCGGTAGGTGCAGAACCCGGTCAAGGAGAGAAACATGGAAATGGGAATGATCAGTTTCGACCAGAATCCATAACCGAACCCGCTGGCGTAATACACCTCAACAATGGCGATGACGCTGATCAGTCCCATCGCAGCTTCCCCCCCGGCCACGGCGATCACATATCGTCCGGCCACCCGGCTGGCGGTAAGAAAATCCGAGACGCCCTTCACATATTTTCTGGAATAGAGGCTGATCGCCGCCATGACGATCAGCGGGATGAAGATGACCAGATAGTCGATCCAAAACATTATTTTCCTCCGGAACCGGGTTCAAAGGCGCCTCTGAAAAGTCTGAAAAAGGGGACGAAAATCCCCGCCGGGGATCTGTAACGGAGCGTTTTCCCGAGGCAGCGCCCTCAAGCTGCTGCTCCGTCCTCCCCTGCGACTTCTTTTCGCCTGCGGCAGTCCGGGAGCCGGCAAATACGGGGTCCCCAACCGCGATATGGATCCTGTTTCCGCTTTTTACAGTCTTGCGATCTTCTGGCTCTTGCCGGTTTTGATCGCAGTGTCGGCGGCTTCCAGCATGGCCATGACCTCAAAGGAATCCTGCAGGGAAACCGGCTGTTCCCCGTTCAGGAACTTTACGATTTCCTTGAGAAGCATCTGATAAAACGGGATTTTGCAGGTAACGGCGGTGAAATCACCGTTGTTCTCATTGTCGCGAATGCAGCTGCCGTATGCCCAGGATATTCTGGAGAGTTCCACAACTCCCCGGCGTCCGTCTTCATACTGGACGAAGAAAACATAGCCATTGGCATCCTCCACCCCGCTGAGAGACACTGCCCCGAAACCCATCGCGGTCTGAAGCATTTCAAAAGCATGGACTCCGTACCACACGATGGAGGACCCGGCTTTCGCCGTGCCGACCGGTCCCCAGACGGTGACGTTCTGCGGATTGATCTTTTTGGCCAGACCCTGCTGGAAATCGAAGTCGAAGCGGAGACTGGATGAGGTGAAGAAACGGATGTTGTTTTCTTTTGCCGCCACAATGATCCTGCGGGTACTGTCAACCGTATCGGCAAAGGGCTTATCCAGAAAAACCGGTTTGCCGAGTTTGGCGCATCTGGCAAAATATTCTTCATGCAGAGACGGGTCGTTGATCTCGACCAGAATGGCGTCGCAGTCTGCGACCGCCTCATCAAAATTTGTTGTGACCTTGACGCCGATGCTTTCCAAATACTGCTGACGCTGATCCAGACCGGCTTTGTCCTGAAACGGGGTCGGGAAACGCAGACAGCGTGTCGCCCGCAGTTCCGGGACCTTTTTTTCCGGAGGCGTGGCCGGATCCTGCATCAGTCTGGGCAGTTCAACAGAATGACTGGTATCCAGTCCGACAATGGCTACTTTGAATGGTTCGCTCATGGTATTGGCTCCTCTCAAATCATCTATCACAGCGTCCCCTCCGGGACCTTCACAAATTTCGGCATCGGGTTCTGACGGTGGCACTCCTCAATAATGGCGATCTGACGCCGGATCTGAGAAAGTTTCACGACCAGCGGCGCGCCGTTCAGAATGGCATCGTAGATGTTCATGTAGTAACGGGTCCCCCAATCGTCAAACCCGCCGGCGGAATCCGGGGCTTCCCAGCGGCCGCTGTAATATTCCAGAGTCTCGCTGCAGTAGATCGGCATGCGGTTGGCATCTTCCAGAGTGTCGATGCTGACTTCACGCGTTCTGGCATCTTCCGGTTTGTAGTATTTCCACTCGACCGTATTGCCGTTTGCAGTCAGCGAACCGTTGGCGCCGAATACCTGATACATCTGTCCGGGGAAGAGACACTCTTTTGTAACTTCAAGGTCGATCAGCGGATGATCTTTTCCTTCAAGGATGACTTTGACGAAATCCTCGGCATCACCGAAGTTGTTGATCCTGGCGAGCTTTGCGAAGATCCGTTCCGGATCGGTGTCCCCGAAGGTCTCCCACAGGGCAACGATCTGATCCAGCGGATGCGGAGCCGTATTCAAAAGTTCCCCGGCACACATATCTTGAATGGTCTGCCAGTCCCAGCGGCGGCCGAAGCCGTTGTAGGCGACCTTGACCATGGCGATCTGTCCAAGTACGCCGGACTGGATCACCTCGCGGATCTTCTGATAGAGGGGCCGGAACCGTGCCTGCTGGAATACAGCAAAGAATTTTCCGGTTTTTTTCTGAACGGCAAGGACACGATCGACCTCACTTACGCGGTCGGTCAGGGGCTTCTCGGAAACCACATTATATCCGGCTTCCATCGCCTCAATGGCCAGATCCGCATGTTTGTGGCTGCGGCAGGCGACCACCACAAGTTCGATATTTTTGTCTTTCAGCAGTTCGCGGTAATCGGAATACCGTTTACAGACCGGATCTGCTCCCGGATTTGAATTTGCCGTTCGTTCCGGGATCGGGTCCGCAACGGCGACCACGTCAAACCGCTCCTGCAGTTTCGGGCAACACTCGAAGAGATGACGGTGGATGTTCCGCCCGCTGCGTCCTTGTCCAATGATTCCGACTTTGATTTTTTTCATCTGAACCTTCCTTCTTTCCGAAAAAGATTATTCGACCGTAAGAGTAACGTCTTTGATCTCAATGGCATCGGCATTGCTGTTGTAGTTTGTGAGGATCACGATCTTTGCCTGAGCCGCACAGGGACTCCATCGGTTGTTTTCGAAAATTCCCCTGGGCGAATTGCCTTTGACCGAACCGGAGAACTTTGTCCAGTCGTTTCCGACGTTTTTGGTGCCGGCGGCATACATGTAGCCTCCCCCCATCTGAATACGCACGGAAGTGCCGGCTTTCACGTCTTGAAGAAGCGGTTTATTGAATGTGATTTTCCAGAATTCCCCGTCTTTGGCAACGGACTTCATATTCTGGCCGATCACATTGCCGTTCGGCAGATCGGAGAAATCAGCCTTGGCTCCGGCAACAAGATAGAACCAGCTCCGGGTGTAGGTGACCTTGGACATATCCTTGACCAGTACGACTGTGTCGCCTTTTTTGGCATCTGCGGCAACTTCAGTCATGGAGTTGCGCAAGGTATTCAGATGATAGGTTTGGAGTTCTTTCCCCTTTTCATCACAAATGATGAACCCCGCATGAATGGTGCTTCCTTTTTTGACATCCTTCAAACCCTTTGCTTTTGCCTGAAAGGAAAGCGTATATTTTTTGGACGGATCGATTTTGATCATCCTGCTGGAAATAAGACTGCCGGATTTGCCTTGAAAGGTCAGCACGTTGTCGGTGAGAGTGCATCTGGAATTTTTTCTCCAGTCCGTGATTTTGTTCAGCACTGTGGTCTGTGCAGCAAGCGTACCGGCGGTCAGAAGCGCCGCCATACCGGACATGATTTTTGTGGCTTTCATTTTTTCTCCCTGTAATTGTTGGTTGTTTTTTTATTCTTGTGCATGACCGTCAAAACCTGATACATGCCTCATCATCCCTGTTCCAGCAGCGGGATCAGCACTTCCAGCGAATTGATATGCAGAAGCCCGTCCCGCTCATGGAATTTTTCTTTCTGATGCCGGTCGATATTGACCCCGTAACGCATTCCGGCTTTCATCGCCGGTACCGCGTCCCGCAGCGGCTCATCCCCGATCATCATGCAGTATTCCGGATCGAATCCGCCGTCTGCAAGGATACGGTCGTAATAATCCGGCGCGAATTTTCCCTGCGGATCCAGAAAGGCACAGCCCGGATAGTACCCCGCAAGATACGGACACCCGGAGAGGTCCGCCAATCCGCCCAGCGACAGTTTGATGTCGGTGATGAATTTTGAATTTGTCGTGGCGGTATAGACCTGATATCCGTGTTCTTTCAGATACGGCAGAAAACGCTTCGTATCTTCGCACACCTCCACATTGGGCTTCACGGAATCATACAGCTTCTGAAAATAAATATCGTACCTGATTCCAAGCTCCGGCAGAAATTCGGAAAGGCAGTGAACATCAATATCCCCGCAGGATAAGATCTTCCGCCAGGCATCTTCGCGTGACAGACCGTCTTTTTCCATGACAAGATCTTCCAGCAGCGTTTTCGGGGAGGTGACATATTCCTTGCCGGTCGGAAAACGGATCATGGTCCCGTCAATATCCATAAACACATATTTGACTTTCATTTTCATACCTTTCCCGTATTATTTCACCAGCACCGGATCAATGACCGCAAGGTTCGGACAGGCATACATGACGATCCCGTCCGGACTGGTATAGGGAATACAGCGCGAAGAGATGATCATGGTGGCCGCCCCCCGGATATCCACTTCATATTCTCTTACCGGAGCAAACGCTTTGAGCTGGACTTCCAGAGGACGCGCAGCGGCGCCATACTCAATGTCTTCCGAAAACAGCAGATTCTCTCTGGTGTCCGTTTCAATCGAAAAACACAGATCGGTATATTCATTCTGCCGGGAGTGATCCCGTGACGGCATCCCCAGTTTGAATCTGAATCTGGAGAATTGTCCGTTGATGTAGTATTTGTATCCGGAATGTCCGTACATCCCGAATCCATGTTCAAAATGCACTTCCCGCTTATTCTCGCCCCAGACATCGATCGGAATCAGATACCCCCTGTTGTCCACCAGCTTGTTGGGGATGATGTGCACATAGAGGGATGGATGCATGAAATAAGGCAGTGCATCCGTAAGATCATATTCTTCAAGACGCTTGACGTCCGGCTGTTCAAAACGGTTGAATGCAATGCAGAATGCCGTGTGCCATGCACATGCCGTGACATAAGCGGCTTTCCGGGACTGCTCATTCAGCAACGCTTTGAAGACCTTCTGATTCTCCAGCAAGGTCTCTCCCCGATAGGCGGCCTGAACCACCGGACCGATCAGGGCCCGTGCGGAAATGATGCCTTTCTTGATGTAATTGAAAAGATGAAATGCCGCTTCCGCCGCCGTGGTCCCCGCCAGTTCCGGCACCGGCGGCGGATAATCGCCGTTTGCTGAATCAAAGCAGAAATGCAGCCGCCAGTGACGAAGGGGATTCGGATCCGGGAAAAATTGCTCAAACAGGGCGTTGTCCGTGGAATGCCCCGGCGTAAACGGTTCCTGCAGGAAATGTCCCAGCGCTCCGCCGCGCCGGACCGCTTCTTCCCAGTGCCCGGCTTTCAGTTCATCAATCATTCCCTGAAGCAGAGTCGTGATCAGGATATTGTTTGCCGTTTCCGAAACGTTACTGTTGGATGCCGCGAAGTCCGGCCCTGCGGGGCCGTGGGGGATCCAGCGGCCGTTTTCCAGACGGCAGTATTTGGCATATTCCGGCTGATAGACCCAGTCCAGCATCAGACAATAGGCACCAAGTTTTTCCACCGTATTCGTAATCTTCGGCATGATGCTTTTGCCGATCTCCGCCGGACTCATGTCCGGTTTCAGCATCTCAATTTCCCATGCGGGCAGTCCCTGCGCCGCACGAAGCCCCAATAAGGAGTGACCCTGCCAGTCCATTTCAATTCAACCCTTCTGCTTATTTCTGAATTTCTTTTCCAGAAACCGGTGTGATCCTGACATCCGAAAAGGTGACGGATGCTCCCCGGGCCGCATGCAGGAAAGGACGGCAGCGGCTT
>DCGO01000005.1:19398-48118 GCA_002314605.1 Lentisphaeria bacterium UBA1776 | reverse complement strand
CATCCGCCAGCGGGTGCTACCCGCCCGCCCGCAGTATATTACCGCCGTTTGTGGTGGTGATCCCGGTTGATATTGGTCCAGCGGCGATGGGCCCACAGCCACTGCTCGGGTTTCTGGGCGATGAGTTTCTCCAGCTCGGTGGTGATGCGCTGGCAGATCTCCTGAATATCGTGGTCTTTGTCCCCGGTGGGTTTGTATTCAATGATGGGTCCGACATTGAATTCAAAGTGAAAATCATCGTCCACTCTGCGGGTGATTTCCGGCATAATGGGAACACCGGTCTTCAGGTGAAGCATGGCGGGGGTCTTGTGGGTCTTGCATGGCTGGCCGAAGAAAATCGTATCGACTCCTTCATTGTGGGCCGCATGCTGATCCACCAGAATCGAGACATGGCGCCCCTCCCGCAAGGCCCGCAGAAGGCTCCGGACGGCGGACGAAGAGCTCCGGTCCACCAGCTCATGATTGGAGGCACGGCGGAGGTTGACGATCATTTTGCCGATCAGAGGATTGCTGAAGGGGCGCATAATGGAGAGCATCCCGCGGCCGGACATATCGGCGTATGTCCGCGCTGCGATCTCCCAGTTGCCGTAGTGGGCAGTGGCAATGATGAAGTTGGTCTCTGAAATCCCCCCATTGGGATCAAGCACCCGGCGGACGGTCTCCGGATCCCCGGTCAGCGTAACGCGGGCAGGATCGTACATCTGATCCATTTTGATGATCTCCACCAGAAGTTTACTGAACTCCTGATAGCACCTGGCCGCGATCCCCCGGGCCTCCGCATCATTGGCGGCAACACCGGCATGTTTCAAGTGGCTCTCGGTCCATTGACGGTGCTTTCCCCCCAGCAGAAACAGGACGCGGCAGAGGAAGGAACTCAAACGGATCCCCCACCGGAAAGGCATCCGGCGCACCAGGTGGTAAACCAGAAGAAATCCAAAGTATTCGAGATAGATCAGCAGACGGGATTTCGGTTTTCTCATAAGGTCTCCAATGTGTCAGAAAGTTCACCGGGCCGGCGGATGATCCGTTCCGGAGAGGATGCCGCCAGAAGACCGTTCTCATCATACCCCCAGGTGACGCCCACAGCGGCCATTCCCGCCTCGTGCCCGGCCCGGACATCCAGAAAGGTGTCCCCCACCATGACACATTCACCGGGAGTGAGACCGCAGCTTTCCATGGCCAGAAGAAGATTCTCCGTTTTTTTCCGGCGGTGTTCCGGATCGCCGTCCGGCGTGTAAATCCCGGACAGCATAGGCTTGACGCGCTGCCGTTCCATAATCTCCCGGGTGGGGGCCATGCGCTTGTTGGTCGCCACAAAGAGCTTTTTCCCCGATTCAAAAAGAGTCCGGAGCATCTCCATGACCCCGGGATAAGGAAGGGTCTGGGGGAAACCGCATCCTTCGTAAAACATCCGGTATCCGTTGATGATCCGGGTCATCCTCTCCGGGGTCACATCCGCGCAGAAGGTCCTGACACACTCTTCCAGCGGAGGGCCGATCTTCAGACGGGCGGAGTCGAACGGGATCCCCTCCTCTTTGAAGACCCGGCGGTACGCTTCCACAATATCCGCACGGGTGTCAAAAAGCGTTCCATCCAGATCAAAAAAGACGCCCCTGATCATCCCCGGGCTTCCGATCACCTGTTGCCGGAAGCCAGGCCGTTTTCCACCATGAAGCGATAACTCTGTTCAATGGCGGAAACGATCTCCACCGTGCAGTAATCCAGTTCCACGATCACGGCTTCGACCTGGTCCGGCGCGGCGGCAATCAACTCCTTGATGGGCAGCGTGCCGGTGCCCAGGGGCATCAGATCAATCTTCATATCGAGGAGGCCGTTGACCATGCCGCCGCCGCCGGCCTGCTGCTTGCAGACACCGTCCTTCATGTGCAGCAGAATGGTGTCCCTGGCGTATTTCTTCAGCATTTCCACCGGATCCTCGGTGCCTTTGTTGGTGCTCCAGAAGCAGTCGATCTGGTACTTCACATCCGGGCAGAGCTCCCGGTAGATGTCGTACTTGAGACGGCCGTCAATGCGCTCGAATTCCCAGAAGTGGTTGTGCTGGAAAAGGGTGAACCCGTTGCGCTTGAAGATCTCGCACATGGTGTTGGTGTTTTCGGCGGTCTTTCTGATGGCGTCCAGATCCTTGAAATTTTCCGGGCCATAGCCGCAGACGATCCGGTTCAGCCCCAGAATGGACGCCAGTTCCATGCACTCTCCGGTATTGGCCTTGCCTCGGGCCCAGGGACTGTGACTGGAAACCATGCCCATCCCCAGGTCCTCCACCATCTTTTTCAAGTCCGTGGGACGCATGTTCCAGAACCCGGCGGGCTCCACGTACTTGTACCCGATGTCCGCTACTTTTTTCAGCACGGCGGCAAAATCTTTGGCACACAGGTCACGAAGCGAGTACAGCTGGACACCAATGGGTTTCATCTTTCTTTTCCTTCTTTTGATTGGATTGGACTATCACATGCAAAAGCATTACAGTAATATACCGTCAATTCCGGGTTTCGCAATCGCCGGAAGGTATTTTTCCGTCATTTCCGTCCCCGGCAAGGGTCTCATCGACCAGTCGGCTGATCCAGCCGGCATAGTCGGGGATCTTCTCCTCCTCACGCTCCGCAGCCCGTTCCGGCAGGGATGTGGCCGGAGAAACGGGAGCAAACACTGTGCAGCTGTCCGGGGCATGGATGATACTGGTCCGGTAGGTCCCGATGGACTCCGCCACACGGATGGACTCGGTCTTGTCGTATCCGCAGAGGGGACGCAGGATCAGATCCTTCACCGCCGAATCGATGGTGGCCATGTTTTTCAGCGTCTGGGAGGCCACCTGCCCCACCGCTTCGCCGGTCACAATGGCGCCGCATTTCGTCCTGGCGGCAATGCCGGAAGCGATCCGGAGCATGGCCCGGCGGTACAGCACCGTCCGGTCCCGCTCCACGCACCGGTCCCGGATCTCCCGCTGCAGACCGGCCAGATTGCAGCACCAGAGCTTTCCGGGGTACTGATAACCATTCAGGATCTCCGCCAGACGCCGGACCTTGTCCACACTTTCCGGCGGCGTGTAGGGAGCGCTGTGAAAGGTCAGAAAATCCGTCTGGCAGCCCCGCTTCATCATCTCATAAGCCGCCACCGGGGAGTCGATACCCCCGGAAAGCAGCACCAGCACCCTCCCGCTACTGCCGGCGGGAAGCCCGCCTGGAGCGTCAAAAGATTCGGCAAAAACGGCGGCAAACTCGTCCCGGACCTCCACCCCGATGGTAATGGGAGCGTTCTCCAGGTCGATCTTCAGCCGGTCCGGTCCGAAAAGCTCCTCCATGACCCCCGCAAGGAGGATCTCGATCTCTTTGGAGCGCAATGGAAAATCCTTGTTGCTCCGGCGGGCGCGGATGCGGAAGACCGCCCTGTTTCCATCCTTGAGATGAGGCGCGAAAATTTCCGGGGCAAAGGCCCGCACCGCCCGGGTAATGGAGTCCATTTCCGGCTTCACCAGTTTCGCGGGAGAAAAACTCTCCAGCCCGAAGACCCGGCGCAGGACCTCCCGGTGGAGGTTCAGTTCCCCGGCGCTGAAATCCTCTTCCGGGCAGGCTTTTTCCACCCAGATCCGCCCCCGGATATGCCGCACTTTGGAGTCCAGGCCGCCCTGATGCAGAAGATAACGCATGTTGCCGATAAGCTGGCGCTCGAATTCCCGGCGGTTGTTACCCTTGATGGCGATCTCGTGATACCGGCAGATGACCGCGTTGTACATAGGTCATTTTCCCCCGAAGCGCTCCGCCGTGAAGCGCAGCAGTTCGGCGTTCTGTTCCGGAGTCCCCACCGTAATGCGGACATAGCGCCCCGTAACCGGTCCCGGAAAATAACGGACGATCACCGCATTCTCCCGGAGAAATCTGAAATACCCCTCGCCGTCCCCGCCGGGGGGCATGGCAAAGAGAAAATTGGACTGGGATTTCACCACACGGAACCCCATGTCCATCAGACTCTTCCGGAGGGACTCCCGGTCCCGCCGGATCTGGGCCACCCGACCGGAAAGATACGCCGTATCCTGCCACGCCGCCAGCGCCGCCGCCTGTACTGCGGCATCCAGATTGTAGGAGTCCTTAAGCTTGAACATGCCGGCAACCACCTCCGGACTGGACACGGCAAACCCCAGCCGCATGCCGGCAAAGGCGTAACTCTTCGAAAAAGTCCGGCTGACGATGAGGTTCGGAAATTCTTTGACCAGGTCCATGCAGTTGTCGTCGGCGAAATCCGCATAAGCCTCGTCCACCAGCACCATCCCGTCAAATTTGGCGCAGATCTCCCGGACCGCGGCCTTGGGAAAGGCGTTTCCGGTGGGAGCATTGGGGCGGACCATGGCCAGAAGATTGGCCCCTTCGGCCTGCTCCAGAACATTCTCCGGCAGGGCAAAGCTCTCCCCCTCCAGCGGGATGCGGATCACCGGGGCCCCCTGCATGGCCGCCAGCACGGGATAGAGGGAATAACTGGGTTCCAGCACCGCCACCGGGAGGTCCGGCGCCGAAAAGCCCCGGAAGACCATGGTGAGAATATCATCGGATCCATTGCCGGCAATGACCTGTTCCCGCCGGACGCCGAAACGCTCCGCAATGGCACTGCAGAGGGTGTCCGCCGCCGGATCCGGGTAGCGGCGCATGGACTCCGGCTCCACGGCATGCAGCGCCTCCAGCGCCCGGGGGGACGGCGGATAGGGATTTTCATTGGTATTGAGTTTCACAATGTGCCGGAGCTTGGGCTGTTCCCCGGGGGTGTACCCGTCCAGTGCATCGATTTCAGTTCGGAAATAGGATTTCATCATTTGTCCTCCAATGGCAGCCATTTCAGAATTTCCCGGATCCAGAAGTCCCAGAACTCCCAGCAGTGTAAGCCGGGGGCTTCGTGATAGACGTAATCGAAGTCAAGTTTGCTCAGGTGATCCCGGAGCCGGAGGTTGTCCTTGTACAGAACATCCTCCGTTCCGCAGCACTGGAAAAGTTTCGGTCTGACCAGTCCGGCCGCAGCTTTTTCCGCCAGAAGAAAAAGGTCCTCGTCGGCGGGAATATTGTCCAGCCGACCGAAATACCGGAGGCGTTCGCCGTTTTCCTCCCCCATGTCGCGGTTCAGGAAGGCCCCGATATCCGCCACCGAAGACATGCCTGCCACTGCCGCAAACCGGTCCGGCCGCCGCAGTCCCAGTTTCAGCGCCCCGTATCCCCCCATGGACAACCCGGCGGCAAAAGTATCTTCACGCCGCCGGCTCACGGGGAAGAGCGCAGCCACGATCTCCGGCAGTTCTTCCGAGAGGAATGTCCAGTACCGGGGTCCCTGGGCCATATCGGTATAAAAGGAGCGCCCGCCGTCCGGCATGACCACCGCCAGCGGATAATTGGCCGCGTAGCGCTCAATGGAAGTGCGGCGCATCCAGATGGAGTGGTCATCGCTCAGACCGTGCAGAAGATACAGGACCGGATATTCCGGTCTGCCGCCGGAACTGGCCATGCCGATCTGGGTGGTGACTTTCTGGGGAAGCAGAACATTCATGGAACAGGCTTTGCCCAGAACATCCGAGTGGAAACTGCATTGAATGAAGGCCATGATAAGGCTCCTTGTTGATCTTTATTCATCCTGATAAAACAAAAAAAGCGCCGTGGGCAGGCGGCAAATCCGCCCGGCCCTGCGGCGCTTTCTGCCGCACCCGGAATCAGTGCTTGCGGATCGGCATGATCACATACAGGAATCCCGGATCGCCTTCCATGGCAACCGGATTCAGGGGGTCTGCCGCATTGAAGCTGATCTTCACCTTTTCGGTGCTGCAGATCTTCAGGGGATCGTCCAGAAACTTCGGGTTGAAAGTGACCTCAATGGGAGAACCGGTGTACTCGATGTCGATCGTATCACTGCCCTCGCCCACCTCGTTGCTGGAAGCACTGAGCACGAGCTGGTTTTCATTGAAATTCAGCGCCACACACCCGGACATGTCCGGCAGGGCCAATCCCACCGTCTCGATTTTGGCGCGGAACCTGGCGGCATTGATCTCCACCGTGGCGGAGAAATCCTGGGGGATCACCTTGCGGTAGTTGGGATAATTTCCGTCGATCAGTTTGGTGGTCATGACGAAATTGGTGCTCTCGATCCGGCAGAGTTTTTCGCCGATCCTGATGGAAAGGGGATTTTCACCGTCCAGCATCCGCTTCATCTCGTTCACAGCCTTGATGGGCACAATGGCCTCGCCGGAAGCGCCTTCAAAGAACTCCACATTGGTCTCCTGAATGGCCAGCCGCTTGCTGTCGGTGGCCACAAAAGTCACCGTGTGATCCTCCACGGCAAAGAGTACGCCCGTCAAAGCCTTGCGGCTGTCCTCGATACTGACCGCATAAGAAACCATATTCAGCATCCGGCGGCAGACGCCTTCCTGCATCTTGATCTCGCGGAGGGGCTCGAAGGTGATCATTTCCGGAAAGTCGTCCACCGGCAGTCCCAGAAGTTTGAACCGGCTGCTGCCGCAGTTGATCTGAGCGTGATGATTCTCATTGACGGAAACTTCCACATCCTGTCCGGCGAAACACCCGGCCAGAGCCAGCAGTTTCTTGGCGGGAAGGGTGGTCACGCCCGGCTCGGTCACCACCGCATCCACCACCGTATCAATGCGGATCTCCAGATCCGTGGCCGTCAGTTTCAGCTTGTTTTCTTCGGCGGACAGCAGCACATTGCTCAGAATCGGCATCATGCTGCGGGAGCTCACAATGTTGTTCACCCGCTGGAGCCCCTTGAGAAATTTTTCCCGTTCGACCGTAAATTTCATAATTGAACCTCATTTTTTCCGTTGCATGGCATTCCCCTATAAGGTAACACCATTTTCTCAAAACGCAAGCGCAATATCCCGGATTTCTGCCGGAGACCTCTTCAGGATTTCCGCCCGCATCCCGCGGGGAAACGGCTCCAGAAAGCGTTGAAGAACAGGATGATCCCCAGGACCCCCAACGTGACTCCGGGCGAGGGGTTCCAAAGAACATTGGCCACTGCCGCCAGAATGGTAGCCGCCGCCATGAAAAGAGAATTCATGACATTATATGCCGCAATCACCCGGGCCACCCGATCCGCCGGGGCGGAGTGCTGCATCAGAGCCTGAAGCGGCACGGAAAATGCGCCGCCGAATACCGAGACCAGAAAGAAATCTGCGGAAATCCGCAGAAAACGGATATCGTGCATCAGCGCAAGCGGCCCCGAAAGTTCTGCAAACACATGGGTGTGCAGACTGCAGAACGCCAGATCCAGCGAGAAAAGTGCCATTCCAAGCATGGCCCACGGCGCAAGCCGCCCGGAAATCTCCCCCCGGAGGATCTTGCTGGAAGACAGGGCCCCAATACCGATCCCGACCGAAAAGAGCAGCAGAAAAAGCGAGTTGACCCGTTCATTTCCGCCAAGGACCCGCAGGCAGAGCACCGGAAGAATCGATACATACAGCGCTCCGGCAGCCCAGAAAATGGAAAGGGTGAAAATACACCTCCTCGGTATCGGCAGCCGGAGACATTCGGCAATATGAACAAAAAGTGCCAGAAATACCCTGCACGACAGGGGCGGACGTTCTCCCTGCGGCGGGGAGGGAGGGATCAGAAAACTGCCGGCACACCCGAGTACCGCAGAAAGAAGCAGAATCGCGCCGGACCACAGGATGCCGCCAGGAAGCATGACGATCAGACTTCCGCCGATGGAACCTCCCAGGATCGCCAGATAGGTCCCCCCCGCCACCAGCGCATTTCCATGAAGCAGTTCCCGGTCTGAAAGATGCTGGGGAAGAAGTGCGTATTTCGCCGGGCCGAAAAAGGCCGAATGGATCCCCATGAGAAAGAGCAGCAGCATCAATGCCCAGATACAGCGGAAATACATGCCGCATGCCGCAAAGATCATCAGTGCGATCTCAAAAACCTTGACGATCCGGCAGACCAGCCCCTTGTCCATCCGGTCCACAAGCTCTCCGGCCATCATGGAAAAACAGAAAAACGGCAGGATGAAGAGCGCCGTGGCCAGATTGGTCAACGCCCCCACCTGTTCACTCTTCCCGGCCAGCATAAAGGCCACCATGGAAAGGATGGAGCACTTCAGAAAATTGTCGTTGAATGCTCCGAAGAACTGGGTGATGAAGAGCGGCAGAAACCGCCTCTTCCCGAACAGTGCAAACATGCTGTTTTCCGTCATTTTCCGTTTCCTTATTTTATGGACAACTTACACCTTCCGCATCCGGATATCCCGTCGGATCATGTCGGCATCCTCAACCTTGTAATGCCCGTAAACCGGCGTAAGACAGTTGGCGGAAGCCGCCGCCAAGCCGGTCAGGAACGCCTCCTCCGGCGCCGCTCCGGCCAGCAGTTCCGATGCCGTAACCGCGCCGCAGGTGTCCCCGCAGCCGATGGGACTCAGAATCGACTTCAACGCCGGAAGATCATATTCCCACTGGGCATCGCAAGTGGCGGCATATGCCCTTCCGGGCCCATCGGTAATGGCCGCAAAACACAGCGACTCATACTCCAGAAGCCGTTTCAATCCGGTCTGAACCGTTTTCTCTCCCGTCACCCGGGCAAGTTCACTCCGGTTGATCTTCACCACCGACCGGCGGGACCGGTCCAGAAGTTCCGGGAGATCCTTCACGGTATCCAGGAAAAGCGTCACATTTCCGGCCGCCGCCAGATCGGCACAATGGCGGTAGAAAACCGGATCCGACCCGTCAGGAAGAGAGCCGCAGAAAGCCGCCATTTCCGCTCCGGCAAGAAGCCCGTCAAACATCCGCAGCAGCGAAGATGCTTCCTCCGGGGTCAGCGCGGCGGAGGGTTCAATGATTTCCGTGCAGTTTCCATCCGGGCCGCAGCAGCTGACACAGCAGCGGGTGGGCCCTGCCGGAACGGTCCGGACCGTCATCTTTTCCCGCTCCAGATATTCCGTGAGACGCCGACCGTTTTCTCCGCCGGCGGCCTGCAGAAGAATGGCCTCCGTCCGGCCGGATATTCCGGCGGCACGGCAGAAATTGATGCCTTTGCCGGAGGCAAATTCCAGCATGGAAGCCGCCCGGTTCACCTCGCCGCAGCAAAACTGCGGAAAATGCAGGACCTTCTGCCACGCGGGGTTGGGCCCCAGCACCAGGAGTTTCGGTTTCATGGCGTATTCAGAACTCCTTCCGTCCGGCCAGCGCCGCAGCAATGGTGGCACCATCCGCATAGCCGATCCCGGCACCCGCCGGCAGACCCAATGCAGGCTGGGAAACACGCACATCGCACTTTTTCAGAAGCTCCGCCAGAAACACTGCAGTAGCACGGCCCTCCACATCCGCCCCCAGCGCCAGAATAACCTCACGGCACTCCGGACGGGATGCCCGTTCCAAAAGTTTCTCCGTGGTCATGTTTTCGCCGTTATTGCCGGAAAGGGGCGAAAGCCGCCCTCCCAGCACATGATACAGCCCGTGGTAAGTCCCGGATTTTTCCACGGCAAAAATCTGCTGGGGGTCCTCCACCACACAGAGACAGGAACGGTCCCGCCCGGAATCGCCGCACACCGGACAGCGTTTTCCGGCTTCGGCAATGGCGCCGCATTCGGGACAGGAAATCACATTTTCATGGAGCTCCAGCATCAGCCGCCCGAAGGTGCTCTGCTTTTCGGTGTCCCACTTGAGCATGGCCAGAACCATCCGTTCGGCGGCCCGCTTGCCCACCCCGGGCAAGGTCCGCAGAAGTTCCATCAGGGATTCAAGGTGTCCCGGATAGTGAAGGTCCTCAATCATCGGACGACCTTTTTCCTCCAAGTGCCACGCCTTCCGCCCGCATCTGGCGGACCCAGACGATCCACAGCGAAAACCATCCGCGGGAACTTTCCGTACAGGAACGGACGACCACGGAAGTCGCATTCATCCGCTTGCCCTCGTCCGCCAGCATCTGGTCCATGTAGCCGGGATGCAGATAGTTGCGGAATGTGGTGTACTGCCGGAAATTCGGTTTGTGAGGCAGTCCGCTCCACAGCGGAATGCAGTTGAAGAGATACATCCCCCGGTTTTCCGCCTGAACGATCCCCAGCACCAGCCGGCCGTTGTACTGGACCCCTTTCGGCACCGGCTCCACGGAAGTGATGGATGTCCCCCCGAAACATCCGCTTAAAATCATCGCCAGTCCGGTACCGGTCAGAAGAAAATACCGTCCTTTCATCACCAGGTGAATCCCATGTTGAAGTGGAATCTGAACTTGCTGGACTGATTATCCTGATTGTTGACAATCGGATATGCCAGGTCCAGTTTGACGGGAGCGTTGATCATGGGGATCTGCAGCCGCAGACCGTAACCGGCACCGACATTGATGCCGCCGGGACCGAAACTGTACGCATTTTCCCACACATTGCCGGCGTCCACAAAAGCCGCACCGCGGATAAAACTCCAGATGGGATGGCTGATCTCAAAAGTTCCCAGCATCATCGTACTGCCGCCGACCGGAGTGTTTTTGCGGTCCAGAGGCCCCACATCCCGATAAGAAAAACCGCGCAGAGAGTCTCCGCCGCCCAGGAAATAACGCTCAAAAATCGGCGCACCCTCATCCCGGTCGAAGTCCGCCACCACCCCGGCCCGGAAACCGGCCATGACAATGATCGCCTTGTCGAAGAACGAGTAATAGCCGCTGCCCTTGGCTTCCAGCCGGTAGAAATTGTTCGTGGATCCGAAGACCTTCGGAGAAACTGAGGCAAGGAAGTTGATATTGTACCCCTGCGTAGGCATCAGGAGACTGTCCCGGGTATCCCGGTCCAGCATCAGCGATATCTGACTGACCCATTGCCGGCCTTCTTCCTTTTTGGTGCTGCTCTCCACATTCCGCTCCATGTCAAAAACATTGACCTGCTCAAACTTATAACCGATGGTGGCACTGGTGAAGTCATCAAAGAATTTGCGGGAGAGCCCCATGCGCCCGCCCACGCGTTGCTCGCTCCAGTCATTGTATTCCATCTGATTCCAGTAGCCGGACACATCCAGCTTGATGGGCAGATCCATCAGCCACGGCTCGGTGAAATCCACGTTGAACCCGGCCCGTTCAATACCGTACATCCCCTGGATCCGGAACCGCTGACCGCCGCCGTAAAACCAGTTCTGCGGAGCGAAAAGGTCAAAGTTTTTACTGGAAATTTCCGTCATCCCAACCAGACTGTTCATGTCGGAAAATCCGGCGCCGATCTTGAAGTTGAAGCGTTCTTCCTTTTCCTCCACCCGGAATTCCACATCCTTTTCGCTGACATCATCGGCATTGTTGGTCAAAGCCTCCACCTTGGAGAAATAACCCATGCCCATCAGGCGGGCACGGCTGACCTCGATACGGCTGCGGTCCACCGGGTCCCCCGGCTGGATCGCCAGCTCCCGGCGGATGACCTTGTCCTTGGTATAAACATTGTTGACGATATTCACCTGCCGCACATGGTAACGGCGGCCGGCGGAGACATCCACCCGTATCCCAACCGTATGGTCCTTGTAGTTCGCCTGGCGGACCGACCGGATGGAGGCATCCACATGTCCCAGGGATTCATAGTGATTGGAGATCGCCTTGATGGTGGCGTTTTCAGCCGTACTGGAGAAGGTTTCCCCCTTCTGCAGTTTCAGCATGCCCTTCAGGAGCGCCGCATCAGCCGCCGGAGCCCCGGCGATTTCCACCGACCGGATCTTGTAGGGCAATCCCTCGTCCAATGTAATGTCAATATCCGCCCGTTCAGGATCATCCGCCAGCGGAATGACCTTGACGGAAACGACCTTGGCATCCAGATAGCCGTACTTGTAACAGACCTCCCGGATCCGCGCCTCGTCCGCCTCCAGTTCCTGCCGGTTCAGAAGACCGAAATTCAGGTGTTTACCGACCAGCGGGATCATTCCGATCCAGTTGAAACGGTTGGCCATGGCTTCCTTCAACTCCCCCTTGCTCATGGCATGAAGTCCGTGAAAATTCACATCGTTCACCCGGACTTTCAGATTTTCCTCAATATGGATCTCCACATCCACTTCACCTTCAGCGACATTGATGATTTTCCAGTCCACCCGGGCATCGTTGTAACCGTCTTCCTGATAAAGTTTGCGGATGGCGGAAACCGTATCCCGGAGGTTGCGTTCGTTCAGCGGGGCATCCGTGCCTACCGTGGCAACATCCTGAAGTTTGGAAATTTTCAGTTTTTCATTGCCTTTGATGACGAATTTCCGCACCAGAGGCTTGAGTTTCATGGTGTAGCGGATCGCCACATTGCCGTCGGGGCCCTTGTCCACAGCGGCGGATACATCGCTGAAAACTCCGGTGGCATACAGCCGCTTGATATCGGCATCCAGCTGTTCGGCATTGAAATGCATTCCCTTCCGCAGCAAAGTATTATGTTCTATGAAAGCATTCTGGACCTGAGCTTTTCCCTGCTGATTGAAGACGATATTGCTGACATTCTGCGCACCAAGGGAAAAACCGCCGAAAATCCCGGCGATCCCCACGACCGCAATCCATAACTTTTTCGCAGCAGACATTTTTCTTCTCCGGTGGTTGATGAAGAGTATATTTCGGATAATATAGCATCATTCAGACAAAATTTCCACTTTTCAACCGAAAAAAAGGACCTTCCTGAAGAAAACGGTCCGACAGCGGCAGAAAGAAACCGTGTGCGGTTGTACGGAATACAACTCTGCCGAATATGCCTGTCCGGCACGGCGTTTCAGAAATTCAGCCCTTGACTTCCCGGAGCATCTGCGGGGCAATTTCCCGAAGAGGTTCCATAACAAAAGCCCGCCGGTGCGCTTCCGGATGGGGAAGAGTCAGACGGGGAGATTTCAGAACAACCCCCTCCATGAAAACAATGTCGATATCCATGGTTCTTGACAGATGATACCCGTGGTCCGCCGGACGCCCCAGCCGGACTTCGATACTTTGCGCAAGGTCCAGCAGCTCTTCCGGAGTCCCCTGCCAGTAACCGGTAAGGGCGGAATTGCAGAAGTCCGGCATCCCCGGAGGACAATCCACCGGTACGGTACGGTAAACGGAGGAGATCTTCTCAATGGCAAAACCGCCCGCCCGGAGGAGATCCATGGCCCGTTTCATGGTTTCCGGAACGTCCCCGAGATTTCCTCCCAGCGAGAGGGCTGTCAGTACGCCCCTCCCGGTCATGGCCGGATCATTTCGGAGAATTCCGGCTCCCGGCGGATCCGGTAGCCCCCCCGAAGAGCCTCGAATTTTTCCGGAGATTCCCGGAGATTGCGGTCGTCTTCGGCAATATCGTAATACTGCTCCAGCAGTCTTTTCCGGACGGCTTCCGGGGAAAGGTCCGCCGGAACCGGCTTGATCTGCGGTCCTGCCGGAACATCCGGCGGACGCCAGTTCAGGAGAGACCTGATCCCGAAATATTCCGCCGCATGCCGGACACAGGCGGAAGTGCCGTTGGCCTTCCCGTCGGTGGAATACCCGGCAATATGGGGAGTCCCATATTCCAGAAGCCCCAGCAGTTCCCTGTCGATCTCCGGCTCGTTTTCCCATACATCCAGCACCGCCCCGGCGATCTTCCGGTTCTTCAGCGATGTTTTCAGCGCATTCCCCGACACCACCTCTCCCCGGGAGGCATTCAGGAGAAACGCCGAGGACTTCATCTTTCCGATCAAATCCGCACTGCCCATCCCGCGGGTCGTTTCATCCAGCGGCACATGAAAGGTCAGAAAATCCGCTTCCCGGACCGTTTCTCCAAGACTTGAAAAACCCTCCGGTCCCTCCTTTTCGGCCCGGGGAGGATCATTGCGGAAGACCCGCATGCCCCACGCTTCGGCGAGATCCGCCACCAGATGTCCCACATGTCCAACTCCCACCACGCCGAGGGTCATCCCCTTCAGCACAAATCCGTGACGGGCGGCAATCCCCAGCAGGGCGGAGGCGATGTACTGCCGGACCGAGGCGGCATTGCATCCGGGAGCATTGAACCACGCGATACCGCGTCTTTCCAGATACGCCGTATCCAGGTGGTCAAAGCCGATGGTAGCCGTGGTGATCAGCCGGACATGAGATCGGTCCAGGAGTTCCGCACGGCATTGGGTCCGGGTCCGGACGATCAGGGCGTCCGCATCGGCGACTTCCGCAGGACCGATCTCGCCTCCGGGATAATAACGTATATCGCAGAAGGGTTCCAGAACGCCCTTCAGGAAGGGGATCCGGTCATCGGCAACGATCACGGGACGGAACATCATGACTCCTCATCTTCCAAATCAATTGCCGTCGGAAACCCGATCCACCCAGGCCCGTACAATGGGGTCGAGGATGAAGAACTCCAAGTCGCGGTCCACGGCAAACATCTTGCCGCAGAAGGGACAGCTCGGATAATTTTCCACATCCAGCGAAGTAAGTTCCTCTCCGCACCGGGGACACTTCATGATGATCCGTCCCTCCGGGTCCAGAGAATAAGTTTTGTCTTTGATTTTATTCATTCGATCTCCTTCAGCGGCCGGTTGGCCGGACAGCCCGATGCCGCATCCAAAACCGCCGCACATGCCCGGTCGAGATTCTCCAGAGCCGGATCCGGCGGCAGAGTATGGGTCGATTCCCCGGCAGTGTCCAAAAGTTCAAATACCGACAGCACCGTAAGCTGCTCCGCCGGGCGGCCGGGGAGATATCCCGAATCCGCAGCCTGAAGCAGTACCCGTGCATTCACCAGTTCCTTCAACAAATCGTGAGCAAGCGACAGCGGGAGATGGAGTTTCTCGCTGACTTTGGCAAGGGATATACTTCCCTCCCCTGCGGCAAAGGAGGCAATGACCAGCCGGGCCACCGCCAGGAGGTACTTCCGTCGCTCCCGGCGGGAAAGCAGAAGATCCCCCAGTTCAAATTTGCCGCTGGGAGCATTCTGATGCACATACGCCAATACCGCACCGAAAAGAATCACCTGCCAGGACCACTGCATCCAGAGAAGGATCAACGGCACCGCCGCGAAACTTCCGTAAACGGTATTGTAGTTGGACAACCCGACCTGAATGACGATCATCGCCGCCTGCAGAAGCTGGAAAACCGTCCCGGCAAGGACCCCGCCGATCATGGCGGACCAGAGATGCACCCGGGTATTCGGCACGCAGTAATAGATCCCGGAAAAGACCGTCCAGGCAATGAAATAAGGCAGAAGATTCGTGACCGCCAGCGCCGGCGTGAACCACCGGCCAAGCACGGCCGGACAGCGCATCAATATACTGCTGATGAAAGTCTGTGCAATAACCGTGCTGCTGTTCACCACAATGATCAGGAAAGGCGCCAGCACCAGCAGTGTGATGTAGCTGTTGATCCGGCCCAGAAAATTCCGTTCCCGCGGGAGCCGCCACAGCTGGTTGAAAACATTCTCGACACGGGTGCCCATGCGGACCACCGCCATAAAAAGCAACGCCACGCCGACAGCGGCGATCAGCCCGCCCTGGGCCTGCGCCAGAGCCGTTTCCGCAAAGGTGAATACCTTGTGTACCAGTTCCGGGTAATCGGCCAGACGCTCGCTCACCATATTTTTCAGAAGCTGTTCCAGCGCAAAACCCTTGGCAATGCCGAAACAAAGCGCCGCAAAGGGCACAATGGCGAAAAGGGTATAAAAGGTCAGCGCCTGAGCCCGGTCGGCAATCTTGTCGCGGCTGTAGATCCGGATGCTCAAGAGCACGATCCGGGCCATCTTGCCGATGGAACTCAATTCCGCATACAACCTCATCTATCCGTCTCCTGATAAAACATACAGCGGACCGGTCCGCCGAAACAGACCGGTCCCGAACACGGATCCCTCCCCCCCCCGCAAACCGGGGGAGACTCTCTTTCGGACCGCCGCAGTCTGCCGCGGTCCGAAACGGAGCGCCGGACGACTAACCGTTCAGACGCTCGAATTCCTTCATGTATTCGATCAGCGCGTCAATACCGGCCATGGGCATGGCATTGTAAATACTTGCGCGGCAGCCGCCCACCAGACGGTGTCCCTTAAGGTCGGTAAGACCGTGGGGAAGCGCGTCCTTGACGAACTTGGCATCCAGTTCATCGCTGGGGGTACGGAAAACCACGTTCATCCGGGAACGGTTTTCCTTGGCCACCGGGGTCTTGTAGAAGTCGGTGGAGTCCAGATACCCGTACAGCTTTTCGGCCTTGGCGATATTGACTTTTTCGATGGCCGCGATACCGCCCTGCTGCTTGAAATAATCCGTCACCAGCGCCAGCATGTAGATGGCGAAGGTCGGCGGAGTGTTGAACATGGAGCCGTTCTCCGTGTAAGTGGAATACTTGAGCATGGTCGGCACGTTCTCGCCGGTGCGCTCAAGCAGATCCTTGCGGATAATGACCAGCGCCACGCCGCTGGGACCCAGGTTCTTCTGGGCGCCGGCAAAAATGAGACCGAAGTCATTGACATTCACCACCCGGGACATGATGTCGCTGGACATGTCGGCCACCAGCGGAACACCCGCCGGAGCTTTGGGAAGCGGAATATACTCGGACCCTGCAACGGTATTGTTGCTGGTGATGTACATATAGGACGCATTGGGAGTGAGTTTCCACTCGGAAGCCGCCGGGATGTGGTCGTATTTGCTTTCACGGCTGGAAGCGGCGATATTGGCTGTGCCGAAGAGTTTGGCTTCCTTGGCGGCCTTGTTGCTCCACACGCCGGTATCGATGAAATCGGCGGTGCCGCCGTTCAGGAGGTTCATGGGAATCATGGCGAACTGCATGCTGGCGCCGCCCTGAACGAAGCAGACGGCATAATCATCGGAAATTCCCATGAGCTCACGGATGTTCGCCTCGGCGCGCTCGATCACCGGCGAGAAGAATTTGCCCCGGTGGCTCAACTCGAGGATGCCGCTTCCGGACTCCTGAAAGTTGCAGAACTCCGCCTGAGCGATCTTCATGACTTCCTTCGGCAGACGGGCCGGCCCCGCGCTGAAATTGTAAATCTCCATCTTCTTTTCTCCTTTTCGATAGATTGGTGGTTTACTTTGGTTATTGCTCCCGGCATCCGGACCTCCCGGAGCCGCTGAAAACTTAATCGGTATACCCGTCCGGGTGCGCCAGACGCCACTTCCACGCCGACTCGATGATCACTTCCGCATCCTCGAATTCCGGCTTCCAACCCAGCATGCTGCGGGCACGGTCGGAACAGGCAATGAGCCGCGCCGGGTCTCCGGGCCGCCGGGGCGCCACTTCACAGGGAATGGGGCGGCCTGTCACTTTGCGGGCCGCCTCAATGATCTCAAAGACGCTCAACCCGTTGCCAGTACCCAGATTGTAGTGGCCGCTCTCCGGGGCGGACATGGCCAGTTCATGAGCCTGGGCCAGATCCTGAATATGGATGTAGTCGCGGATGCAGCTCCCGTCCGGCGTATCGTAGTCATTGCCATAGACCATGATCTTGTCCCGTTTGCCCGCCGCCACCTGCAGAATGATCGGGATCAGGTGGGACTCGGGACGGTGATCCTCCCCGTGAAGAGCCGTGGCGCCGGCGGCATTGAAATACCGCAGTGCCGCATAGCGGATGCCGTAGATCCGGCTGTACCACTTGAGGACCTTTTCGAAACAGAGCTTGGATTCCCCGTAGGGGTTGATGGGCAGCTGCCGGTCATCTTCGCGGATGGGCACGGCTTCCGGCTGGCCGAAAGTGGCAGCCGTACTGGAAAACACGAAACTCTTCACCTTGCCCGCCACGGCGGCATCCGCCAGATTGATGGCGTTGGCGAGGTTGTTCCGGAAATATTTTCCAGGATCGGTCATGGATTCGCCCACCAGAGAAAAGGCGGCAAAGTGCATGATGGCATCAAATCCCCCGTCCCGGACCAGCGGGATCAGGAGGTCCCTGTCGGACAGATTGCCCCGGACAAAAGCAGCCCGGGGGTCCACCGCGCTGCGGTGACCGGTAATAAGATCATCAAACACCGTGACTTCATAGCCCCGGTCCAGCAGATACTCCGTGCAGCCGCTGCCGATATAACCGGCGCCGCCGGCAACCAGAACACGCTTCATACAGACCACTTCTCCATCCTAAAATATTTACTAATAATATACCACACGTCGGAGCGCTTTGCAAATTTCCGGCAGCGGGAGAACATCAGAGGACCGTGATCTTTCCGGCAAACACATCCCGGGGAGAGATGCGCCCCCAGTTGTCCGGAATATCCGGAGATGACGGGTGACCGTTCACCAGAATCACCTTCAGCCCCGCCCCGGAGGAAACAAGGCGCCTGACCAGCTGCACCCGGTCAGGGGTGTTGTCCAGCATCAGGATCAATGCCGCCTCCGTACCGGCCAGTTCCCTTTGCCAGAGAGCCTGCAGCTCCGCCGCCGCGAAATCCACTTCCGGTCCGACCCCGGCAAGGGTATCGCATACAGCATCAAAGATATCCATGCTGTTTCCGTTCGGAAATCTCTCCACCGCATGTCCGGCGGCCAGAAACGGGACCCGGCTGGACTGCCGGAGCAGTTTTTCCGCCGCAGCGGCGGCAAGGGACATGGCAGCCTCCAGTTCCGGATACACCCCGTCTGCAGTACGGTTCCGCTTCGGAGGACAGCAGTCAGCAAGGATGGCGATCTCCGGAAATTCCTCCCGAGCAAACTCTTTTACGACCAGCTGTCCGCCACGCCGGGCGCTTCCAGGCCAGTCGATGTGACGGACGGCATCTCCGGTACGGAAATCCCGGCTGCCCAAAAGGTCCGGGGACTCCCCCGTCAGATTGGAAACCGCCGCACCGCAGCTCCGCCGGATGATGCCCCGGGGAAAGTGCAGTTCGGCAAGGGAAGTGAAATCCGGATAGATCACCAGCCGGTCGCGCCGGAGCCCCCGCACACTCCACTTGAGAAGTCCCAAAGGATAGGCGCTTTCGGCAATGGGCCGGTAAAGGGTGGTGATCCCCCGGCGGAGAGCGCGGACTTCCGATGTCATGCTCAGAACCTCTTTGCCGCCGATCCGGGGCAGACAGGCCCGGGAGATGCAGTCCAGCAGGGGAGACCAGCGGAAGGGATCCGAAACCACGTCAAAGGCCGGAATGGAACGGCGGTTCCGGAAAGAATATTGAATGCGGAAGACTGCACCGGCCCGGACCCGCAGGGGCAGATGGCGGGTCAGTGTGCCCCGAAGCCGGAAAAAGATCCCGGCAATCCATGTAACGGCAATGACCGCCAGCAGAAGATACACCACTTCCAGCATCAGAGAGTCGATAATGACCAGAGAGTAAAGGAGAATGACGATGACCGCCGGCATCAGCAGAATGGCCGGGACCGTGAATTTCCTGCGTATCAGCCCGACAGCCCAGTACGAGGAAGCCACGGTGGCAAAGTGGATGATCTTCTTCTCCTCCCCGGCACGCAGATAATCCGGTCCGGCCCAGAAAAGGTCCTGAAGTTTTTTCCAGCGCTCCGGCAGAAGTTTCATCATATGGACGTTTCTCCGGTTCAGAACCGCAGTTTTTCCCACGCCTGCGGGATCAGTTTCATGGGGTTGCGGATCTTCAGAGGGACCTCCGGGGCGAAGACGGCGATGCGGCACTCCTCCACCAGAAGCCAGAAATCGTACAGTGCCGGAGCAGCGGAAAAGTCTCCGGCGCTTTTCATGGCAAGGTTGAATTTTTCGATCCACGGGGCAATCAGACTGCCCTTTTCGGCATCCTTGGCCGGATTGCTGTCCATTCTCTGTGCCCGGAGCCGGAGGGCCCGGAGGATCCGGGGATATTCGCTCCACACGGCGGGACGGGAAAGAAAACCCGGTTCAAAGAGCCACGCAAGGTGTTCCCCCAGATCCCGGGAATCCACCCCGTGCCGGGTCCGCAGTTTCCGGTACAGGGTCTGCACGGGTTCGAAAAGGGTGTGAAGTTCCCCGAGATTTTTCACCAGTACCGCCGCCTCGGCACCGGCATTTTCACGGGCATGCTCCTCCGCCCGGGCCCACGATGCAGCATCCCGGATGGCATCCGGTTCCGCCCCGAATCCCAGAAGGACGGCCGACGATGCCAGATCTTCGGCATAACGCTTCTCCGGATCGTGGACGAAAAATGCCAGCACCAGATGATTGGGCATCTGGAAAGCCCGGCGGATGAATTTCACCTGATCCGGATGACGGATGCTGAAAAGTCTCACCAGCCCCTCCCGGTGCCGCATCCTGGCCTCCGGTTCCCGGAGAAAGAGTTTCACCGCCGCGGAACCGTCTCCCTCCGGCGCCAAAGCCGGATACGCCTCCCGCCCCCCTTCCAGCACGGTCTTTCCGGGAATCACGAGGCTTTCCGGCCACTCCCGGAGACCGGAAGAAGTGTGGACCTTCGCCGACCGGACGGAACGGCTCACTTCGGACCCCATGCCGGTGCGGTCGGGCATCTCCTCATGTTCCGAAAGAATGACGCCGTCCTTCCCGGTCACGGCAAGGCGGAGGCACATGTAAGGGGGAAAACGCATGGCATTCTCCGCCCGGGAGGGGAATGCGCTGCCGAAAAAGTCCTTGAGCGCGTCAAAAAGCGGCTGTTCCGTAAAAATCTTCCCCGTCCGGCATGCCTGGACGAAGGCCGCCGCATTTTCGGCAATGGGAGAAAGTTCCCGCCGGAACTCTTTCGGGAGCTGTTTCAGCAGGAGCTGGATCTTTTCTTCCAGAAATCCCGGCACCGGCCAGTCCAGCGCCCAGCCGGGAAGGAGGTTCACTTCCGCCTTGGGGGCCAGAAGACGGATCCCGTCGTCTGCTTCTCCAGGATTATAAATGTATTCGAGACGGAAGCCGTGGCCGGAAAAGACCAGTTCATCCGGGTAATCCTTTTCGTCGTACTCCCGGTCCGGTTCCCGGGAGGCGGCAGCCCGGGTCATGGCCAGATCCCGCCGGTCATGGGCCAGAAATTTTTTGAGAGACGGAAGAGACAGCACCTCCATGGGGAGTTTTTCCAGATAAAACTGCACCGCCAGTTCCGGATCGTAGACCCCGCCGGGACGGCGGAGCTTCATTTCCAGATGCCGGAGTTCCGCCACCAGACGCATCTGGCGCCCGGCCCAGCCGGGAAGGTTTTCCGGCAGATCTCCGGAAGCCAGCGCCTCCCGGATAAAGATCTCATGGGCCTCCGCCGGATGAGTGGCTCCGTAATGGACCCTTTTGCCGCTGTGGAGCACAAGTCCGCCGGAGATCAGCCGCTCCCGGGCAGAGACGAAACCGGTTTTCGGGTCCCAGGCGATCCCTTCATAAACGGCACTGCACAGGTGGGGGGCCACTTCATGGAGCCACTCCGGCTGGACCTCCGCATTTTTCCGGCCGAAGAGCCGGGCGGTCTCCACCAGCGTGAAACTCATGATCCACGGCGCGGGCTTCTTCCTTTTGGAAAGGCCCGACCCGGGAAAGAGCACATATTTTTTCCCGCCGGAACCGAGGTAAAATCGGTATTCGGGCATGTACATGGCGATCTGCCGCGGAACCCCGGAAAGAATGGCCTTGTGAATACTGTCGCTGTCCACCTCCCCTTTGGACGGGCCTTTTACGGCCAGTTCCGCCGTTTTGCAGGCGTCCCGGAGGTCCGCTTCCAGATTCCGCCACTCCCGGAGCCGGGTGAAACTCATGAATTCCCGTTTGGCGAATTTCCGGAGAGTGCTGTTGGACACCGCCTCCTCCTGAAATTTCCGCCACAGCTTCAGGATCCCCATGAAATCCGAGGTTTCATCCTGAAACTTCCGGTGGGCCTCATCCGCCTGCTGCTGTTTGTCAAAGGGCCGTTCGCTTGGGTCCGGAATGGCCAGATAGGCCGCAATGGGCAACAGATCTCTCAGAACGTCCCTCCGGGCCCCTTCCAGCAGCATCTTTGCCAGATGGGGATCCACCGGAAGATCCGCCATGCGCCAGCCATCACGGGTAAGCCTCCCGCCGGGAAGCATGGCCCCCAGATCCTCCAGATTCCGCATGCCCTCCCGGATCAGCGATGTCTGAGGAGGATCCGGAAAGGGGAAGTGATCGATCCGCGGGAGATGCAGGATCGCCATCTGCAGGATCACTCCCGCCAGAGACGTGCGCTTGATCTCCGGATCCGTATAAGGAGGGGCCTTCTGCAGATCCTCCTGGCTGTAAAGGTGCATGCAGACGCCGTCCGCCGTCCGGCCGCATCGGCCCCGCCTCTGGCTGACGCTGGCCTGGGAAATCTGCTCAATCTGCAATTCCTGGATCCGCGTTCTCGGATTGTAGCGGCTGATCCGGGCAAGACCGGAGTCGATGCAGTAATGGATCCCCGGAATGGTGATGCTGGTCTCCGCCACATTGGTGGCCAGAATGATCCGCCGCTGGCGGCCGGGATGGAAAACTTTCTGCTGATCGGCACTGGAGAGCCGGGCGAAGAGGGGCAGGACCTCCGTATTGAAGAATTTCCGGCCCTCGAGCATGTCGGCGCACTCCCGGATTTCCCGTTCGCCGGGGAGAAAGACCAGGATATCCCCCTTCCGGTCCAGTCCGGTCAGAAATTCCGTTGCACGGGCCACCTGTTCCGGCAGGTCCTCTTCCGGCAGAGGTTCCTGAAAGAGGTCCTCCACCGGAAAGGTCCGGCCCTCCACCCGGATCACCGGCGCCCCGCCGAAAAATTCCGAAAAGTGTTCCAGATCCATGGTGGCCGACGACACCGCCACCTTCAGGTCCGGCCGCCGGGGGAGAAGATCCTTGAGATACCCCAGAAGGAAATCGATATTGAGACTCCGCTCGTGGGCCTCGTCGATGATGATGGCGTCATACTGCCGCAGCTGGCGGTCACTGCGGGTCTCCGCAAGGAGGATCCCGTCGGTCATGAATTTGATGCCCGTTTCCGGTGCCACACGGCAGTCGAAACGGACCTGATAGCCCACCCCCGTTCCGCATTCGGTGCCGCATTCCTCCGCCACTCTCCGAGCCATGGCCGTGGCAGCAATGCGCCGGGGCTGGGTAATCCCCACTTTCCGGCAGCCGATGGAGATGGCGGCCTTGGGCAGCTGGGTAGTCTTCCCGGAACCGGTGTCGCCCCCCAGCACAATGACCTGATGATGCCTCCACGTATCGCAGATCTCCCGGATCCGCCGGGAAACCGGCAGATGCTCCGGGAAAGCGATCCGAAGCGGGGCCATATCGGGCCGACTGTGATTTTCCGCCGGGGCGCTCATCGGAAAAACGGCACTCCATCCAGATGGAATTCCGCCCGGGTCTTTTCATCGAAAAAGACCTTGTCGAGAAAGAGACCGAAGGGAGGGGCCGTCTCCGGAGCCCGGGTCCGGTCTTTCGCGTCCCGGATCATGGCCACGGCTTCCGGCGTGATCTTTCCGGCCCCAACGGCTTCCAGCGTCCCCACAAGACAGCGGATCATTTTGTAAAGAAACCCGTTGCCGACAAAGGTGAGACAGAGGTACTGCCCGTACTTCTCCACATCCACCCGGTAAATCGTCCGCACCGCATCCTCGATCATGGAGCGATCCACCACGAAACTGGAAAAGTCGTAAGTTCCAACCAGATGCTTCGCCCCCTCCCGGATCTTTGCGGGATCGACGGTCCGCCCCGGGCGCCAGCTGTAACGGGCGCTGAAGGGGGATGCCGGACCGAGGTTCAGCACATAGGTATAGGCCTTCCCCAGGGCATCATAACGGGTGTGGAAGTGAAGCGGCACCTCGCGGACGGAGGCGATGCGGATATCATTGGGCATCAGCCGGTTCATGGCATCCATCACCTTTTCCGCCGGGATCCGGGGAAATTCCGGGTGGAGGTAACTTGCCGCAAACCCCAGAGCGTGGACACCCGCATCGGTGCGGCTGGCCCCGATCAGGTGGATGCTCTTGCCGCCGTAGAGGCGGGTCAGAGTTTTCTGCATGACCTCCTGGACGGCGACACAGTGGGGCTGGATCTGCCAGCCGCTGTAGCCCGATCCGTCAAAGCTGATCTCCAGCAGAAAACGTCCCGCCGGGGTGTATGATGTTTCTTCCAGAGTATCTCTTGGCATAATGGGTATAATATACCTTATCCGGGCCGTTTTTGCAACTCCGTCCGCCGGACATTTGAAAAAAAAAGAATCGGGGTTATATTGCCCCCGAACTAAACGAGAGGGGGTGTTCTGTATGTCGAAAATTCATGAAATCCACGCCCGGGAGATTCTGGATTCCCGGGGCGATCCGGCTTTGGAAGCCGAAGTGGTGCTGGAGAGCGGCATCATGGCCCGTGCATCGGTGCCGTCCGGGGCCTCCATCGGCAAAAGGGAGGCGCTGGAACTCCGGGACGGAGACCCGAAGCGCTACGGGGGGCTCGGGGTCCGGCATGCCGTCGAAAATGTCCGTTCCGTCATCGCCCCGGAACTGGAGGGGATGGACGTCATCGATCAAGGCCTCATTGACAGAGCCATGATCGAACTGGACGGCACCGGAAACAAGGAGAAGCTGGGGGCCAACGCCGTGCTGGGGGTGTCCCTGGCCTGCGCCCGGGCGGCGGCGGAATATCTGGAGCTGCCTCTCTTCCGTTATCTCGGAGGCGTCCACGCCCGGCGTCTTCCGGTGCCCATGATGAATGTTTTCAACGGGGGACTGCACTCTTCGGCGGGCATCGCCCTTCAGGAATTCATGATCCGCCCGAAGGGTGCGGAAAGTTTTTCCGAGGGTCTCCGCATGGGGTCGGAGATCTTCCACACTCTCAAGTCCCTCCTGAAAAAGCATGGTTTATCGACCGCTGTGGGCGATGAGGGGGG
The DNA here is from genome assembly GCA_002314605.1 of Lentisphaeria bacterium UBA1776. Lineage (GTDB taxonomy): Bacteria > Verrucomicrobiota > Lentisphaeria > Victivallales > Victivallaceae > UBA1776. The sequence goes on along the minus strand of DCGO01000005.1, from coordinate 23,460 downwards.
CTTTGCCCCCTCCCTCTCTGGGGGGGCGGAAAAAGTGCTGGAGATCCTTGCAGAAGCCGTGACTCTTGCCGGGTTTCAGACCGGAAGGGATGCCACCTTCGCTCTGGACTGCGCCGCCGGGAGTTTCTGCCGGGACGGAGTGTACGACTATACTCTTTTTGAAGGTCCCGCCTCCAGAAAACTCTCCCGTGAGGAACAGGCGGAGTATCTGGCAAAACTGGTCCGGAATTACCCGGTGGACTCCATTGAGGACGGCATGGCCGAAGACGACCCGGAGGGCTGGAAAATCCTGACGGAAAAGCTCGGGGGACAGTGCCAGCTCGTGGGGGACGACCTCTTCGTCACCAATGCAAAACTCCTTGCAGGAGGCATTGCGGAAAATCTCGCCAATGCGGTCCTCATCAAGCCCAATCAGATCGGGACCCTGACGGAGACCCTCGACACGGTGGAAACGGCGCGGAAAGCCGGATACGGCGTCATCGTGAGCCACCGTTCCGGCGAGACCGGAGACACCTTTATCGCCGACCTGACCGTGGCAGTCAACGCCGGACAGATCAAGACCGGCAGTCTCTCCCGCAGTGAACGGATCTGCAAATACAACCGGCTTCTCCGCATCGAAGAGATGCTGGGGGATCTGGCACTTTACGGAGCGTAAGATGGACACCCTCCCCCCCTGCTGGCAGAAACTTCTGGCCGTTCCTGCGGAGAAACTGGAAAAGATCATGGTCTTTGTGGAATCGGAGCGGGCCGCCGGGACGGTCTATCCTCCCGCAGGCAGCGTTTTTGCAGCGCTGGAGGCCACGCCGCCGGAGGAGGTGAAAGCCGTGATCGTGGGGCAGGACCCCTATCACGAGCCGGGTCAGGCCCACGGCTTGAGTTTTTCCGTCCCGGCGGGATGCAGACTGCCACCCAGCCTCCGGAATATCTTCCGGGAAATGGCTTCGGATCTGGAGGTCGATCCGCCGATTTCCGGGGATCTCTCAAGCTGGGCGGAACAGGGAGTGCTTTTGCTCAACAGTGTCCTGACCGTCCGGGCGGGGGCAGCCGGGTCCCATCGAGGACACGGCTGGGAAGCCTTTACGGACGCTGTTCTCCGGACGGTGAACCGCTCTTCCCCCCCCTGCGTCTTTATTTTGTGGGGAAGCGATGCCATCAGAAAGCGCGCCATCATTGATGAGACCCGGCACCGGGTCCTGGCGGGGCCCCACCCCTCCCCCCTCTCGGCATACCGGGGATTCTTCGGCAGCCGGCCTTTTTCCCGTACCAACACCCTCCTCCGGGAGCTGGGCCGTCCGGAGATCGACTGGCTTGCCGGTTTGAGCACGGCCGGAGTGGAGGAACAGCTGTCGCTGTTGTAGTTTCTGGGGCCCCCGATTCCTTCCGCCGTCCACGTGCAAAAACCGCAGCGTTCCGGAAACTGCAGCGGACAGATGCGCTCAGCCGCTGACATACCGGACAGGAAAAGTTCATCCCGGAATACAGACGATCTTCAGATCCTGGAGCATACATTCGCAGTCGGGAGTTCCTCCGCAGCAATACGCCAGAAGTAGAGATTGATCGGTAAAATACATTGCCGTGTATGAATATCCGTGGGAGGGGGAATCTTCCAGAATCCGGTGATTCGTCCAAGTGTTCCCCTCGTCCCGACTCCGAGCAAGAACCAAAGGGGTTCTTCCCATGGTAACAGCAGGGGCATCGAAACGGATACGTCGAAGCGGATGCGTATCCACCCACACAGCGCAGAGTTCTTTTGTCCGGTAATTTCTTTTCATGGAAAGCGGGGCTTCCGGAGAAGGAAATTCCGGAGCGGGGACCGGGTGCGTCCATGTATTCCCCCCATCGGAGGAAAAACTTTTGTACTGGAAGCCGCCACCAGTGCGGAACCAGCATAAGATCGTCGATTCCTCCAATTCAACCACACCGGACTCCTGCAGTCCAGTTGCCAGAGTTTCCGGAGGATAACAGCACCCCAAAGACTGGTACCATGTTTTTCCTTCATCGTCCGATAGAAAGAAAATTCCGATTCCCGGAAGCAGTTTTCCTCCTTTCCCGTAACGGTGACAGGTCGCTGGCAGAATCAGCCTGTTGTTTTTCAGCTGAATCAGTCGATCATTGTGAACCACCAGATATAACGGAGGGACATCCGCTATATCCACCGGATCACTCCATGACATGCCATCATCCTCCGAATAGCGGAACATCGGGCGACAGTCCGGGAAATCCTCCCGTCCGGGTACAACGGACTTGTGCAGTGTGACCATGGCGAGTTTTCCAGAATGAATACGAAGCAGAGAAACCGACATCACGTTCAGTCCATCGTGTTTTAGGATCAGATGCGGATCAGACCAGTTTTTCCCGCAGTCAGATGAAGTAACACCCCAGATATCCGCAGAACAGTGGTCTTTCCAGTTTCTTCCAGTGTATTTGGACCAAGCAAAGAGGATCCTGCCGTCTGAAAGCCCGGCAAAGGAACCCTCCGAATTTCTCGGATTTTCGTTTCCGTGCGGAAATAGGAATCCGTTCATTTGGTAATATCCCAGCCGACGGCCACGACTCCGGAGGGATTGTAATCACCTGGTTTCTGCCACTCCACATGGCCGTCGCCCATCAGGAAATTCCGTCCGCCGGTATGAGGCTCCCCCTTCAGCGCGGTACTTGCCGGAGTACTGCAGCTCTGGCTGTCGTATGCCGGAGCAACGGACCATGAGCCGATACCCGGACAGCAGTACGCGTCAAAAATCATGTATTTCTGACTGATGTTTTTGATGCGGTTGACGGCAATGACTTTGGTATTGGTCCCGCCCCGCCGGTCCAGGAATACGCCGGCATTTCCGCCGTAACTGCAGGCTTTGTCCTTGTATGTGTAATTGGTGCGGTCGGAGGTACAGAAAAACACCTTGGGACTGTTGATATGTTTGTAGAGCTGGGGCCGCCATGTGTCGGCGGCATTATCCGCCAGACCTGCCGGGTAGATGTCGCCCGAATCCTGCAGATAGAAGTTGAGGGCAGAGCCAAGCTGTTTCAGATTGCCGGCACAGTTGATGCCCCGGGCCTTTTCCCGGGCCGAATTCAAAGCCGGCAGAAGCATCCCGGCCAGAATGGCGATAATGGCAATCACCACCAGAAGCTCGATCAGGGTAAAAGCTTTCTTCATTTCGATCCCTGCCTTTCTTAAATGACTCTACTTTATTTTTTCCAGCTTCAGATCGTCAAACTCGATGACTCCTCCGTTCCAGCTGAGCACCGCCACTTTGACAAATGCCGTCCCCGGCCAGAAGTGCGCGGAAGAGGCTCCGGACTTTACCAATCCGCCGACGGTCCCGGACAGAGGCGTCCACTCTTTTTTGCCGAACTTCCCGAGGCGGCAAGGCATAATGAAGCGGGCGCTGTAGCGATGTTCCCGGACCGCCGTCCCGGCCGGATAATCCCTCCCGCAGGGCTTGTTCAGGGTGATCTCCCACAAACCCTCTTTTTTCGCAACAGTTTTGATCACGCCGGCCGAAAGATTCCGGTTAGGCAGATCCGTGTAATCTCCTTTGGTCTGGAAAGCGATCAGATTGAAAGCATCATTTGCCTTAAAGGCGGAAGCATCCTTCACCTTCAGTACTTTGTCCTCCGCTTTGCAGGGAGCGGCCAGTACCGTGTCGGTTCGGGGGACCGCTGTGACCATTTCCGGCTGGATCTGCTGTTTTTGGGCATCCAGGGGGATCAGCGCCAGATAAATGTCGCTGGGTTTCGAGGAAGCCGAGCGAACGAATGCGCTTACTCTGTAGGTTCCCCTGGGATCAATGGGGATTATCTGGCTGTTTTCTACCGTCGGGGCGGCAGTCCGGAAACAATTTTCGCCTCCGTGGGGATTCTTTCCGGACAGCAGGACCTGCCGGTCCGACCAGCCTTCCAGCTGTTTTTCCCCGTCTCCGTTGAGAAGAATGTTCGCGCCGTTTACAAGAAGCGGCATGGCAAGTACAGCAGCAGCGATTGGATGTGAAATCTTCATCATTTCTCCTTTTTCTCTGTTTAGGGTACCTCTAAAAATTCAAACGGATGGATTTGCGAGACAAT
>DCGO01000005.1:0-19327 GCA_002314605.1 Lentisphaeria bacterium UBA1776 | reverse complement strand
TCACGCTTTGCAGACTTTCCCCAGTGGCAGCAAGCCGCCGGAATGAATTTTTAGAGGTACCCTTTATTTATTTCCGGCAGTCAGCCAGACGCGTTTCCATATTCCCCCGTTTCCTGCGGTATCCACCACGCGGACAAAAACGGTTTGCTCCTTCTGATCCCACCGGATGTACGGTGTAATCTCAACAGAAAATGGGGTGTTCCAGTCATTGGGCCGGCGGAATTCGTGGCCGCCGGCCTTTCTTCCGTTCAGAAAGACCTCGCAGGATTCATCCACCGCACCGAAGCACAGAAAGATTTTTTTCTGACGCCAGGCATCGGGGATGGTCAGGGAAACGGCATACCAGCCGATCCCGTCATAGTTTTTCAGCTTTCTGCCCAGTTCTTCCGGGATGGAGGAATCGTTTGCAGCGGCATTCTCCCAGCTGCAGTCCGTGGGAACGGCGTCCCATTCCGAACGGATCTTCCGGATACTCCGCAGCGGCCAATTTTCCCGCCGGCCGGCGTCTTTTTCGTCCGTCCGGAAATACCAGTAGCGAGGGGTCTCTTTCGCGTTTTCCCCGAAATCCTTCAGCAGAATGGCTGAAGCCAGTTCCGTGACTCCGGCGGCATTTTCCGTATCCCACAGCCGGTTGAAGTCCATGTGGAGATTTGCCCGGTTCTGCAGCCGGAAATTCAACAGGTTCACACAGGCGGCCACCCTGGCCTCCTTCGGGGATGTCACCGCCAGAAAAAGCAGTCTTGCCCCCGTATTCGCCAGCATCAGCCTTTCCAGCCGCTGTTTTTCCGGCGGAGAAAGCTTTTTGGCCAGCCCCTTCCGGAGCATGGCGTCCGTCCCATCAAAATCTTCCAGACGGTAAAGTTCCTTCAGTTTCCACAGGACACCCCGGGCAAAATTGTAGAAACGCCCGGTTTCCACCAGTTCATCAAAACGGGGGCGGAGACGCTTCTCAAACACTTGATTCCTCCAATAGCGGAAATAATCCCGGACTTCCGGGGCCGCCGCGCCAAAAGCGGAACAATACTCCTCCTCCAGTTCTTCAAAACTCTTCCCGGGCTCCGCCATGGCGCCGGCAAGAATATAGTCCGTCATTCCGGAAATGGACCACTGTCCCTGGGAGGAATCAAAATCCGCTCCGACTGCGCCCTTTCTGACGGCCAGCTGAAACACATCGAAAAACCTTTTTTCCAGTCCCATAGGCAGCGCCGTATGGAGAAAACACCAGTGATGATTGGGGCGGAAGGTCAACCGGGTGGCCCCTGCTTTCTTCCATGCATCATACCAGACCGTCAGGTGCTCCGGATCCATGATATTGGGGACCATGCCCAGCACCACGTTCGGATGGACTTTTTCTTTGACCGGAGGTTCAATGGTCTGATTATAGACATACATCGTCACGGCAGGAGAACCGTGTTCCGCCGATCTTTTTGCAACCTCGTTGGCAAGGTGCAGATACCGGTCCGTCAGGCAGACCCGGTAATCATCCATGGGATATTTCCGGTTCGCGTCCAGCGCCAGACAGGCGGCACACCGGCAGTATCCGCCGACATTGTCATTTTCACAGACATTGATGCAGGTCCTGCGGGGGGATTCCGCCAAATAGTTTCTGACGATCTCATCCGCCACCGCCGGATTGGAAACGCAGAGTTTGATGGTTTTGGCACTGTTTTCCACGGCAACCGGGTTTTCCGACTGTTTTGCGGACAGCAAAGGCGCCCGCTTGCCGGTTTTGTTCACCGCAAAATAATCCGGGTGAACGGTTCCGTATTTGCTCCACCAGTCGGTAAAGGCGTGGCCGAATTGCAGTTCATCCGTCCGGAAACACATCCGCATCCGATACTGCCAGACCCGGGTCTCTCCGGCGATCTTTGCCATTTCCGCCGGAGAATGGTGAAATGCTTCCAGCCCGGATACCGCATTTTTCCGCTGCGTCCAACAGCGGAGCGAACGGATCTTCAGAGCAGGGATCCAGCTGAACTCTCCCGTTTTCAGCACCAGAGGATACTGTTTCCGAAAAGCGATCCCCCCGTCGCCCGGTTCCACCCAGCGGACCCCCAGCTGGCGCTCCAGAAAACAATAAACCGCAAATTCCGTTCCCCGCTTTTCTCCGGCATCGTTGCCGTAAAAATACGCGGCATTTTCCGTCAGGCTCCAGCGGGACTCTTCGCCTTGGAAGGGGCGATGATCATTTGCGGGCCGGATGCCCACACAGAAACTGAATGCACCTTTTTCAGGGGTGCGCCCTTCCGTTACCGGGATTTTTCTGCCTGTAATCAGTTTCAGATGCAGCTGCAGATCCTTTGCACTCTCTGAATTTAATTTCCCCGATGCATGAATGATCCGGCAGTTTTCCGGTGCCACAGTGAATTCCCCGCCGGCAATAGAATGCGTTCCGGAGGAAAAGAGGAAAAGCAGCACTGCGATCCGGACAGAAACAGAACTTTTTTTCATGATCTCTTCTCCTTAAACTTCCGAAAAACGGTAGGACAGCTCCGCCAGAAAAACATCCGCCGGCGTGGTATGTTCCGCCTCCGCCGGATCCGCCGGAATATCTGCAGGACTTTCAGGGATCGGCACATCCATCTTGTACTCGTGGGAAGAGTAGTAACTTAACAGGGCCCGCCGGCTTCCCAGATTCAGAAATGAAGCGTAGGAGGTGTCCCCGCCGCTGGGAAGTGTTCTGAGATACCGGATATCACCGCCGTCCTCCAGCAGGAAGAGATCCGTGCGCAGATTCCGGCGCTGAAGCATCCCTCCGTCCCACATCCGTCCGGCGATCAGACATCTCCCCGGAAAACGCTTCAGCATCGGCCCGGTCAAACGCAGCTGGAGTGCCTTGACATAGTCCATCGTCTGAAGATCCTGCTTGGGAAGTGCGGTATAAGGCGGATCGATCCGGCAGATGGTCGGAATACAGCCGCATCCGTAACCGCTGTCGCGCACCAAGGCCCAGAGGGTTCCGTTCGCGTCAAAATCAATGGCTGTCTCCGTTCCGGGAAACGGAAATCTCATCCGGAGGGACCATGCAGAACCGTCCGCACTTGCATACAGGGAACTTTTCCCTCCGTCCGCCCCGCATTGATAAGCCGTGGCAAAGAGATTTCCGTCAAAAGAACAGAGACCCCAGATCATCGGGATCCCCGTCAGCAGTTCCGGCGGAGAAAAAATACCGTCCTGCAGTACGGAGTGAAACGATGCATTCTGCGTCCGGCCCCGTCCGAAATAAAAGAGATGCAGCCTGCCCCGGAAAAAGATCAGGTGGGGATCACGGAGATCCCAGTCCTCTTTGTCAACGACAGCAAAATGGCTCCATGATTCGCCGCCGTCCCCGCTTGCCAGAACGCGGATAAAGCCGTCCCCGGCCAGGTGAGAAGTCCCGGAACGGAAAGCAAGATAAAGCCGACCGCCGCATTCCGCCAGCGTTGTAAAAGCGTTATGCCGGTTGTCAGAAAAGATCTTCCGACACCTTAAAACCCTGATTTCATCCATTTCCAAAGCTTCCTGAACTTCCAAAATAGTCCTTTTGTTTTTTGGAAAAAAACTCCATAACCCCTGATTTTGGAATAATGTACAGTTGAAAACATGGAGTTTCAATAGGATTATTTTTAATTTAACAGGACTTTTGTCACTTCCTCTTTCCATCATGGAAAACAACCGTTGTTTTACGGACCGGCATCCCCGGAACGCAGAGTTGAAAAAAAAGGGAATGATGCTATCGTAAACGGGCATAAAAGCAAAAAAAAGCGGAGGTCTCCATTGAAGCAGAAAATCCTGAAACCGGAGGTCAATGCGCGGTGGTCAGGGGAGCCCGTCTCCAAGGAGATCCTGATCCCCCTGATACGGCGGGCGATCTCTCCGGAACAGATGGCCGGCAGGATTCATTATGAACTGACCTACCCCGGGTATCAGCGTACAGCGGACACACTCTTTTTTTTGAGGCTGAACTGGAATTTCAACTATGGCAGGGTGAAGCGTGTTTACGCAGCCTTTGACGGAACTTTGCAGGAACGGGAGATCCGGGACGGCGATATGGAGATCGGCAGTTACAACTCCTACACCCGGATTCTGAATCAGGGATCTATCAATTTCTGCGTGTTCTCCATTATTTTTCACCTGCATCTGATCCGTCTCTATTACCGGGACTACCAGGGGAAAGAGATCGTTACACAGTATTATCATACCCCGCAGCCGGCCCGGGGAACCTTGCTGCAGATGGTTCGGACACTGGACTCTCTGGTCAATGACCGTTCCGACAGGAAGGATGACCGGGCACGGCTCCTGGTGGAAGCAATCGGAAAACAGCTGCTTTACGAACTGGAAAATACCCGGGAAGACGCCCCGAAAGAGCGGCTTGCCGTTTCGCTGAAGGATTACATGGATCACTATTTTTACAGCAGCATCAACTGTTCATCCATTTGCGAGGCGCTGGGCGTCAACCGGAGTTATGCATCCACCGTTTTCCACCGGAATTACGGTATTGCCATGAATGATTATCTGACGCAGCTGCGCTTGGACGCCGCCGAATTTCTGCTGAAAAGCGAGCAGAAGATCAGGATCGACGACATTGCGCGCTTCTGTTCCTTTGCGGATGCGAATTATTTCGCCCGTCTGTTCCGGAAGCGGAGGGGAATGAGCCCGCAGGAGTACCGGAAAAAGTTCCGCCCGGCAGACGGCATGCGCGAAATCTGACGGGAGACTTCCGCCGGAGCCGAACTCATTCCAGACTGGATTTTGAGGAGTACGCCCGGGGAGACTCTCCGTAATACCGGCGGAACACTCCGGAAAAATAGTGCGCGTCGGAAAATCCGCACAGCGACGCCACTTCGTAAATGCAGTAACGTCTTTCCTGAAGGAGTTTTGCCGCATTTTCCATCCGGATCTGCAGCAGATATTCCTTGGGATTGCAGGAATATCTGTTCCGGAAAACCTGCTGGATGTACCCGGGGGAGATCCCGAACCTGCCGGCACTCTCCCCGATGGACAGATCATGCCGGTAGTAACTGCGCTCCAGATACTGGGCAAAATCCTGAATACGTTCCCCGATATTCCGGATCCCTTCTTCACAGGCCGCCCGCAGATAAAAGAGGGCCAGCAACAGCAGAAATTCCTCCTTCAGAATGGAGGAATCCGGTTCCCGGACCAGCGACTGCATGCACCGCACCAGCTCATCCCGGTAGGGAGAATCACAGCGCATCTGCGGTTCCGACGCCCGGTGCCGGCAAAATGTGGAGATCCCGTCGGTCTGCAATGTGTGCGAACGCATGTTTTCATCCGGCGCAAGAGCGCGGTGGCAGACCCGGGGCGGCGTAATGTCGATGGAATCCACCCCCGTATCCCCGGCGGCAAGCAGCATCCGGATTTCAAACCCGTCATGCCGGTGGACCGGATGAAATTTTTCCCACTTTTCTTCTTCGGTAATGCAATGCACTTCCGGCATTCCGCTGCGGGTCAGAGCTTCATGCATCAGGCTGAAAATATCCGTTTTCTCCATAGGAAATTAATTTAATCCCCCCCCTGCGGGATTGCAAGCCTTTTTTTATGGAAATCTGAAAAAATTACACTGTTTATTTGACAAAGTTCCCCGCAACAAACCTTGATGTTCATAAATTTTCCTGTATATTGACCGTAATCAAAAAAAGGAATGTACCATGGAAAGCAGATTTATCCCGAGAAAAAGCCGCGTCCTCGAAAAAATGCGTTCCGGAAAACCGGCGCTGAGCTACAAATCCAATCTGACCTGTCCCCGGGTGGCGGAGATCGCCGGCATGGCCGGATTCGATGCGTTGTGGATCTGTCAGGAACATGTTCCCACCGATGGCTCGGCCATGGAAAATTTTGTCCGGGCGGGCAAGGCCCACGACATGGACGTGATCGTCCGGGTCCCCAAAGGGTCCTACAGCGATTACATCCACCCGCTGGAAGTGGACGCCGCCGGGATCATGATCCCCCACCTGATGAGTCTTGAGGAAGCCGAATACATTGTCCATACGGTCCGGTACATGCCCATTGGCCGGCGGCCGCTGGACGGGGGTAATGCCGACGGCCTCTTCTGCAACATGGACTGCCGGGAATACACGCAGTTCGTCAATGCCAACCGGCTCATCATCGTCCAGATCGAGGACCCGGAACCCCTGAAGGAACTGGACCGGATCTGTCAGGTCCCGGGGATCGACATGATCTTCTTCGGCCCCGGCGATTTCAGCCACTCCATCGGCGACGTGGCCAACTTCGCCAATCCGGAGATCGCCCGGGTCCGCAAACTGGTTCTGGAGACGGCCCATAAATACGGCAAAGTCGCCGGAACTGTCTCGGTGCCGTCTCTGGAAGGGTGTCTGCAGGAGGGATTTGATTTCGTGAACTGCGGCGCGGATGTCTGCGCCATCAGCGCCAACTGCATCGAGATCGTCAGAAAGTACAATGCCGCCGTCAAATAAGGAATCCTTTTCATGCAGTATGTTGCAGACCCGTCTTGCATCCGTATCGGGATCCTCGGCATGACTGAGGGAAACGGCCACCCCTACAGCTGGAGCGCCATGTTCAATAAATTTGACCGTGTCCGCATGCCGGAGGAGTGCCCGTTTCCGGTGATCCCCGTTTATCTTGCCCGGGAGAATTACGATACCATGGGGATCGAGGGAGCGAAGATCAGCTGCATCTGCTGCGACAACCGTGCCGATGCGGACCATGTCGCGGCCCTTTCGCTCATCCCGGAGGTCGTCGAACACCCGGAAGACATGATCGGTAAAGTCGATGCCGTGATCATCGCCACGGACATCGGCGGCGAACACGTCCGGCGGGCCAGACCTTTTATCGACGCGGGACTTCCGCTGTTCATCGACAAGCCCCTGTGCGACAACCGGGAGGATCTGGCGTATTTCACCGGTCTCTTCGAATCCGGATACCCTCTCATGTCCTCCAGTTCCATGCGTTTCTGCAAGGAATTTCAGATCTATCACCGCCCCCGCACGAAGGAACTCGGCGAACTGCGGCTCATCCAGTACGGGATGCCGAAAAAGTGGGAGACCTACGGGATCCACTCTCTGGAAGCGGTCTATCCCATTGCCGGTCCAGGGTTCTGCAGTATCCGGAACACGGGGACCCGGGAGCGCAATATGGTGCACATCAAACACTCCGGCGGATTCGATGTCCTGCTGACCGGCATTTACGATCAGGCCGGTCCGATCCCGCTGGTCCTGAGCGGCAACTCCCAGACGGCGGTGCTTTATGCCCGTGACAGCTACAACAGTTTCCGGGATCAGCTGGTTTCCTTTGTGCATTTTCTGAAAACCGGGGAGCGTCCGTTCCCGTGGAGCGAGACGGTGGAACTGATGAAACTTCTGATCGGCGGCATTGAAAGCCGGGAGCAGAACGGAAAGGAAATTCTGATATGAATGTGATGGAAATGTTTTCCCTGAAGGGAAAGACTGTCCTCCTGACCGGCGGCGCCGGGCTGTACGGGAGACAAATGACCGAAGCCTTGTGCGAAGCCGGGGCAAAGGTCTTCATCGCCTCCCGCAATCTGGAGAAACTGGAGGAAACGGCGGCAAAATACGGGGCTTCGGCCCTGCAGCTGGATCTGAATTCCGATGAAAGCATTGCCTCCGTCATCGGAAAAATCGTGGCGGAAACCGGGCGGCTTGACGTTCTGGTCAACAATGCCGTGACCCGCTGCGCCTGCGGAAACTGGGCGGAGGATATGGCGTATTTCGACAGATCCCTTCACACCAACGCCTCGGCCCTTTTCGTGCTGACGAAGCACGTCGGGGAGGTCATGAAGAAACAGCGTTCCGGTTCCATCATCAATATCGGGTCCTACATGGGGCTGCTGGGACCGAACCCCGTCAATTACACCGGGACGGACATGTTTGATTTCGAAAAGACTTCGCCGATCTATTTTTACGAAAAGGGCGGCATGACCAATTTCACCCGCTTTGCGGCCAGCATTCTGGGGCACTGGAACATTCGGGTGAACTGCATCGCGCCGGGAGGCTATTTCAACGGCCAGCCGGAGGCTTTCGTAAAGCAGTACAGCGCCAACACCATGCTGGGGAGAATGGCCAATGATGACGACATGAAGGGCCTGCTGGTCTTTCTGGCCTCCGACGCCTCAAGCTACATCACCGGAGCCATTATCCCGGCGGACGGCGGATATACGGCCAAATAAGGAATGTGTTCCATGGCATTCTCCCCGTCTTACACGGAATTTGACCGGATGATCTGGGAAACCGAACTGGCGGATTTCGTGCCGGAACGGGTGTTCGATGCCCATGCCCACATTTGGAGCGAGGCCAATGTCACGGCGGCCACGGCGGCAAGTCTTCTCCGGCATGAAGCGGATGCCGAAGCGCTGTTCCGCTGGGGAAAGACGGTTTTCCCGGGTCGGAAGCTCGCCTTCATGATGCTGGGGTCCCCTGTCTGCGGGATGGATTTTGATGCGGACCGGGCTTGGTGCGTAAAGGAGTCCCGGCGTTTTCCGGACTGCGTCTGCGGGGTATTGCTGCCGCCGTGGATGGCGCCGGAAAAACTGATTTCCGAATATCAGCGGCTCCGGTTCAGGGCGGTAAAGCCCTATCTATCCTTTACGGAACACACCACGGAGAGTTTTCTGCATGAATTGATCCCGGAAAAACTGGTGGAGGCGGCGGACCAGTGCAGTCTTACAGTGGTGCTTCACGTTTCCAGACCGGAGTGTTTTCTTGATCCGGAAAATCTGCGCGACTTGAAGTATTACACCGGAAAATATCCTCATGTGACGTGGCAGCTGGCCCATTGTGCCAGAAGTTTCAACAACATCCTGCTGGAAAAGCCCGTTCAGCAGCTGAAGGAGCTGGACCACATCACCTACGATCTTTCAGCGGTCTGCGATGACCGTTCCATGTATCTCCTCTTCCGGCATGAGAACCGTTCGCGGCTGATGTTCGGCACGGACGCCATTGTGGCCGGCGGGATGCACGGGACCTACGTCCCCTTCGGACACAGCTGGGCCTTCGTGCCGGAAAAGGAGCGTCAGGGAACGACTCTGGTGTGTTACGAATCGCTTCGGGCCATGCGGCGGGCTGCCGATATGGCGGGACTTGACCGGAAGGACCTGGAAGCGATTTTTTACGATAATGCGTTAAAGAATTACGGAATGGAGAAAAAATGAGTACATTTTCCAAACTGATGCTGGGTACGGTCCAGTTCGGGATGAATTACGGCGTGGCCAATACCTCCGGGAAACCCTCCTTCGACACGGTGAAGGCGATCCTGAAAACCGCTTATGACGGCGGCGTCACGGCACTGGATACCGCGCCGGAGTACGGCGACAGCGAAGAGGTGATCGGGCGGGCGCTGAAAGAACTGGGGCTGTCGGGACATTTCCGGATCGTCTCAAAGATCCCGGCCGTTCCGGAGGGTGCGTCTCCGGAAGCGTTCTTTGAAACGAGCATCCGCCATTCGCTGAAAAGACTTCAGACGGACATTCTGGCGGCAGTGCTGCTGCATGTGGAATCGGACGGTATTTATCTGGACGCGTTGAAGCTGCAGAAAGCCAAAGGCCTCACGGAACTTGCCGGGATCTCGCTGAATACACAGGCCCATGCGGACGATGGAGCGGATGCGGACTGTCTTCAGGTCCCGGCAAGTCTGTTGGACCACCGGTTCGACCGCTGTTTCGGGAAGGAGGGGCGTCACTGCTTCATCCGGGGGGCCTATCTTCAGGGGATGCTGCTGATGCCGGAAGAGAAGGTCTTTATCCCGGAGATCCTTGGAAGACGCAGACAGCTGGAAAAACTCGGGGTCCCCATGGCGGAACTGGCGCTCCGGTATCTCTTCGGTAAAGCCGGGTCCAAGAGTGTGCTGACCGGGGTGGAGACTCTGGCCCAGCTCCAGGAAAATCTCCGGATCGCGGAGCTTCCCCCGCTGGGGGATTCCGATCTGGCGGAGATCGACAGGATCATGGCGGCCCCTCTTCCGGAGATCTGCGTCAGTCCCTTCTTCTGGCCGGAGTACCGGAAACGGGCTTCCGGAGGCGGGCGGAAATAACCTCAGAGTTCACGACCGGAGGACAGGCGCTTCCTGCCTTTGACAACAAACAGGAAATGCTCCATTGTCAAATGCAGGAAAGCATTTCAAAGCCGACGGAAGGATTCTTTGAGATCTCCCTGGTTATGACTTGATTTATGACTTGGAAAACAGTTGCAATCCGGTGGAGGGGCATTATATTACCGGTACAGCGGAGAAGTCCATGAATCAGCAGGAGATCGCCGACAGACTGGGTATTTCCCAAAGTACCGTTTCTCTGGTCCTGAAGGATCCGGGGACCGCCCGGGTGTCGGAAAAAACCAAAAACGCCATCATCCGGTATCTGAAGAAATTTCAGTACATGAGTCCCGCCGGGAAAAAGCGGAACTGGAATATCGGCTATGTCTCGGATGTGTTTCAGGATCTGCATCAGGATTTCTTTCAGGATTCCCTCCGGGGGATCGAGGAAGAAGCCGCCCGGCAGCACTACAACCTCATCATGGAGTGTTTCCGGGGACGGGAGCTGAATCTTGTCCGGAACAGCAAGGTTGACGGCCTGATCATCCGCTCCGGCAAGGCCTGTGAATTTCTGCAGCAGAAAACCGCTCTGCCCATGGTGCTGCTCAACTGCGCCTCCCCGGTCACACGCTGCGACTCGGTCATGCCGGACAACCGCAGCGGCATGCACAAGATCGCCCAATATCTTTCAGACTGCGGCAGATCGAAAGTCGCCTTCATCTCCTGTCGCTCCCAATACTCCCCCTTCAGCTGCAACTATCAGGAGCGGCACTTTTCCTTTCTGGAGGCCTGTGCCTGCAGCAAAATCGAGTGTCTGGCGGATTTTGCCCCGGAACCCTCTCTGGGGGAAACCGGAATCCGGGAACGCATTGCCGCATTGGCCGCCCGGTGGAAAAAAATGAAGAGACCGCCGGAAACGGTGGTCACCGTCAATCACTTTTTTGCCTGCATGGTCCGGGAAGTCTGGCCGGAAACGGAAGTGATCGCCGGAGACAACAAGGTCGAAGGGGGATTTTCCCGTCAGGAATTTCCCATGCTGATTCAGGATGCGGACTATATGGGACGAATGGCGGCGGAACTTCTGATCAAAAGGATCACGGAGCCTTCGCGGCAGCATGTCAGGATCAACTGCGATATGGATCTGCGGATACCGGAGGATACAAAAAAATGAAAAAGCTCTGTTTGACGGAAAAATTCTATTCCGGCTGCGCCGGAGGCTGTGAACGGATGAACCCCGGCCTTCTGGCGTGCTTCAGCACCGCCCCGAAATATCTTCTGCGGGCCCAATGTCCCTCCGGGGTCCGGATCCGCTTCCGGACGGATGCACGCAAACTGGAACTGAGATTCACCTTCGGGGATGCCGTGCGGAATGTCTTCACCACCGACATTTTCGTGAACAAGCGGTGCATGACGCTGGAAGGCGAGGGCCCCCACGCCGTGGAACTCCCTCCCGGAGAAAAAACGGTGACCATCCATCTTCCCCACCTGGTGCTGATCCGGAAAACTGAACTCTTTCTGGACGACAATGCCTCTGCGGAACCCCTGAAGCCGGAAGGGAAGACCATACTCTTCTGCGGTGACTCCATCATGCAGGGGATGGTCACATCCTCCCCCTCCCTGGCTATCGCCCCGAAAACCGCCGCCGGGCTGGGAATGGATTTTATCAACACCTCCGTGGGCGGCGCCAGAATGAATCCGGAACATGTCCGCGAAACCGCCTTGCTCCCCGGAGACCTGATGATCGTGGCGCTGGGAGTCAATGACGCCATCCTGAAAACCGACTTCGGCCTCTTCCGGGAAAATACCGGAAAGTCCCTGCAGGAACTGGTCCGCTTTTCCGGCGAAAAACACCTGATCCTGCCGATCCCAAATACCATGCCGTCCACCCCGAATCTGGAAAAATACCGTGACATCATCCGGGACGTGGTCTGCCGGTATCCGGAGATCCATGTTCTGGACGGGTATGATTTCTTCCCGGCGGAAAAAGAGAATTACTTCGACGGAACGCATCCCGACGACAGGGGTGCCGAAATTTACGCAAACCATCTCATCAAAACCATAGGAGGTAAAAAATGAGAGATTTCTTGAGAGAGTATCTGGATGAACTGAAAAAAAGGATGGAGCGCATCCTGAACGAACAGCGGGACATGCTGGACAAGGCCGCCAGAATGATCGCCGATCAGGTGAAGGCCGACAAGCTCGTCTATGTCTTCGGCAGCGGCGGACACTCCAACATGATGGGCGAGGAAATGTTCCACCGGGCCGGCGGACTTGCCTGCATCAGCCCGGTTTTCGCCGATGCCATCCGCATCCCCCACATCCCCTTCGGCGAACGCTGTGCAGGACTGGCCCCCTACATTCTGGACGCCTACAACATCGGCAAGGATGATCTCCTGATTTTGGTGAACGGCTACGGCATCAACCCCGTGACCATCGAAACCGCCCTGGAGTGCCAGAAGCGCGGGGTGAAGGTCATCGCCGTAACATCCACCGACTATGCGGAAAAACTCCCGAAGGACTTCCATGGTCGTCACCCCTCCGGCAAGAACCTCCACGAGATGTTCCCTGTGACGCTCCTCACCTACATGGAGTACGGCGACGCCATCGTCAGCATGCCGGGGATCGGCAGCAAGATCGGCGCCTACTCCACCTTCGGCAACGCCTTCATCTGCAACGCCATGGTCATCCGCGCCTGCGAGATGCTGCTGGAGGACGGCATTGAGCCGCCCATCATCAACTCCATCAACGTGGAGGGCGGTCTGGAGAAGAATCAGGCGATCTACGCCAAGTACCGTCCCCGGATCAAATGGCTCTGACGAGGTGAAAGATGAAGATCCCCTACAAACAGCTGACGCCGGAAAAGGCCCTGGAAACCTACTGCGACTGGATCATCTCCCAGCTGCCGAAATTCGACAAGCCGCCTTTTGAGTGGTATTTTCTCTTTTACCCCATGCGGACACTGCTCATGGGAGCGCAGCTCCTGAACCGCAAAGATTATGCCGAGGCAACCTGGCCCTATCTGGATCACTATGTGGAGGAGCAGCTTCCCAACGGTGCCCTCACCTCCAATTTCCGGGGTCAGCCGGCGGCCGAAATGAGCCAGCAGGATATTGAAGACCTGCTGACCTGCGGCAAGCTGAATCTCGCCGACAACGGTTCCAACGTCCACGGTCTGATCCTGGGGGCCGTCACCATGACCGACAAAAAGCGTCGCACCCGGTATCTGGAAGCGGCCCGGAAATGGCTGGACGACTGGACGCCCATCTGGCGGCTCCGGACCGGCGCCTACGGCAACGGCATCTGGGAGGGGCACAAGCTCAACGGGCCCTACACCATGGCCATGAATGTCTGCTCGGCGCAGGCGGCCTACACGCTGGTGACCGGCGAAGAACGGCACATCCGCAATGCGGAAAAGTTCGCCATGTTCCAGTGCGATCACTGGCATGAACTGGGGGTGCCCATCCGCTTCAATCTCTATCCCCGGCCGGACGACAAAAGTTTCTGCGGCGACTTCGCCCGGATCTACTATCTCTTTGAGGCATTGCTCTGGACCTGGCACGTGAGCAGGGACAAGGCGGTCAGAAAACGCATCGCCCAGCGCCTCAAACAGTGGATCGACGCCGATCTCATCAAGCGCTGGCCGGCGGACCGGGACTGGTTCGACATGAATAAATGCGTCTGTCAGGTCTATGACGAAGAATACACCGACAGCGGTCTCGGCGTCCGCTTCTACTGGCAGGCCTGCAAGGCCGCCGGGATGTCCGGGCTCCTTTCCTACTATGTGAACAACATCGAGGACCGGGCCGATCTCCGGAACCGGGTGGCACGGGGCGGCAGGTACCTCAGCAACCCCCTGAAGGCCCGGATGCTGGCGGTGATGGCCGACGATGTGGAGCCCACCTTCTGCATGCAGGCCACCGGCTTCGGCGGTCTGGGGGTGGCGGAGGCATTGAAACCCTCCAGCACCTTCCTTGCCTACGGAAAACGGAAGAACTGACGATGGACGGGAGAATGGGCGCTTTTCCCCGGATCGCCAACGGCCTCTGGGAGGCGGAACTTTCGCTTCACGGGGGCCAGCTCCTGCGGTGTTTTCACCGGGATTCCCCCCATCCGGTGATCTGGCTGGGGAGCAAAGCCTCCTTTTCTCCCGGCAGTTCCATCCGGGGAGGGTCCCCCGTCTGCTGGCCGTGGTTCGGAGCTTCTCCGGTCCCCGGCCGGCCCATTCAGGGTTTTGCCCGGCAGCACGAGTGGCGGATCAGACATCACGAAAAAGACTTTATCTCCATGACGCTTCCGGAAGAAAATGTCCCACCTGAACTGCGGGATTTCCCCTTCGAACTCTCTCACGAAATCCGGCTGTCGGACGCCCTTGAGATGACCCTTGTCATGAAAAACTGCGGGGCAGCTCCCGTCCGGATCACCATGGCGCTTCACACCTACTTTGCGGTAAGCGACTGCGAAAAGGTCCGTGTCCATGGACTGGAAGGGACCCCTTATACGGTCAAGGGTGGGCCGGAGGAGCCGGGAGAGAGGGGGCCCCTTGCGGTGCGGGGGGAGTGCTGCCGGATGTACTTGCCGCAAACCGGAGAGATCACCCTGGAGGATGAAGCGTGGAATCGGTCGCTCCTCATTAGCAAAACCAATTCCGGCTCCACGCTGGTCTGGAATCCCGGGGAGAAACGTGCGGCCCAGATCGCCGACCTGGCCAGTGGGGAGTACCGTCAATTTCTCTGTATAGAGGCCAATCGTGCGGCCGGAGATTTCCTCGAACTTGCTCCCGGCGAAACGGCATCCGTTTCCCGGAAGATCCGCATCCGGGTCCGGTAAGGGACGTATCACCGCCCCCGGAAGAATGTTCTGCCCCCATCCCTGCGAAGGTGTCGGAATTTCCGACAGGTTGCGGTTTGAGTGCCCGATACCCGCCTGTGCCGTCACTTGCAATCGGCGGACAGGTGTGTACAGTATATATCTCAAGGTGCTGTACTTTTGAGCACCCGGGGAAAAGCGTCCGCCCTGCGGGACACTGAAAACTCAAGGAACACACCCATGCTTCCCATCAGGATCATCCAGATCGGTACCGGTCACAATCACAGTTCGGCCAAAATGGCGACGCTCCGCAGAATGCCGGAAAAGTCGTTCTCTCTGTCCTGCAGGATGTTCCGGCAGATTGAGCCGACCGCCACTAAGGCCCCCTCACCTCCGCCGGCGGTTCACGCTCCTTTGAAGAGAAGCTCCGCCAGACGGGCAGCTCCCGCCGTATTGAGGTGGGTACCGTCCACAAAATATTCCGGCTCATTGGGGAATGCGTCAAAGCCGTCCAGAAACCGGACCGCCGGAAATTCCGACACCACCTGCCGGATCACGTTTTTCACGCCGGCAAAGACCGGAGCCATTTCCGTTTTTTCGTGGCCGTTGTGACACGGACTCAAGACCGTGATCCGCCACGGCTCCCGGACTGCAAACGCAAGCAGGGCCCGGAGCCTCCGCTCCGTATCGTGCAACGGATCCGGAGCCCTGGTATCGTTGCAGCCGTAAGCGATCACCAGTTCACAGCAGTCCAGTTTCAGCAGTCCCTCCGGCAGAAGATCCGGGAAACAGGCGCCGCCGATCCCGAGATTCACAAAATCCAGCCCCAGATGCCGTGCGTATTGCGCCGCGTAGTTGAATCCCGGCGTAGTACCGTAGCCGTGGGTGATGGAGTCTCCGAGAAAGAGGATCCTGCCGGGATATTCCGCCCCGGGCCTGAGTTCCAGGTCCGATGCGGTCTCCAGAACCTCCGTTTCCCGGTAGGTCGGGAAATAGAGGACCAGTTTTTTCTCCGGCCCAGGAGGAAGAGCGCTCCCAAAGGCAAAGACCTGCCCCTCCGTATAAGGGGCATCCGGGATAAAGGAACGGAAATATCGCCCGTCAAGGAAGAGGTCAAAGGCTCCCCTTGCCAGAGGATGCTGGGACTTTCCCAGTCTCACGCGCATCCGGAAATATTCCGCATCCGTCACACTTTCCAGCCGGATCCCGGCGGGATGGGTCTGGATCCCCCCCTTCCACGCTACACTCATGGTGAAACGGAGGGGCTGCACCCCTTCCGTTGTTTTTTCCACGGCAAGAGCGCCCTTCAGCAGACTCTGCAGTCCGCCCGGATCCAATTGCTTCATTTTGTTCCCAGCAAAGGCGTTACCGCCGCAAGCCAGGCGTCTGCGATCAGCTGGTGCCCCAGGGGCGTGGGATGGACCCCGTCCCGGAGGATCGCCAGATTGGAGCCGCTTTTCTCCGCTGCGACAGTCAGAAGTTCCTGCAGGGGGATGAAGAGAGCATGAAACTCCTCTGCAAGTTTCCGAACAATGACGGCACGCTCCCGGATCTCCAGAATCCACGCCTCCGTCACCAGCTCGCTTGCCAGACAGAAGGGCTCCATCAGCACCAGTTTCACGCCCGGAAGTTTTTCGCAGGTCCACTTGAGAAGCATGCGGTAGATCATCTCGTAGCGGTCAAGTTCCACCCCGTTCTGACGGGAAAATTCGTGCCAGGTGTCGTTGACCCCTATCAGGATGCTGATGAGTTCGGGTTCCAGATTGAGCGCATCAAGTTTCCAGCGGGCGTAAAGGTCCACCACCCGGTTGCCGGAGATCCCCCGGTTCTCGAACTCGAACTTTTCCCCGGGGAAATCCGCCTGAAGCCGCGCGGCGGCAAAGTGGGGATACCCGGTCCCCATCTTCAGCAGGACGGAATCCTGCATGGTGCGTCCGGCATCGGTGATGGAATCACCCTGAAAGAGAATTTTACGGATCATATTTTTCCTCCTGTATTAAGGTTTTTCAGTATCTTGTCCACGCATACAATAAAATGGCTCCGGCCATCAGCAGCGTGGAAACGGTCCGGAAAGTCCAGATCCGCCAGCCCACAGGCTCTTCCAGACGGGTCAGCCCCATACGGACCAGCAGGATGCCGGCCAGAAGAGACAAGGGCCCCCGGGCCGCCTGGACCACATTGCCGAAAGCCGCCCCGAGGTAGCCGAAACAGACAAAAAAGAGCACGATGCTTGCCCCCCAGCAGAGGGCGTAGGGCGCGGCGGCGGGCAGCACCTTGAACCGGATATGCCGGATCCGGATCAGCGGAAAAAGGGTGACCCCAAGGAGAATGTTGTTGAGCAAAGCCGCCGCCGCCGCTTTGGCGGCAAGACCCTCCCCCGGCATTCGCAGGATCAGGAGATTGACCCCGATGTCGCTCAGAGCGTACATGGGGATCGTGATGAAGAGATACCCGGTCCCCTTGAAGGCAAAAAGCGCCCCTCCCCGGTAATTGATGAGGACGGCGGCGATCATAGCCATCAAAAGCGCGACCCACTGGAGGACCACGAAATGTTCTCCCCAGAAGAGGCTCAAAAGTACCGGCACAGCCACCACCTTTAGCCCCATCATGGAGGCGATCCGGCTGGATTCAATGCAGTTCAGCGCCTTGAAGAAGAAGAACTGCCCGACCAGAAACGTGAAACTGGCGAAAACAAGCGGCGGCAGGACCCTCCACGACAGGCTTCCCCACGGGACGAGGAACGGGGCCGCCGGCAATGAAAAAACGCCGATCAACACCTGGGAGGCCGTCAGCAGGACCGCCGCATTGCCCGATTTCTGAAGAAACGCCCGGGAAATGAAGTAGCTGGCCACCTGCAGAAAGGCCGTCAGAAACCCGCAGAATATACCTGTCAGCATCATACCTCGCTATTTCAGGTATCGATCCAGAAAATCATATCCCTGCCGGAGGTATTCCGGCGGAGGCCGGTGCCCCTGAGCGTGGTTGATGATCGCCAGACGCTCATCGTCCGGCTCATATCCGGGCGTCCGCTTCATCATGACGAGAGTTTCCATATTGTCCGCCTGCCCGGCCAGGACGCAGAAGGGTTTCGGCGCGGCACAGCCCAGAAGTCCGGCGTGGTCCATCCCCAGCGCCTGAAGGTGATCCAGCTTCCGCCCCCAGTACCAGGGGTCGCACCAGTTGGTCCGGCACCAGATCATCCCGAAATCGCTGGCGAGAATGACCCTTATCCGGGAATCGAGACAGCCGGTGTAAAAGGCCATTTTTCCACCCAGGGAGTGTCCGGTGATCCCGATCCGGGAAGCATCCACCCGGGGGTCTTCCGCAAGAGAGTCCACCAGAAGACGGGTATCCGCCGTCAGCTTGCCGATGCCGCTCCATTCAGGGTGCTCTGCCTCCATAGCGGCACCGAAATCGTGCCATCTTTTGAAATCCCTCCGGTCACGGTCGGTCTTGAGGTAAGTAAGATGCGCCGCGTCCGCCGAAGCGGTCATATACCCACGCTTCACCAGATCCAGCATTATGGAAACCCCGTCATAACGGGGAAGCGGTTCCCCGGTTTCCAGTTCCCATCCCAGCATGGCCTCCGGAAAATAAAAGGGGACCGCCACGGCAGGGAGTCTGCCGGTGAAGTTTTTCGGAAAAGCCTTCACCACCCGCTGGAAGGTTCCGGGGCCGTTGGCCTGCAGATAAAGCTCCGCATCACACGCAGGGAAGCTGTATTTTTTCACCAGTTTCATGGAAGGGGCATAGTCGTAATTTGCCGGGCGCCCCAGCTCCCGAAACCAAAGTTCAGCATCACTCATTTTTATTGCACGCTCCATTCAATAGGGAACCTCTATCAATACCTTTTTTGACAGAAATTCCGTTTGTTCTTGTTTGAAAATCTCCGAATGAGATTTTTCATTGCTGTAAATTAGTTCTTGACCTTCACTTTTTCAAGTCTCCAGGACTGAAAAGCCGACATCCTGTTTGATTTTTCTGTAGAATCCTCCGTTTTATGCGTTCTGCAGCATCAAAGTGCAGAATCTCTCCACCTTTCCTCCGATCAGACTCTTGGGAGAATCCAATTCTTTCCGGTGCTCCGAGAGCAGTTTTTTACTGCCGGTATTCATGGGAAAACCGATATTGAAATCCTGCTTGTGCTTGATGAGATCCCAAAGGTTTGCCGTACTGAAATAGCCCCGGTCCAGCGAGTAGGAAAAATACTTCAGACCAAGTTACCGCAGCATAGCACTGGTGGCAGTCAGTGTGGCGACATCGGTGATACTGCCGGGGATCAAACGGTAAAACAGTGGAAGCTGGGTCTCTCTGGCGTAAACCAGACCGTAATTGATTTGCGGAAGTTCTTCCTTATCACGATTATAGCCCCATTCCACAGCGCTGATCTTTTCGGCATAACTTGAAAACGAGGTCGTGTCGTGAACCAGTGCCCGTGGATACTTGCATTGCGCAATCCAGTTTCGGAAAAAATCGTTAATGTCCCAAATCTTGTGACGGG
>DCGO01000051.1 GCA_002314605.1 Lentisphaeria bacterium UBA1776 | reverse complement strand
TTAAAAACTTTTGAAATTACCTCTGCTGCGTGTTTTTTCAAGTACCAAAATTAAAAACTTTTGAAATTACCTCGTATTTCAGGAGGAGGATCTTTTTTATGACAGTCCCGTTCCGCCTTTCCCGCCGGGGACTTTTCTTTTCCGGGCTCCTGGTCCTCATTCTGTGTATGATGGTCAACTGCTGGCATACCCACTTGTGGGGGCCGGACGAACCCAGGGAAGCGGAGATCGCAAGGGAAATTTTTGAGACCGGAAGTTATGTGGTCCCCCGTTTCAGCGGACTGCCTTTTGTGGAAAAACCGCCGCTCTACTACGATGTTTCCGCATGGATCTTCAGCTTTTCCCCCCATCCGGGCAGTCTCCGGATGCACTCGGCTCTTCTGGGGTGTCTCATGCTGGCGGCACTGTATGTCTTCGCCGCAAAAAAAGCGGACAGCCTGTTGCGCTGTGGAGTTGTGCACTGTGCATCTCCATGCCCCAGTTCTACCGGGCGGCCCACTGGATCCTGCTGGATATCGGCGTAGGCGCGTGGGTCACGGCGGGACTGGTTTCCTATGGGCTGTGGAGTTTGCGGGAGGAAGGGAAAGCCGCAAACTTGCCTGCCGCACTTTTTTTCCTCTTTGCCGCGCTGGGAATGCTGACCAAGGGGGCCATTGCCGTGGTCTATCTGGGGGTCATCACCGTGCCTCACTGGTTCTTCTTCCGCCGGAAAAAGCTGCCGCCTCTGTGGACAGGTCTTTTCTTTCTGGTCCCCGTGGGGATCTGGGTTTATTTCTTTTACCGTGAAGGGGGAATTTATTTCCTTCACGAGCATTTCATCAACAACATTTTCGGCCGGCTGCTGCACCGGAGTTTCCGGCTGGCCGGAGCCCCGGTGACGATTTCCGATGTGGGACACAACTCCCCCCTCTTTTTTTACTTCAAACGGCTGCCCAACATGTTCGGCGCCGCCATTGCGCTCTTTCCCTTTGCGATTGCCTGGGCGTGGCGGAGCCTGGGCTGGAAATTCTTTCACTTTCCGTTCCACGGCAAGGTGCAGTATGTCTGGGATCTGCTGACACGGCCCCGTCCGGAAGGAGTGATGCGGAAGGAGCTTCTTGTCTACCTCATGCTGTGGAGTTTTGTGCCGTTTTTTGTTCTTTCCATCCCGGCCATCAAGGAAGTGACGTATCTCCTGCCCTCTTACGCGGGAATCGCGCTGCTGCTGAGCTGTTATCTTGCGGACCGGTTTGTCCTGAGAGAGGCTCCGGAGGAACTGCCGTGGGGGGAAGGGTTTGTTTTCCCGCTTTCGGGATTCGCCCTGGCTGTTCAGGTGCTGCCGAAATTTTCCTTGTGGTTCTTTTTCGCTTTCTGCGGCCTGATCTGTCTCGGTCTGGTGTATATCTTTGTCCGGAACCTGGCCTGCCGGAATTTTCGGGGGGCGGTGCTGCCGGTGCTGGCCGGATTGATTGCGGGGGTGATGCTGGGAAATACGCCGGAACTCATGGAGCGGAGCCGGCTGGACCGCAAATGTTACTGTCTCTTTGCCGAAACGGTATGGAAAGAGGTCGGTTCCCGTCCGCTGTATCTGAAGGCGATGGAAGAATCCATCCGGGGAGCGCTGCCTTTTTTCGGATGCCGGGATATCCGGGTCCTTGTTTCAGAGGAATCACTGCAGAAACTTCTTGCAGGGAAAGGGGAACACGCGATTCTGCTGTACCGGCGCGAATATATGCGGCGCCTGCGGGATCCGAAATTTGCGGCACAAGTCCGGCGTTACCGGATCATTTTCCCGGATTTTCCGGAAAAGGCGGATTCCTTTGTGCTTCTGATCTCGGAAAAGAGACCCGCGGTCTCGGCGGCATTGCATTCTGTCCGCTGACCCAGGGGATGCTCGGCGACAAATATCTTGACGGCACGATCCCCCCCGGTTCCCGGGAGGAACGGAATCATTTTCTGAAACCGGAAAGACTGATCCCGGAAATCCTGGCAAAGATCCGGAAATTGAATGATCTGGCCCGTCAGCGGGGGCAGACTCTGCCCCAGATGGCCATTGCATGGCTCCTGAATGTGAAGGGCATTACCAGTGCCCTCATCGGGGCCCACTCTCCGGAACAGCTCCGTGACACCGTCAAAGCGGTGCAGTGCACGGCTTTTTCCCGGGAGGAACTTGAATGGATCGATCGGATCTGCCTCTGAATCCCGGCTGCGTTCTGCGGATAAAAAAGGTGTTTTTTTGATTCCGGAGCCTTTCTGAACTTTGCAGGGACAAAATCAATGCTATATTATTTGGAGGAAATTTTTCACAGGGTTCATAAACTATGCCGTCAGATCCGGACTCCAGTCATGCCGTCACGATCCGCAGTGTGATCTTTTTTGTGTTGAAGATCCTGCTGGCGGGGGGGATCGTCTATTTTCTCGTCCGTCAGCAGCGGGATGCGGTGCTTGCCTGTCTCAAGCACTTCAACTGCATCTATCTCGTGCCGGCGGCAGTACTGTATTTCGGGCACATGCTGGTCTGCAGTTACCGCTGGCGGGCGCTGGCGGGGGTGCTGGGGGTCCGGTTGTCCGTCATGGAAGCGGTCAGTCTGACTATGCAGGGGTATTTTTTCTCTCTGGTCATGCCAAGTGCCATCGGGGGCGATCTGGTGAAGATCGGCGTCCTGAGCGCCCGTTCCGCGCCGGGAACCAAAGTGGAGGGGGCATTTTCCATCCTGATGGACAGGATCGTTGGGATGATCGCCATGTTTCTGCTGCTGCTTGCGGTGACGGCCCCGGCCATCCCCATTCTGCTGAAGGTCGAGGTCCCCGGTCTGCCGCTCTCCCGCGGGATGAAGTGGTTCGGGATCGGGCTGATCTATCTTTGCACACTGTCGGGACTGGGGGCATCGGTGGCCATTTTCTTTCACCGCCTGTTCCGGAAAGTGCCGTTCTTCAACTGGTGCATGGATCTGGGGGACCGTCTGACCAAAGGGATGGTCACCCGGGTCACGGATGCCGCCGATGTGTACTGCTCCCGGCCGAAGACACTCCTCAACTGCATCTGGACCAGCATTCCTCTGGTGCATATCCTGGTGGCCGCAGTCTTCTGGGTTCTGGTGCTGGGCTGCGGAGCATCCGGGGCGACAGTCCTGAGCATTCTTGCAGCGGTCACCATCGGCAATCTCATCGGCATGATCCCGATCTTTCCGGCCGGCATCGGCGGCCGGGATCTGGTGGTCATCGTCATTCTTGCCGCCGGCGGGATGGATTCCGGAGACGCCAAAACCGCCCAGCTGCTTTACACCGCGCTGATGATCTTTGCCAACCTTGCCGCAGGGATCTTCTTTTTGCTGGATCCCGGCAGAAAGGGACGCCGGCATGAGTGAGGAAACTGCATCCCCGGTCCGTCCTGGGCCCAACCGTTTCCGGGATACGCTGGAGCGGGGAGGGTTCATGGTCCTCGGCGAGGTCCGTTCCCCGGGCCGGGATCTGGATCCGGAGATCACACGGGAGCGGATCCGGGCTTTTGAACAGGCCGGACTGGCGGCTGCCGGACAGCCGGCAGGGCTGGCGGTCCTGGACGGGATTTTATGTGAAGACTTTTACCGGGCGTGGGAATTGGCCGATGCCCTTTCTCCGGAAAACCGGGACCGTCATCTCGTGTATTTTTCCGGGCGCAATCACGACGGAGAGTCGGCATTGGCGGCACTGGAAGGGACCCGGAAACAGGGGATCGTCAATCTCTCCGCCGTAAGCGGCAGCGCCATGCCGGAAGAGACTCCCCGGAAACTGCAGTCGCGCCGTTTTTTTGAAAGCACCCGGATGCTCCGTCTGTGCGGTGAACGCGCTGACCGGGAGGCGTTCTTTGCGGGGGCGACGGTCAATCCCTTTCAATACTCCGCCGATTCCCTTTTCGCCCAGCTGGCAAAACTGATGCGCAAGGTTCGTTCCGGAGCCCAGTTTGTGGTTGCCGAGTGCAACTGGGACATGCTGAAACTGCAGGCTCTCCGCTGGTATCTCAACAGCCGGAACTGCTTCATCCCGTCTCTGGCCAGACTGATGTTTCTGACCCCGGAGCGGGTGGAGCGGATTCTGGGCGGACGCTACCAGGGGATTGTCATTTCGCCGGATTTTCATGAGATCCTCAACAAGGAACTGCGTTTTTCCCGGTCCCAGTTTGAATCTGCCCAGTGGCGGCGGATCGAACTGCAGGCCGCCGGATGCCGTCTGCTGGGATACAGCGGGGTCCAGCTGGCCGGACTGGACAAGCCGGAGCAGCTGACTCTGGCGGCGGACCGGATCGCCGGAGCCATGCGGGAATTCACCGATTTCAACGACTGGCTGCAGGCGTACAACTCTTATCAGGCCCGGGCGGAAATGGCCCCCATGCCCAGCAGTTTTTACCTCTATGACCGGTCCCTTGTCAGCGCTTTGCCGGAAAACGGTGCGCCGCTGATGCGCCAGCCAGACCCGGCGGAAGTCACGGGGGTGGAGCGCTTCCGGATGCACCTTGCAAAATTCTGTTTCCCCCATGCGGACCGGCAGTCCCGGGACGGGCGCCGTCTGCTGAAGAAACTTCTGGTCGGCTGCAGCGGCAGCTGTGTGCGGTGCCGTCTTCCCCAGACCATGTTTGTCTGCACCGGACACTGTCCAAAACATCTGGAAGGAATCTGCGGCGGGATCCGTCCGGACGGGACTTGCGAAGTCGCCGGAGTGGGGGAATGCGTTCACCGGAAGATCATGCGTCTGGCCCGGGCATATGACCGGACCGGATGCATTGAGGATGCGCCGTTTTGACGGGGGAGATGAGCCATGACAGGTGAATCCAGTCAGGGGTTGTCAGTGTTCCGGGCGATCCGGCGCGGTGCGGAAGCCGCCGCGCAGTTTTTCGCTTCGCCCGCCGCGATGATGCGTCGGGGGATCGGCAAACGCATGGCCATTGGCATTACCGCCAGCCGGGTGGGGCTGACCACCAATCTGATAATCTTCATCGTCAAGCTGGCTGCTGCACTGCTGTCGGGAAGCGTGGCGGCTGCGGCGGATGCGGTCAACACCCTTTCGGATTTCGGGACCTGCATCGTCACCTGGGTCGGGTTCCGGATGGCGGCCAGACCGCCGGACCGGGATCATCCTTTCGGGCACGGGCGGGGGGAATACATCGCTTCGCTGCTGGTGGCAGTGGTGATTGTGGCCATCGGGTTCAATCTCCTGAGGGAATCCATTCTGCACATCATCCATCCCCAGACGCCTTCCGGCGGGGCACTGGTGCTTGGGCTGCTGGTGTTTTCCATGGCGGCCAAGCTCTTTCTTGGGCTTTTTTTTCGGCGCTGGGGACGGCGGATCGATGCGGAAGTGCTGCATGCTGCTGCTGCGGACAGCTTCTGCGACATCATTTCCACCATGGTTGTGACGGCGGGGATCCTGCTGGGAAAGATCACGGATTTTCCGGTGGACGGCGCTGCCGGCATCATCGTTGCGGGGATCGTCTTGTGGGCGGGGGTGAATATTGTTCGCCGTTCCCTCAGTCTTCTGCTGGGGGAGGCCCCGGACGGCGAACTGGTCAATCAGCTGAAAGACTCTCTCATGGCCTGTCCCGGGATCCGGGGGGTCCACGATGTCATCATTCACAACTACGGACCTGGGAGCTATTTTGCCACGGCCCATGCGGAAGTGGACTGTACGGGGGACCTTATTTCCATGCACGATACTCTGGAAGCGGCGGAGGTGACCGTGGCGAAAAAACTCCCGATCCAGCTGATTCTGCACTGTGATCCCTTCGGAGAGGACAATGCGGAAACCCGTTTCTGGCGGACCCGCTGCGAAGATGCGCTGCTGGAGATCAATCCCCTGCTGAAACTCTATGAATTCCGTTTGAAACACGATGAGGCCGGTTTACCGGAACTTTCATTCCACATTCTGACCAGCTGCGGAACGGAAAAACTGAGCCGGGAGATGCTGGTCCGGCAGCTTGCCGCACGTCTTGCCGCCCACGGTCCTGTTCCGGCGATCCGGCTGGAACTCACCCAGAATTTTACCGGCGAAGAAGCCTGAACTCCATTGTTCCCGACTTGCGGCTGATTATTTTCCCTGACTGGCAAAAGTGTTGATAATGTGCTATATTATATGGATTTTATTTTTCTGAAACAGGGTAAATGTCATGTCTTCAACTTGGGGAAATATGCTGCTGCTGCCGGTATTTTTGCCGGTCTGTGCCGTTTTTGCGGCCCCCGGAGACGGCCCGTCCCCGGCGCGCACGCGCACGACATCGGCCCCGGTGACGACGGTCCTGAACCCCGCCGGGGCCCCGAAGGTCCTGATTGTTCCTGACAAGCCCCGCAAGGCTGTCGCCGCATCCCCGGTCCCGAAAAATCCGCCGGATCCGGAAGCTGCGGTATTTGACCGCCCCACCATGAAACGGCGCCTAAAGTTGGGCACCAAGATCCAGAAAGTCACTTTCCTTCAGGATGATTCCCAGGTCAGCATGATTACGAAGATCTATGTTTTGAAGCACGCCCGGGCGGCGGACCTGGATCCCTTCATCCGGAGTGCAGTAATCAGGTATGATTCCGTGTCCAGCGTACTCCCCTGGGCGGATTTCAAGAATCACCGGGAACTTCTGGTGGTGACTACCGGGCAGGATATGATGCCTTATGTGGATGCCATGATCCGTGTCCTGGACCGGCCCGGCAAGGTCAATGAATACGATTCCATGGTTTACGGTACGGGGATCGCCTGCGGGGTTTACCGGCCGCGGTTCCGGGCGGCATCGTCCATGATGGACATCATGACCGGCATCCTGATTTATTCCGGAGAGGATCAGGCCCGGATCCGGCTGGATGAGAAGAACAATATTTTCTATTTCAAGGACTCCCCCTTCCGGGTCCGGCTCCTGAAGGAGAAACTTGCCTGGCTCGACCGGGAGATCCCCCAGATCAGTCTGGAATTCAAGATCTACGAGATCCGGGACAGCGATCTGAAGGATATCGGTATCGACTACCTTGCCTGGAAGAACGGTCCCGGACTGAATCTCTTCAAAGCCGGCTATGAAGCGCTGAATGTGGATATGGCGGAAACCCTGATCCAGCAGGCATCTCAGATCGGAGTCGATCTCTTCGGCAATCTCTCCGCCAGTTTCGGGGGCATGTACACGGCTCCTGCATTTGATTTCAGCTTCATCCGGATCCTGCAGCAGAACGGGAGATCCGTCATCAACAGTACGGCGTATGTGACCGTTTCCAACGAACCCAATGCGGAATTCAAGGTCAATTTCGCGCCGGAGTACCAGAATATTCTGAAGGACGACAAGCATCGGACCAGTGTTTCCGTTGGCGGTGACGCCACATTGACCGCAACCGTTAGCGACACGGTCATTACCGGCGGCCCGAAGGGCGTGGTCAATTTTACCTACAGTCTGAACGGAAGCAATGTGGTGGAGCGGAACAATCAGGGAAGCGAAATCTCTGAAAAGACCAGTACCTCCGCCTCGGTTTCGCTGGGATTCGGCCATGAAGCGGTGATTGCCGACTGGACCAGAAGCAGCGATGTGGAGCAGACCATCGGGGTGCCGTTCCTCTGCGAGCTGCCCATTCTCAAGTATATTTTCGGGACCACCACCAACAATACGGAAGTCACCCATTATTTTGTGACCGCCCGGGCGATGCCGCTGAACATCCATACCGACATGAAACCCGGCATGGTGGCGGAATTTGACGAGCTGGTCAGAAAACAGGCGGGAAAGGCGGCGAAAAAATGAGGTGTTTTTTGTTCATTGCCGCGCTGCTGATCGCCGGATGCGGCATCCTGCGGGGCGATGACAAGTCTACATCGTACAGTAATACAAGCGTCACCGCCCGGCTGAATGTGTCGGTCAAGCCCGATACGGAAGTAGTCCATTTTGTCCGCGACAACATCGACCCGGATGTGGTGACGAAAATTTATGTCCTCAAGCATGCGGATCCCTATGAACTCCGGTGGTATCTTACGACACTGGTGCAGTCCCGCAAGGTGGATTCCTCCAATACCGGCATTCAGGCCATCCAGTTCAATGACGGTACCAGAATGCTTATGGTCTCGGCGGAAAACTACCGTTTTGACGATTTTGCAAACGGGGAGAGTCTGGACAAGATCATTGAGACCATCGACCGCCCCGGGATTGCTTCCATTACCGGGAAACCGGTGTACTCGTATTTTCCGAAATACCGTTCGGCGGCCGAACTTCTGCCCATGGTGGAGGAAATCGGCGCCGCGTCCAAGGATGATGCGACGGAAAACATCGGGGGCCGGGATTATCTCCGGCAGGATCCGTCTCTGAACGTGATCATGATGCGTACCGCGCCCTTTTCCCGCAAGAATATCGAGAATGTCCTGAAGGAATACGACACGCCCTATCCGGAGGTCCGGGCCAAGATCACCATTTACGAGATCTATGCCGAAAATGACGCCAAGATGGGGCTGGATTTTCAGTCGTGGAAAAACAACGACGGCATTGATTTATTCAATGCCGGCGGAAGATTCATGTACAATTCCCTGCCGGACGGTTCCAGCCTTGCCAAGGGCGCGGCCTGGTCTGACACCAAATATTTCAATTTCAATCCCAAGTGGAACACCAAATATGTGGATTTTCTGGCCAGCAAGGGAAAAGCGAAGGTGCTCCACACCTGCGATCTTGCCGTCCGGAACAACACCACCGCCAGTATTGACCGGACCACGCAGATCCTTTATGCCAAAGCAACTCCCATTGAAGGATCGGAATATACGGCCAAATACATCTACCTGCCGGACGTTCACTTCACGGATACCCGGGAACGGGGCAGTTTTGAAGTGATCGCCAGAGATATGAACGGCGAAACCATTGAGATTGTGATGGACAACGGCCGTTCTGCCACGCTGACGGTCCTGCAGATTTCCAAGGGTAACGAGCTGGCGACCAGTTATCAGATGCAGCTCCAGAAGGGGCATTTCGTAGTCAACGGAGTCAATAAGGGGAACGAGATCAACGCCCGGACCGTCCGGGTCGTTTTCTACCGCAGTGACGAAATGGGTAATCTTCTTGCCCAGGATGTGGAGTTCCAGACCAATTCCATCCCGCTGGAGAAGGGCAACCGGATCACATTTGAGCCCTCCAATGAGTTCGGGTTCCGGATGAAGCTCTCCCCGTCCATTACGGAAAATGCCACAATCCTGAATGTGCAGATCTCCAACAGTTCCCTTATTGGCTACCAGTCCAGCGGCCAGCCCCGGATCCAGAAAAGTGCAGAAATAAACTCGAAATTCATGATTTCCAATACCGGGACCAAACTGGTTATCGGCGGCATCGACAAGCGGGACGTGGTCCGGGTCTCCAATGGTCTGCCGATTTTGAAGGACATCCCCTTCCTCGGCTGGCTCTTTTCGACGGAAAGCGAATCCACCAAGCGCTCCCAGCTGCTTGTCGTGGCGGAGATCATGCCCTTCCATATCCGGGCGAAGCTTTCGGACAACGAAGCGGACTCCATCAGAAAGATCGAGGAAAAGCTGAAAAAGGCCGGGGAAGTCAACTCCTGGGGTTACCGCCAGTTCTTCCTTGATCCGGAGCGGTTTCCCCGCGGCAAATAGCCGCCCCGCAGATGCGGGCTGGAGCACCAATCGAGTAGGAGGTCGCTCCTTATTGGAGCGACCGTCCTCTCACACCACCGTACGTGCCGTCCGGCATACGGC
>DCGO01000144.1:23667-27742 GCA_002314605.1 Lentisphaeria bacterium UBA1776 | reverse complement strand
TCGGCGATCGCCTTGATCCGGCCGTGATAGCGATAGCCGGAACGGTCGAACACCACCTCGCCGATCCCCTTGGCCTTGGCCGCTTCCGCCGCCAGTTTGCCAAGCAGGGCCGCGCCGGCCATGTTCGGTTTCGCTTTTTCCGACTTGAATTTTTCGTCGAGCGTCGACACTGCAGCCAGCGTCAGACAGCCGGTCTCCGGCTCGTCATTGATGAACTGGCAATAGATATTGTTCGCCGTAATGCTGACGCAGAAACGGGGACGGCCTTCCGTCCCGGCCAGCTTCTTGCGCAGACGCACATGGCGGCGAATACGTAACTCTTTAGTAGTTGCAGACATCTTTCAACCTTCTCGCGATTAACCCGCGGATTTGCCTTCCTTGAGAATGACCTTTTCATCGATGTAACGGATACCCTTGCCTTTGTAGGGTTCCGGCGGCCGGAAGCGACGGATGGTCGCAGCGGTCTCACCGACTTTCTGCTTGTCCGCACCCTCGATGGTCATTTTGAGACCATCGGCGACGGTCACTTTGACCCCTTCCGGGACCGTGTAGATAACCGGGTGGGAGAAACCCAGGTTCAGCGTCAGTTTCTGACCGCTCACCGCCGCCTTGTAACCGACGCCGACGATGGTCAGTTCCTTCTTGAACCCGGCGGTCACGCCGATGATCATGTTGTTGATCAAACTGCGGGCCAGGCCCTGCATGGCATTGGAGGTGCGGCCGTCATCTTCGCAGCTCACCACCACGTGACCGTCTTTGACTTCTGCAGCCGTCAAAGGCGGCATCGTCATCGACAATTTAGTCTTGCCTTCGACCAGCACGTTTCCGGCGTTGATGGACACCTTCACGCCGCTGGGAATGGCAATAAGTTTTTTACCGATTCGAGACATTTTGTGTCATCCTTTGCTCTTATTACCAGACATAGCAGAGAATCTCACCGCCGACGTTCTGCTGAGCAGCCTGCTTGCCGCTCATGATCCCGTTCGGCGTGGACAACACCACCGTACCGAGACCGTTGCGGACCCGCGGAATCTCGCGGCTCCCGCAGTGGATCCGGCAGCTGGGCTTGCTGACGCGCCGGAGACCTTCGATCACCGGCTTGCCGTCGATGAACTTGACCTCGATGGTCAGCACGCGCTTGGCACCGTCAACGATCATCTTGTAATCCGCGATGTACCCTTCCTTCTTCAGAACTTCGGCAATCGCGGCCTTCTCTTTGGATCCCGGCATGGACACCGTTTCCAGGCCGGCAGAACCGGCATTCCGGAGGCGGGTGAGCATATCGGCGATCGGATCTTGCATACTCATAACTCTAAAATCCTCCCCTTTTTGCTTACCAGCTGGCCTTGGTCACACCCGGGATCTGGCCCTTGGAGGCCAATTCACGGAAACAGATACGGCAGAGCTGGAACTTGCCGATGTAGGCGCGGGGACGGCCGCAAGCCTTGCAGCGGGTATAATTCCGCACTTTGAACTTGCTGCCGCGAATGGATTTCGCAATCAAACTGGTTTTTGCCATTTTGTCTTATTCCTTACTTTCCCTGATCCGCAAACGGGACCTCCAGCATCTTCAGGAGCTCAAAAGCCTCCGCATCGCTACTGGCGGATGTCACCATGGTGATATTCATCCCCAGCGGATACTTGAGCTTGTCCTGATCGATTTC
Source organism: Lentisphaeria bacterium UBA1776 (assembly GCA_002314605.1). Classification (GTDB taxonomy): domain Bacteria; phylum Verrucomicrobiota; class Lentisphaeria; order Victivallales; family Victivallaceae; genus UBA1776. The sequence goes on along the minus strand of DCGO01000144.1, from coordinate 26,078 downwards.
CGCGAACACGGCAATGTCCGGCACACCGACATTGTAGTTGCCCGCCCCGTCAAAGCCCTTCGGCGAAATTCCGCGGAAGTCGCGGACACGCGGCATGGCATTGTGGACGAACCGGTCGAGGAATTCATACATCCGGGACCCCCGCAGCGTGACCATCACTCCGATGTTCATGCCGGCGCGGAGCTTGAAGTTCGCAACGTTCTTGCGCGCCTTGGTGATCACCGGCATCTGACCGGTGATCGCCGCGATCTGCTTCTGAGCTTCCGCAAAAGTATCCCGCTCCACACCGGCTTTCATACCGGAGGAGATGACAATCTTCTCAAGCTTCGGGATCTGCATCACGTTCTTGCAGCCGAGTTTGGCCTGCAGCGCCGGACGGATCTCCTGCTTATATTTCTGCATCATGTCGGGCATAGCTTATTCCCCCTTCTTGCCGGCCTTGGCTTCGTCGAACAGCGCCACGTTGGAAACGTGCACCGAAACGGAACGCTCCACTATGCCGCCATTGGGATTGGCCTGGCTGCGCTTCAGCGTGCGGCGGCCGATCTTCCGGTCCTTGGCATCCGCAAACTCAAGCACCACCCGGTCCTTGTCGGCGAGGATCGCCTTCACCGTGGCAACTTCGCCTTTCCATTTGCCGGAATTCACGAAGACCTTGGAATCTTTTTTCACATGGTAACTCTTCATCACAACACCTCCGGCGCCAGCGAAACGATCTTCATGAAGTTTCTGTCGCGCAGTTCACGGGCCACCGGTCCGAAGATACGGGTGCCCACCGGGTTGTTCTCCTTGTCAATGACAACACCGGCATTGTCATCGAATCCGAGGTAGGATCCGTCGGCACGGCGGATCTTCGCCTTGGTACGGACAATCACGGCACGGACGACCTGCTTCTTCTTCACGGTCCCTTCCGGAATCGCATCGATAACCGCTGCGGTCACGATATCACCCACACCGGCAATGGTCCGGGCCTGCCCCAGCACCGTGATGACACGGAGCGCACGGGCGCCGGAATTGTCGGCAACGTCGAGAACAGTCTGCATCTGAATCATTTTTGCACTCTCCCGACATTATTCCGCAGAACGGCTGACAATCTCGATCAGCCGCCAGCACTTGGTTTTGCTCAGGGGACGGGTCTCCGCGATACGGACGGTATCGCCGATTTTCGCCTCGTTCTTCTCATCGTGGGCAACGAACTTGCGACGGACCTTCACCACCTTCTTGTACATCGGGTGCTGAGTCCGGCGGTCAACCTTGACCACAATGGTCTTATCCTGAACGTCACTGACCACCACACCGATCCGCTCCTTGCGGTACCCGCGGGCCTGCACAGTCTCTTCGCTCATTACTTCACCTCATTAGCTTTGGCGGCACGCACATCCTGCTCCTGGAGCATGCGGGCGATGTCGCGGCGGACCGTCCGGCAGCGCGCAGTCTTCTCGAGCTGACCCGTGCGCAGCTGGATCTTCAGATTCAACTTTTCGCGGCGGAGTTCGCCGATCCGGCTGACCAGTTCCGCGTCGGTCAGTTCACGAATTTCTTTGATCTTCATATCGGCACCTTACCCTTCGCGGACCAAAAATTTACAGCGCAGACAGAGCTTGTTCGCCGCACGGCTCATGGCCTCACGGGCGACCGCTTCACTGCAGCCGGACACCTCAAAGAGGATGCGGCCCGGTTTCACCGGAGCGTTCCAGCCTTCGACGGCGCCTTTTCCCTTCCCCATACGAACTTCCAGGGGCTTCTTGGTAAACGAGCGATAGGGGAACAGCCGGATCCAGACTTTGCCGCGGCGCTTCAGGTGGCGGTTGATTGCAACACGAGCCGCCTCGATCTGCTTGTTGGAAACAAAACCGCGGGTCAGCGTCTGGAGCGCGAATTCGCCAAAATCCAGCTTGTTGTTGCTGGTGGCCAAACCCGCGTTACTTCCGCGCTGTACCTTTCTGTACTTTACTCTTTTTGGCATTAGCGGCATAATCTTGATCCTCCATACCCTCTTTGTGGCAAATCCAAACCTTGACGCCGATCTTTCCCGACGTCGTTTCGGCCTCGGTGAAGCCGTAGTCGATGTGCGCCTTCAGCGTGTGCAGCGGCACCCGGCCATCCTTGTACTGTTCCTCACGCGCCAGCTCGGCACCGCCGAGACGACCGGCGCAGTTGACTTTGATCCCGTCCACGCCCATGTCCATGGCCTGCTGAATGGCACGCTTCATGGCACGGCGGAAGCCGATGCGGCGCTCCAGCTGCTGCGCGATGCTCTCGGCAACCAGCTGAGCATTCACTTCGGCATGGCGGATCTCCACCACTTCAACGAACACTTCCTTGCCCGGCGCCAGCTTGGAGATCGCCTGCTTCAGCTGATCAATCTCTTCGCCCTTGCGCCCCATCAGCACGCCGCGGCGCGCCGAATA
>DCGO01000144.1:0-23589 GCA_002314605.1 Lentisphaeria bacterium UBA1776 | reverse complement strand
TCCGTCTTGCCTTTTTCCTTGCCGCTGATGACGTACTCTTCCTTGATGAACTTGCGGATGCGCAGGTCCTCATGGAGCCATTCTCCGAACAGCGCCTTGTTGGCAAACCAACGGGATTCCCAGTCCTTGGTCAGCGCGGTTCTCAATCCGATAGGATTAACTTTCTGTCCCACGATACAGTCCCTTATTGGTTATTCGTCAAAACGATTTCCAGATGGCTGGTCCGTTTCCGGATCCGGCCCGCGGATCCCCGCGCCTTCGGACGGAAACGCTTCATGATCGGCCCGGGGCTGACCAGAGCAGCATGAACGCTCAAATCCTGACGGTTCAAACTCATGTTGTTCTCCGCATTGGCCACGGCGGAACGGAGGGTCTCGCCAATCAGGCGGGCCGCCTTCCGGGGGCTCAATTCGACGATCGCCAGGGCTTCCACGGCCGACTTGCCCTGAATGAGACGCGAAACCTGACGCGCCTTTTCAGGAGAAATCCGCACGTTTTTCGTCAAAGCTCTAACTTTAACTTCCATAATCCGGTTCTCTCTTACTTTGGACGGAACTTTTCCGTCGCTTGTTGTTTGACTGCCGCGGCCTCCATCCCGGGAGACAGGTCTTCGATCCTGCCGGATACTACCCGAGCTGCCGCAACAAACGGTCGAATTCCGACCACCTGCAGCTCGGCCAGGTCCTTCCCGACATGGTAAACAAGCCCATAAAACGCACCATGGGCCGCCCCCACCGGCAGGATGACGATCGACAGCTCGCGGTTCACCGCCAGGATCCGGCATTTTTCCAGCCTCGTCCCGGCATCTCCCGGAGATGTCTGACCGATGAACAAACGGGACTCCCGCCTGAGTTCCTCCAGCTGAAGCTGAAGTTCCGCCTGCCGAACCTTCCCGATCGGCAGCTCACGCAGAGTCTTCTCCATCTGTTCGCAGAATTGAACGGTCTTCATGGCAAGCGATCCGCCGTTCATGGCGGTATCGGATAAAGCTTTCAGAAGCTGTTCTTCCCGTTCCCCGGCGCTACGCACTTTTTCGCCTGCCTGCGCACCGGACAGAACCAGCTCAAGCCGGCGATACCGTCCATTCTGCATCTGATACACATTATTCAGTTCAATCAGCTTCCGACGCATCAGGTCAGCAGATTTCCGCAATGCGCGGTTTTCCGCTTCCAGCCTGGCAGCCGCAAGATCCGCTGCTTCCAGACGGCGCCGGAGATCACTGGCCCGGGCTTGCCGTTTCGCATCTTCCGGCTTGACCCGCACCACGATCCCGGTCATATCCTGACCTTCGGAATCCCCGTCCTGTCCGAATGCACAATCGCCTCCGAACATAAATCGGTTCAATAAAATACACCAGACCAGCAGTTTTTTCCAGTCAAAAATCAAAATTTTTTCAAATTTTTTCATCTTCAGAACCTTTTTCCGGCACTTTTTCCATCAGAACACCGGATCCCGCCGCAAAATGCCTCCGTCCGGGTTCGGGACGGCTTCGATCCGGCGGATGCCGTCCCGGGCCAGGATCATCCGGAAATGCCGGTAAACATCCGGCGCCTCGTCCATGGCGTAATGCACCACGACGTTGACGTGATAGACCCTTCTGGCGGTCCGGGACCGGAGATGCCCGCCGGAAGGGAGAAGGATCTCCTTCTCCGGATTGTCCATGTGTTCCATGAAATGCCGGAGATTGAAACGCATGATATCCACAATCCCGGTGACGTCCGTGTCCGGCAGAACGAATTTGTTCTTTTCCGGCCTTACGGTCAGAAGTTCCCGCATGTGCAGGATCTCCTCTGCGGATTCGGCGTTCTCAAGACACCCCAGAAACGATCTGCCGCGCAGTGTCAGTACTTTTTCCGGCACCCGGTTTTCCGGCACAAAGGAGACTCCTTCCCTGCAGCACCCCACCGGATGCCCCAATGCGTTGTGAAGCCGGGTCCGGTAGTCATAGAAATAGCGCTTCAGATGATTCTTGAAGTAAAGTTTCAGAAGGTCTTTGATCCGGTCCTTGCCGACGTATGCAAGTACCCAGATAGAGAAGAACGCCAGCGAAAATGGTTCCAGAAAAAGCCCGTGCCAGACAAAGGAAACAGCCGTCACAAATGTCATGGCAATGGCGGCAGCCAGACCGAACACCAGATTTTCCGCCAGCACGCCGTCCCGCTGACGGCAGACCCGGAGAAAGAGAACGCTGGCCATGATTTTCTTCAGCACCCCCTCCCGGTACAGCAGAAGTTCATTGCCGTCGGCGGGATCCGGGACGGAGGGATAGCCGCATTCTCTACGGTATCCGATCTCATCGGCGATCCGGTCATGCAGAAAACGGCGGATATCCTCAAATTCCGGAGCACTGCCCAGGTCTTCATACTGCCGGCAGCGCCATTTATTGGTCAGAAGGCTTACGAACTCGTCCGCAAATCCGAACCACTCCAGATCCCGCGGGGAAACACGGGAAACATCCAGCAGCGGACGGAGGTTTCTGAACTCCTGTTTGATCCGGTCGATGGCCGACTGGGTATCCAGAAAGATCTTCCGGAAATCTCCGTCCCCCTTTTTCTGCATAAGTTCCCGTGAACCGTCCCTCAGGGCACTCTTCAGGATCGAACAGAAAAGTTTGGTCCGGTCCACAAACTCCTTGGAATTGCTCTCCGAGGGATCATCGGCAAAGCGGATGATGGCCATTTTCAGCCGCAGCAGCGGACCGTCCGGAATGGCGCGCAGTTCCACCGACGGCGTCCGGAGACGGATATATCTGCGCATGTCCCGGTAGAACATCTCCGCCGGATAGGTCTCCCGGTTGATCCCGAGAGACGGCGGCAGAAAAAAATAAACGTCCGCATGGTATTCCTCCGCTCCGCCCTTTTCCCGGGGACGTGGATAGCGGAAAACCATCTCAAACTCATACCGGTCATGCCGGGTAAATGAATCCCGTATTTCGTCTTTTTCCATAATGTATGTAATATAGCACGCATTAAGGCAGTTGACAAATCGCCGGACCGGAGGTATCTTATGGAACCATGAAAAAGAAAATTCTGATCTCCGCCGGGCCCACCCGGGAAAAATTTGATGCCGTCCGCTTCTGGAGCAACCGTTCCAGCGGCAAAATGGGTTACGCCCTTGCCGCAGCAGCCAGAGATGCCGGTCTGGAAGTGACTCTGGTCTCCGGTCCGGTGGCGCTGGAGCCGGTTTCCGGAGTGAACATGGTCTGTATCGAAAGCGCCGCTGAAATGGCGGAGGCGGTGAAGGGCCGCGCACCGGAAATGGACATCATCATCATGGCCGCCGCCGTGGCGGATTACCGGCCGGCCGAAGTCATCTCCGGGAAACTCAAGAAACTTCCCGGCGAAATCTGCGTGAAAATGGTCCGCACCGAAGATATCCTTGCCTCCCTCGGCGCTGCCAAGCCGGCGGGACAGATTCTTGTCGGTTTCGCGGCGGAAACCAGTGATCTGCTGGCCAATGCCGCCGGAAAACTGGCCCGGAAAAACCTCGACTGGATCGCCGCCAACGATGTGAGCCGGGCCGGATGCGGCTTTGCCGTGGACACCAATGCAGTGACCCTGCTGGGCCGCGGCGGCGAAAAAATCGAACTTCCCCTCGCTTCAAAAAGCGAGATCGCCGCAAAGATCCTGCAGGTCCTCCTGTCATGACTCCTGTGACCTCGCCCTTCCCTCCGGCCGGACTTTATTCCGGAGGACCGGAAAATCCCGCGACATCCGGGGAAAAAATCTTCATGGAAGAAGTGCGGAAGACCGGTCAGATCGCCTGCAGCATGGTCCCGGATGCGGTTTTCCGCCGGGCTCCAGCGGCGGCGGGACGAATTTTCGTGGTACCAGTTTCTGGTTGGACAGAAGAAAATCAGCCGGCATTCGAAAAATTTCTGGCATCAGGAGGAAAAGTGCTTCTTTACGGAAATTCGCGTGATCTTCCGGCGGAACTGCTGAACCGTCTGGGGTTGGCCGATGCCAAACCGGTGACCGGACTTGCCGCAGTCCACGCAGCCGGGGATCCGGAAGACGGCATGATCATCCATATTCCCCCGGAGAACGGACTCTGCACCCTGCCGGCGGATCCGGAAGTTGAAGTCCTTGCTGAGGTCATTCAGAGGTGCGGACGCCGGGTGCTGGCCTCCCGCAAGGGAAATCTTCTCTATATTGACGCCGTATCTCAGGAAAAAACGGAAAAGACGGAGAATATTTTTCACGCAGCCGCCCTCCTCTTCCGGATGCTGAAAAAATACGCCGGAGAGAATACGGCGGAAAATCTCTGAAAAGGCCGGAAAAACTACCTTGCCAATTCCCGGAACGGGAGCGGAATGTTTTTGCGGAATGCCTGCAGTTCCGCCGTATTACCGTCAAAAGTCACCCGGCTCCGCCAGGAATTCCCCCGCAAATCGATCACTTCGGCGTAATAAAGTCCGTTCTTCTGACGGAAAGACCCCACTTCCAGCGTCCGGAGAGGCGTTTTTCCGTCCCGGGCAGCCGCCTCATCGGCAAAAAATTCCACCCGGAGCGGGAAATAGTAATCCCGGAGGATATAAACCCGGACGGCATCCCCGCCGGCGGCATCCTGAAGCACCAGAACCCGGCAGGCAAGCCCCTTCACCCGGGAGGGCTCCAATTCCGCACGGAAATTTTTCCAGAGAAATCCCATGCCCAAATCCGCCGGGTCCAGCCCGTACCGGGCAAGCAGGGGGGCCTTTGCCGCAGGTTCCATGGGCGTCACATCGGCGGCAAATCCCGTCAGTGTCCGGTGCCGGGTGAACCAGTAACCCTCTTTTCCGTCCAGGATCAGTTGTCCCCGGACCCCTTCCGGCCGGATCACCAGCCCGAGATAGACCGGTACGGCCTCCATTTTCCGCCCGTCCCGGAGATGCTGCAACGTTCCGCTCAAAGCGGACACGCTGCCGCCCCCGCCGGAATTGCGTGCCCGCTGGAGAAACTGCTCCGGCAGCAGCCCCCCCTGCGCACCGGAAGCACTCAGGACGGCCAAAATCAGCACCAGCGCAAGGACGATCCGCCTCATTCTCTCAATTTTCCTTCTTCACCAGGGCCAGATGAGCCGCTTCGTCAAAGGTGCCGATGAAATGAAACGCAATGGCTCGCTTCACTTCTTCCGGCAGTTCCTCCGTGTCCTTGCGGTTGGCTTCCGGCATCAGCACACAGTTGATCCCGGCCCGCAAAGCACCGATGACTTTTTCCCGGATCCCCCCCACTGCCGTGATGCGGCCCCGGAGATTGATCTCTCCGGTCATGGCCATACGGGGCTTCACCGGACGCCCGGTCAGATGGGAAAGCAGTGCCGTGGCCAGCGTGACACCGGCGGAAGGACCGTCCTTCGGCGTGGCGCCGTCCGGTACATGGATGTGGAAATTATTCGCTTCAAACACCTTCGCATCAATGCCCCAGTTGGAAGCGGTGCTCCGGATATAACTGAATGCAGCTTCCGCACTCTCCTGCATGACCTTGCCGAGGGATCCGGTCAATTTGAGATCCCCTTTGCCGGGCATGGAAATCACTTCCACCGGGAGGATCGTTCCACCGCAGCTGGTCCATGCCATGCCGGTGGCGCACCCCACCTGGGGAGTGCTCTCCGCCTCGTCCATCAGGAATTTCCGGGGCCCCAGAAGCTCCCGGGTCATGGCCGCCGTCACCGACACTTTGCCGGAAGGCGGCAGCTCCCCGGACACGATCCGGCGGGCCACTTTCCGGCACAGCTGCCCGATGGTCCGCTCCAGCTGACGGACACCGGCTTCCCGGGTATAGAAATTAATGATCTCATTGATGGCCGAAAGCTGGATTTTCACACGTTTGTCGCTCAGACCGCACTGCTCCAGCTGGCGGGGAACCAGATGCCGGAGTGCGATCTCCCGCTTCTCAATGGCCGTATAGCCGGGCAGTTCAATAATTTCCATCCGGTCCCGCAGGGGCCCGGGAATGGTGTCAAGCATATTGGCCGTCGTCAGGAAAAACACCCGGCTCAGGTCGTAATCCACCTCAAGATAATGATCCTGAAAGGCATGGTTCTGCTCCGGATCAAGCACTTCCAGAAGGGCCGACGCCGGATCCCCCCGGACATCGCTGGCAAGCTTGTCAATCTCATCCAGCAGAAACACCGGATTCACCGTCCCTGCCCGTTTCATCCCCTGAATGATCCGTCCAGGCAGGGCCCCGACATAGGTGCGCCGGTGCCCGCGGATCTCCGATTCATCGTGCACTCCTCCCAGCGCCGCCCGGATGAATTTCCGGTTCATGGCCCGGGCGATGGACTGACCGAGAGAGGTTTTGCCCACCCCCGGAGGACCGGCCAGACAGAGGATCGGAGACTTCCGGTCCGGCTTGAGCTGCAGCACTGCCAGAAATTCCAGGATCCGGTCCTTGACCTCCTCCAGACCGTAATGGTCCTCGTCAAGGATCCTCGCGGCATTTTCCAATGCCAGGGTATCCAGCGACGCCTCCGACCACGGCACGTCGAGAAGCCACATGATGTAACCGTAGGCAATATGATATTCCGGTGCCGCCTGGGGAATAATCTCCAGCCGGGACAATTCCTTGCGGATCAGTTTTTCCACATTTTCCGGCAGAACTCTGTTTTTGAGTCGCTCCTCAATCATGGCGATATCCGGATTGCCGAACTCCTCACCGAGCTCTTCCTTGACCGCCCGCAGCTGTTCACGGAGAAAATATTCCCGCTGGTTCTGGCTCAGGGCCTCGTGGACCTGGCTTTGGATCTTGTTGCCCAGTTTCTGGACTTCACACTCCCGGTTCAGCCATTCCAGAAGAAGCGAGGAGCGTTTCTTCACCGACCGCTCGCACTGAAGCTCCACCTTTTCTTCCGTCGAAAAGTGATAGTTGTCGGCCAGAAGATCCGTCAGCCGCTCCAGATCCGCCTGATTCATGGCCGCAACCCGGAATTCCTCCGGGAGAGGCAGTTCCGAAAGCATCTGCAGCAGCGCCTTGGTCGTCCCCGCCGCCTCGTCGGCCGGGATGGAGACCGCATCCGACACCAGATCCTCGTACACCGACATGCGGATCCTGTCCGGACACGTTTCCCGGATATGACGGATCCTTTTGAGTACCCGGACCAGGATCCGGATGCCGTCATCCGGCAGATGAACCACTTTGACCACCCGCACCAGCACGCCGGTCGCCAGAAGCGTATCTGTGCCGGACTCGAACCGGGCAATTTCCGGCCTGTCCTCCAAAGATTTCGGCATTTCCAGGTAAATGGCGGCACACCGTTCCTTGTTCATCGCCAGATCCAGTGCAGCACGATCAAGTGCGCCGAAAACAGACACCTGCGTCAGACTGAAGGGAAACAGTACCGGTTCCCTTACCTGAATCATCGGGGCGGACTGTTCAAAGCCGGCACTCCCGACAGTTACATTCAAAATATCCATGATTCTCCTGTTCTGCAAATCCTACAGATTCCATACACTTTCCGGCGCCGCCTGCTGCAGCACCTCTCCCGCCAGCAGAAGCGACCCTGCCGACAGAACCGGAAAAGAGCTTGCACGGGCCGCCGCCAGCGCCTCCCGGCTGTTCGCAAAAACCCGCGCCGGCGCCCGGGACCCGGCCTCCTCCGCCATTTGAACAAGCTCCGGCCCGGTATGACTCGGCCGGCCCCCCCCCATGGGAGTAAAGAACCACGCCGCCGCCAGGGGCGAGATCAGACGGAGGTTCTCCGCCACATGCTTGTCCCGGAACCCGGCAAAAACCACCGCAAATTTCCGCCCCGGATACGCTTCAAGCATGGCCTGAGCCAATGCCGCCGCACCGTCCGGATTGTGGCCGCCATCCACCACAAGATCCGGCGCAGCCTCCTGGCAGCGGGCCGGCCATCGGGCTGAAGATACCCGCCCCAAAGCTTCATCCGGCGAAAAATGGTATTTGTCCGCCAGATACCGCAGTACCGGCACCGCCGTGAGAAAATTCCGCCGCTGCATGGCTCCGGCAAGACGCAGATGCATCGTCCCGGTTCCGTAACGGAATTCCTGAACGATGCCGCCGTCCGGATCCTGCCGGTAACGGGGTTCCCCGGTCAGGGAAAGCGGGTCCGGATCAAAAAAAGGCGCATGAAGCCCGATGGCCCGGTTTCGGATCACCTGCTTCGCCTCCGGCCCGAGAAATCCAGTGAAAACCGGCCGGTAAGGAACGATGATCCCGGCTTTTTCCCCCGCAATGGCAGCAAGGGTGTCCCCCAGATACTGCTGGTGATCCAGCGCAATATTGGTGATGACCGCCGCTTCCGGTTCCACCACACTGGTGGCATCCAGCCGCCCCCCCATGCCGGTCTCCCAGATCACAAAATCCGCCCCGGCCTGCTGAAAAATCAGCGCCGCCATAACCGTGGTGTATTCAAAATACGTCGGCGACATCCCCGCTTTGCGGAGTTTCTCCGCCGCAAAATCCGTCCGGAGAAACGCCTCCTCCATGGCATCCTCGGAAACTGACTGACCGTTCACCCGGAACCGCTCCCGGACGTCGATCAGATGAGGCGAGGAGTAGAAACCTGTCCGGAATCCGCAGCGGCGCAGTCCGGCCTCCAGCATGGCCCCGGTGGAACCCTTGCCGTTGGTGCCGGCGATATGGATGTACCGCTGGTCAAAGGAAGCCCCGGCAAGCTCAAAAAGTTTCCGGGTCTGAACGAGTCCCAGTTTGATCCCGAAAAAATTCAGCCGGTCCAGCGCCTCACGGAGCGCGGCGGGAGTCACTGGACTCCTTTCGACCAGCAAGGCATGGAGAGATGGTTGCGGGTCATCAGAAGCTGCCGTACCTTGCCGGTCCAGGTATCCACCACAAAAAGCGAAGCACGGGGACCGTCCGAACGCTTGCAGACCACATGCCGGTTGTCCGGGCCCCACGCCGGGGATTCCCAGGTGCCAGGGACCATGGTGGCCCGGATATTTTCGCCCGTCTTCAGATTCAGCACCGCCAGAGTGTAGCTTCCTCCCACGGTGGTGGCATAGACGATCTGGTCATCGCCGGACCAGTCCGGCGTAACCGCCTCCCGCCCCACACTGGGAAGACACTTGGGAGTGCCCCCGCTGCGGGACACGGAATAGATCCGGGGCCGCCCCGACTGGTCGCTGACAAAACAGACATTCTTCCCGTCGGGACTCCAGCAGGGAGAAGCCTCCACCGCACGCCCCCGGGTCAGCCGGGTAAGCTGCGTTCCCTGAAGGGGCCTCACATACAGATCCACCAGATGGTCCGGACTCAGGACCATGGCAAGGTTCTGACGGTCAGGGCTGACCGCCGCCCCCACGTTCAAACCGGGCAGAGACGCCAGAATCCGGCTCTGGATCCGGGGATGGATGCGGGTTTCCACGATCTCGGTGCGGGACTGCCCGTAACGGGTATAGGCGATGGAGCGTCCGTCCGGAAACCAGCAGGGCTCCACGCACAGACTGCGGAACTGGGTCACCTGCTGAATCTCATTGCCGTCGATGTCGCAGAGATATATCTCCCTGACCCCTTTGGCAACTTCCGCACAGAATGCGATTTTGGAGAAACAAAGCCCCTTGACTTTGAAGAGTTTTTCCAGCAGGGCGTCCACCAGCAGTTTGGCCGCACGCCGGGGTTCCGGAGCGCGCACGCTCCACCCTCCCATGGACACGCCCCCCATGGACACCCGCAGAGATGCCGTCCCCCCGGTCGAAGAACCGGAAACCACATAATCGGCGGAAGCATCTCCCGTCACATCAAACCAGCCGCATGCACGGAGAAACCCCTCCACGGCGGAGGAAAGTTTCGGATTACCGGGGATCCCCTGAAAATAGACCGTGGGATTTTCCCGGACCCGCCCCTGAATCCGCAATCCATCCGCAGCATTCAGCAACGGCAGAATCAGCACAGCGGAAAAAATTATCAGCAGTCGAACCATCATTTCACTCATCTCCTCTGTCGCAGTATTACAGAAGACATAATATAGCACCCGTTTACGCAATTTCAACGGATTTTTCCGGGAAAGAAATTTCCGAAACGTCCAGGACGGAAGACTTCCGTTTTTTTTTTGCCGGAGATTTGCAGAAATACGAAATGGCTGTACATTAAGAACGTGCTTGACGGAGCCGGACTTGGCTCCATGGAACCCAAATGGACACAGGAGAAAGATATGGGCGGCTTTTTCGGTGCAGTCTCCAGCGAAGACTGTGTGTGCGACCTCTTTTACGGAACAGACTATCACTCTCACCTGGGAACCCGGCGGGGCGGCATGGCGGTGGATTCCGGATCCGGCATCGTCCGCAAGATCCACGACATCACCAATTCGCCTTTCCGGTCCAAATTTGATGACGACATCGAATCTTTTCACGGCAATGCCGGCATCGGCATCATCAGCGACACGGAAGACCAGCCGCTCCTCATCACCTCCCGCATCGGGACCTACGCCATTGTCACGGTGGGAAAGATCAACAACCTGCCGGAACTCGTGGCGCAGATCTTTGCCGACGGCGCATCGCACTTTTCCGAAAGCTGCGACGGACAGCTGAACCCCACGGAACTGGTGGCCGCCATCATCAACCGGGGAAGGGATCTGGCGGACGGCATCGCCCGGGCGCAGGAGGCCATCAAGGGGTCCTGTTCCATGCTGCTGCTCTACGACGGATTCATCTACGCCGCCCGGGACCGTTATGGAAGGACACCGGTGGTCATCGGCGAAAAACCCGGCGCCCGTGCGGTCTGCATGGAAAGTTCCGCCTTCCCCAATCTCGGTTACACCCAGTGTTATGAACTCGGTCCAGGAGAGATCGTCCAGCTGTGTGCGGACCGCATCATCCAGAAGAAAGCGCCGGGGGACAAAATGAAGTTCTGCACCTTCTTCTGGGTCTATTACGGCTACCCCTCCAGCACTTACGAGGGGATCAATGCCGAAAGCGCCCGCTGCCGCAACGGGGCCATCATCGCCGCCGATGACCATGTGGAAATCGATTCAGTGTGCGGCATCCCGGACTCCGGGATCGCCCACGCCATCGGGTACAGCAATGCCATTCACAAACCCTACCTCCGGGCCTTTGTGAAATACACGCCGACCTGGCCCAGATCCTTCATGCCCCAGAATCAAAAAGTCCGGGAGAACATTGCCCGGATGAAGCTGATCCCGGTTCAGGAGCAGATTGAGGGGAAAAAGTTGCTTTTCTGCGACGATTCCATCGTCCGGGGTACCCAGCTGCGGGACACGGTCAAACTGCTGTACCAGCGGGGGGCCAAAGAGGTCCACATGCGTTCGGCCTGTCCGCCGCTCCTTTTCGGGTGCCCGTTCCTCAATTTCTCCCGCTCGAGATCCGAGATGGACCTGATCGCCCGGCGGGCCATCGCCACGCTGGAGCACGGCGAGGTCACCCCGGAAAAACTGGAGAAATACATCACTTACGGCACCGGGGAATACAAGGCCATGGTGGAGTACATCCGCAGTGCCCTGAATCTGACGACGCTGAAATATCAGCAGCTGGAAAAGCTCCTCATTGCCATCCGTCTGCCGAAGGACAGGGTCTGCACCTACTGCTGGGACGGCAAAGACATTGATGCTTGACAAAATGCATCCGGCATGCTATATTAAACAAATAGTTTTGCTCCCTGTGCCCCCGGCGGGACGCAGGGTCCGAAAAATCATGGAATTTTCTGAAAGGTTTACAAAGTCATGGCCAAATCATTAGCTGATGCCGTCAACATGGAGATCCGTTCCACCGTCCCCTGCCGCAAGGATTTTGTCTTTACGGTGACGCCGGACATTCTGACCAAAGAATCCGCCCGGGCGCTTCAGCGTGTCGCCATGGCGGTAAATGTCCCTGGATTCCGCCGCGGCAAAGCCCCGGAATACATTCTCCGCAAGCAGTACGGTCAGGAAATCGAGAGCGAGCTGAAGCGCCTCCTCATCTACACCGCCTACGAAAAGATCGAAGCCTCCGCTCCCGGCGAAATGCTGAACTGCAATCTGGAAAAGGATCTGGACATCAAAACCGATGCCGATACCGTGTTCACCATGATCGCAGACATTGCTCCGGAATTTGAAGTTGGCGACTACAAAAATGTCAAAGTGGATGTTCCGGTGGAGGAAGTCACCGAAGCCCAGGTGGACGAGCGGGTGAATTTCTACCGCACCATGTATGCGAATTATGCGGACATCAAAGATGCCGCCAAGGCAGGCGATATGCTCAAGGTGAACTACAAGGGCGATTTCGCACTCCCGGAAGATGCATCAGCCTCCCTCAAGCGCCAGATCGCCGCCGAAGACGGCTACCTCTGGCTGAGCGAGCCGGAGATCATCCCCGGAGCCATTGCCGCACTGACCGGCGCCGCTGCCGGCGATGAACGCACTTTTGAAGCCGCCTACGCGGCGGATTACCGGGAAACCGCTCTGGCCGGCAAAACGGTCAAATACACCGTCAAGGTGAACGGCGTTCAGCGCAAGAAGGATTTGACCGACGAGGAACTCTGCAGCAAGACCCAGACTTCTTCCATGGAGGAATTCCGCAAAATGCTCCGCTCCGCGCTGGAAAACGAGGCCAAGGGCAAGCGTCATGCGGCGCTGGCGGACAAGATCTACGAAGCGCTGGACAAATCGGTCCCTGCTTTTGAACTGCCTCCGGCCATTCTGGCCAGCGAGACCAGCCGCGAGCTCCGCAAGATCGCCAATCAGGAAGTGAAAAATGAAGCGGATGCGGATGCCTTCAAGCGGGATGCCGACAAGCACAACAAGGCGGCCGCCGAAGCGGCGAAAAAGTCTCTGCGGCGCACCTTCATCCTGCGCAAGATCGCCCAGCAGGAAAAGATCACGGTGGATGCCAGTGAGGTCAATGCCCAGATCAGCAGCATGAGCCGCTACTACGGATACAAGCCCAACGAACTCAAAAATATGCTGATGAAAACCGGCGGCATGGGCGAGCTTGAGCTGGATATGATCAACGGCAAAGTGATGGATTTTCTGGCCGGTCTTCAGGCCTGAGATCTGCGGATCACAAACACTCCCGAAGGGGGATTTGCAGCATGAAAAACACCAAAGCGTATTATGTGCCCATGGTCGTGGAACAAACCGGTTCCGGCGAGCGGGGGTACGATATCTATTCCCGGCTCCTGAAGGACCGGATCATTCTCCTGGGAACGCCCATCGATGATGAAGTTGCCAACATGATCATCGCCGAACTCCTGTTCCTGCAGGCGGAAGATCCCAAGAAGGACATCGATCTCTACATCAACAGTCCCGGAGGCAGCGTGACTGCGGGGTTGGCGATTTACGACACCATGCAGATCCTGTCCTGCGACGTCAAGACCTATTGTCTCGGACAGTGCGCCTCCATGGGAGCCGTGCTGCTGGCTGCCGGAGCGGCGGGCAAGCGTTATGCACTTCCCAATTCCCGCATCATGATCCATCAGCCCTGGGGCGGAGCGCAGGGAACGGCGGCGGATATCAACATTCAGGCAAAGGAGATCCTGCGGCTGCGCACCATGCTGAACGGGATCCTCTCGCAGCATACCGGCCAGACGCTGAAGAAGATCAGCCAGGACACGGACCGGGATTTCTTTATGTCGGCGGAAGAAGCGGTGGAATACCGTCTGGTGGACCAGGTGCTTCGTCCGGGGGCATGATTTCCGCCGGGACCGACATACACATCATCGGGACCGGAGAAGCGGAATATGAACCGCATTTCCGGTCCTTTTTTTTGAAAGAAAGACTATGGCAAAATCAAAACTTATCTGCGGTTTCTGCGGACGGCAGGAATCCCCGACAGTCAAGATTGCCGGAAGCGGCATTGAAGGTGTCGGCATCTGCATGGACTGCCTGAAAGCCGGCTACGAAAATCTGTGCGGAGGAGCCGCCCAGGCTCCGGCCAAAGCTGCCGCGAACAGCAACAGCGTACAGGATCTGATCAAAAACATGCCCCTTCCAAAACCGGCGGAACTGAAGGCACAGCTGGATCAGTACGTCATCGGCCAGGACCGGGCCAAAAAAACGCTGGCAGTGGCGGTTTACAACCACTACAAGCGGTTGAAAGCCTCCCTTGAGCCGAAGACCGGAGACGGGGACTATGTGGAGCTGGAGAAAAGCAACGTCCTGCTGCTGGGTCCCACGGGAAGCGGCAAAACGCTGCTGGCCAAAACCCTGGCGAAAATGCTGAATGTACCTTTCTGCATCTGCGATGCCACCACCCTGACCGAAGCCGGATATGTGGGCGAAGATGTGGAAAACATCATTCTCCGGCTCATTCAGGCGGCAGACTACGATATCGGGCGCACCCGGATCGGCATTGTCTATGTGGACGAGATTGACAAGATCGCCCGCAAGACGGAAAATGTCTCCATTACCCGGGATGTTTCCGGCGAAGGCGTCCAGCAAGCACTGCTGAAGATCCTCGAGGGTACCGTGGCCAACGTTCCTCCGAAGGGAGGACGCAAACACCCTCAGCAGGAATTTCTGCAGGTGGACACCACCAACATTCTGTTCATCTGCGGCGGAGCCTTCGTGGGGCTGGACAAGATCATCCAGCGGCGCTGCGGCAAACAGGTCCTGGGGTTCAACCGCCGGGAGGCAAGCGACGCGGCGGCGCGCATGCGTGAGCGGGAAGAGGCCATCCGTACCAACCCGCTGAATTTCTGCGAACCGGAGGACCTGATCAAATTCGGGCTGATCCCGGAATTTGCGGGACGGCTCCCGGTGGCGGTCAATCTGGAACCGCTGGAACGGGATGCTCTTGTCCGGATCCTGACGGAACCCCGGAACGCACTGGTCCGCCAGTATCAGAAATTGATGGAAATGGAGCATATCAAGCTGGAATTCACCAGGGACGCGCTGGAGGCCATTGCGGACAAAGCTGTGGAGCGGGGAACCGGCGCACGGGGACTCCGGGCCATTCTGGAGGAACTGATGCTGGATGTGATGTATCAGGTTCCCTCCGAAGGGGCGATCAGGGAATGCCGTGTCGATGCCGCCGCCGTTCGCGGTGAACACCCGCCGAAACTGCTGAAATGAACGACATAACCACCGCCACTCAGAAGACCCGCATGATTCCCGAAGAAAAGTCTCCGGAAACCGGCGAACTGCCTCTGCAGCGCAAGACCAACCGCCGGTATAAATTCATCCGCAGCATCGGATTCGGTGGAATGAAGGCGGTGCTGCTGGTCTTTGACACGGACACGGCCCGGGAAGTGGCCATGGCGATGATGCCGGATTTCCGGGAGCGGCCTCAGGCGGACCTGGAGCGTTTTGTCCACGAAGCGAGGATCACGGCCAGACTGGAACACCCGAACATCATCCCGGTCTATGACATGGGGCTGGATGAAAACGGGGCGCCGTTCTTTACCATGAAATATCTGCGGGGAGAAAGTCTGGCACAGTACCTTCTCCGGGTCCGGGCGGGGGAAGCGGATGCGGTCAACACTTATTCACTGAACCGGATGCTGCAGATCTTCATCCGGGTGTGCAATGCAATCCGTTTCGCCCACTCCCGCAACGTGCTGCATCTGGATATCAAGCCCAACAACATAAGTCTGGGAGATTTCGGTGCCGTCTCGGTGCTGGACTGGGGACTTGCGGCGGAGATGGTCACGGAACCCAGCGGCAGGAGACACCTGACAGGCAATGTCACCCGGGGGACCCCGGGATTCATGTCCCCGGAACAGATCCGAGGAGGCATGCATCTGGATGAGCGGGCGGACATCTATTCCCTGGGGGCGCTTCTTTATACCATTCTGACTGGCAGCAATCCCATGAGCGGCAAACCGCCGGAGGAGATCCTGCGTCTGGCCATAAACAATCAGGTGCCGCTGCCTTCTCAGGAAGCGCCGGATCGGGAGATTCCCGCTGCTTTGGAAGCGATCGTCATGAAGGCAATGGCATACCGGCCGGGGGACCGTTACGCTTCGGTGGCGGAACTGCGGCAGGATGTGGCAAGTTTCATGGACGGCTTTGCCCCTCAGGCGGAACATGCCACGGTGATCAGACGGATGGCACTCTTCATCAACCGTAATTTCATTGTCTCGCTGCTGCTCGCGGTGATCGCACTTCTGACCGGAACATTGATCTTTGTTCTGTTCTGACGCATGGACGTCTTGAATTTGAGGTTTTCCGGTGTATATTTCCGTAAAGCGGAGGCTGCGGAAAAACCGTCGGGAAACGTATTGTGCAGAAAAAAGTAGATTGATATCATGGCCGGACCCAAATTAGATCGGAAGATGTTCACCGCCAAATTCAGGCGGGATTATGTTGCCTGCTCGGCGGTGGCACTGTTTTTTATCATCGTGCTGGGGGAAGTTCTTCTGGCGGTCAGCATCCCGCTGTATTTTGCCCGTTCCAACCTCTGGAGTCTGCAGATCGCCAGACAGCAGCTCATGGGAGACTTCGACCAGCTCCGGAACAGATGCAACCGGACCAAAGCCAGACTTCAGGACGCGGTGGAGGAAAACAACATCCTTCTGTGGAATCTCAACATGATGGCCGGTTATCTGCGGAACAACCAGAAAACGATTCCCATGGAGGAGGTTCTCGAATTGGAGAAAAACCTGCGTGACATGTTTGTTTTCGCCGCCAGGCTGGACCGCGACCAGGCCTGCAACCGGCAGCTGAAACTCAATCCGGACCCGCTGCTGATCCGTATGGCCGCCGAACTGAACGGGGCCCAAAAACGAGGGAAACAACCATGGACGAGATGAATCTTGACCGTTTTATCGACCGGTTCAAACAACTCCGGGTCGCCGTGCTCGGAGATCTGATGCTGGATGTCTATATCCGCGGCGATGCCAAACGGCTCTCTCCGGAAGCTCCCGTACCGGTGCTGGATGTGACCGGTATCTCCAGCTGTCTGGGCGGCGCCGGCAACGTCATGCGCAATCTGGTCACCCTGGGGGGCAGATCCATGGCGTTCGGCATGATCGGCAATGACGATGCGGGCCGGCGGATGCTTGAAGAACTCCGCGGCTACGGCATCGCTTCCGAAGGGGTTTTGCGCGATGCGGCACGGCGGACAACCGAGAAGCAGCGGATCCTTTCGGGGCATCAGCAGCTGCTCCGGCTGGACTACGAGGACACATACCCCGCCTCCGGTCCGATCCGCGAAAAGCTTGTGGAACAGATTCTTCATCTCATCCGGGATAGAGAGATCGATGCCCTGATTTTTGAAGATTACCGGAAGGGGCTGCTGGACAGTTCCATGCTGGGGGCCATTGTCCCGGAAGCGGTTCAGAACGGAGTCATCACCGCTCTGGATCCTAAACCGGGAAATCTGGAACCGGTAAAGGGGCTCACGATCATCAAACCCAACCGGGCGGAGGCATTGAGCATGTCCGGTTTGACGGCGCTTCACGGGGAGCCGCCAAGCCTGGAGCAGATCGCATCCACGCTGCTGCATCAGTGGCAGCCGGAACACCTCCTCATATCACTGGCGCAGGATGGTCTGGCGCTCTTCAACGGCAGCGGCAAAAAAACCTTTATCCCCACCCGGGCAAAGGAGGTCTTCGATGTATCCGGAGCCGGAGATACCGTCATTGCCACCGTGACCATGGCCATGGCGGCGGGAGCATCGCCGGAAGCGGCGGCGGAATTGGGCAATTATGCCGCCGGCATCGTCGTCGGCAAAGTGGGGACCGCCACGGTCTCCGAAGCGGAACTCCGTCAGGAAATCAAATTGAGAAACTACTTATGAAAAAAACCGTTATCGCCATCCCTGCGCGCTACGGAAGTACGCGCTTCCCAGGAAAGCCGCTGGCCATGCTGGCAGGCAAACCGATGATTCAGCATGTTTATGAAAAAGCTTCCGCCTCCAGGGCATCCGCCGTACTGGTGGCCACCGATGATGAACGGATCGCCGCGGCGGTCCGCGGATTCGGCGGCACGGCAGTCATGACTTCACCGGACCACCCGTCCGGAAGCGACCGGATCTGGGAGGCCGTCAAAGATCTGGACTGCGATGCGGTCATCAATGTTCAGGGCGATGAACCCCTGATCCCCACCCGGGTGATCGACAGTCTCATCGACGTCATGACGGAGGATTCCGCACCGGACATGGCCACAGTGGCCGTACCGGGAACCCGTGAAATCCTTGCGGACAACCCCAACAAGGTGAAAGTCGTTTTCGGGGCCGACTGCATGGCTCTCTACTTCAGCCGGGCACCGATCCCGTACCTGAGAGACGGGGGGACGGATGCACCCATGTGCCTTCACTGGGGAATCTACGCCTACCGGAAAACGGTTCTGAAGAAATTCGTCAGCCTGCCCCCCGGAAGGCTGGAAATGTGTGAAAAACTTGAACAGCTCCGCGCACTGGAAAACGGCATCGGAATCAGGGTGCTGCTGTCGGATTTGGAGAGTATCGGAGTGGATACTCCGGAGGATCTTGCCCGTGCGGAAGCCCGTCTTCAGGAGGAAAAACGATGCAGATAATCGAACTTTGTCCCGGAATCGTTTTCGGCGGCGGCCATCTGGTTCTGATTGCAGGCCCCTGTATGGCCGAATCCCTGGAACTCTGTCTGGAAACCGGCACATTTCTGAAAGCTCTGGCCGAAGATCTGGGGATCGGATATGTCTTCAAGGCCTCCTATGACAAAGCCAACCGGACAAGCGGCGGCTCCCGGCGGGGCCCGGGACTGAAAGCCGGACTGGCCATGCTTTCGGAAGTCAAAGCGACGCTGGAAGTGCCGGTCATAACCGATGTTCACGAATCCTGCGATGTGCCGCGTGTGGCGGAAATCGCGGATATTCTGCAGGTCCCTGCATTTCTCTGCCGGCAGACGGACCTGTTGGCCGCCTGCGGCCGGACAGGAAAGCCGGTCAATATCAAAAAAGGCCAGTTCATGGCGCCGGAAGACATGCGGGGAGCCGTCGAGAAAGTCCGCCAGGCGGGACCGAGTCCGGTCATGCTGACCGAGCGGGGGGCCTCTTTTGGCTACCACAATCTGGTGGTGGATTTCCGGAGTCTCCCGACCATGCGGAGTTTCGGTGTGCCGGTGGTGTTTGATGCCACCCACTCGGTCCAGCTCCCGGGGGGACTCGGCAATGCATCCGGCGGGAACCGGGAATATGTCCGGCCGCTGGCCAGAGCGGCGGCGGCGGTGGGGATCGATGCATTGTTTGCCGAAGTCCATCCCCGGCCGGAACAAGCCTGGTCGGACGGAGCGAACAGTCTGCCGTTTGCCATGGCGGAAACCGTGATCCGCGAAGTCAAAGCGATCCACGATCTGATTGCAGCAGGGGATCAGCGGGCATGAAGTTTCACGGAATGCTGGCGGCGGGACTCCTCTTCTGCGGCCTGGCTGCCTGCGGGGCGACCAATTCACTGAGCGATCTGCGGGGGCTGAAGACCCGGGAAACGCGGATTCCCGTGTACAGCAATGACCGCCTGCAGCTTCTGCTCTACTGCGAGGAGTGCGGACAGAGCGGAAGGGGGCTGGCGGCCACGGCACCGGTCCTGGATATTATCCGCAAGGACGCGGATATCGACAGTATCACCACCGGAAAGGACACGAAAATCTATCCCCTGGGAGCTGATTTTCCTGCGGTGCTGAATTTCTGGAGCAAGAGGCTTTTCAGCGATGGTGTGGCGGTTACGACCAAGGCGGATATTGATCAGGAAAACCAGCAGGCTGCAAGCGGGGAAAAAGTTTATTTTCGTTCACCGCTGCTGGATCTGGACGGTATCGGGTTTGACGGGGACTACCGGAAGCGGACGATCTTCGTCCGCAAGGATGTCCGGATCATTCTGCGGACAGGAGCATCGGATCCGCTGAAATTTGTGGGACGCCCGCGGCTGCCGGAAAAATATGAGTTTATCCGCGGCTCCGCCGATACGCTGCTGATCGATATGGACAAGCGCGCTATCACATTGCAGGGACATGTCCGTCTGCGGGAAGAGCGTGGATCGCTGGACTGTGACAGGCTGATGATTTATCTGCCGGACAAAAAGAGCAAACGGGATCTGGCTGACAATGAGGAACTGAGCATCAAGGGCGTTTCCCGGATTGTCTGCGAGGGGGGCGTCCGTATGGTCCGGCAGGGCGTGAAGGAGGTCCAGCGGGCCGATGGGGAACGGCTGGATTACGATCTGCAGACGGGACGGCTGCGGCTCACTGGTTCCATGGATAGACTTCCGGTCATCGTTCAGGGAAAAAATTCCCTGCAGGGAAGAGTCATTGACATTTACCGGGACGACGAGCGTCTTCATGTGGAACAGAATGCCAGAATCCTCTATTACAGACGGGAGGAGGACGGCAAAGAGCAGGAGATCTGCGCTACCTCGCAGATGATGGATTTCAGCGGGAAAAAGAATTCCGGAGAGATGCGGGGCAATGTGTCGGTCCGGAACCGGCAGTACACTTTGCTCTGCGGGAGACTCCAGGTGAAACTCCGGGATAACGGAAAGAAACTCAATACCAGAGAGAAACAGGCGGGTTCGGATGTTACCGGTATCCCGGATATCGCGCCGGCCGGAGGGTCCAGGGAACTGCAGAGCCTCCACTGCAGCGAAGGGGTCCGGATGATCCGGAAAACCGCCGCCGGCAGTGTTCCGGAATATGCGGAAGCCGGGGAAGCGGATCTGCAGATGCCGCAGGAGGTCATCACGCTGACCGGCCGCCGACCCACGCTTACCCGGGGACAGGATACCCTTTCCGGGGAGCAGATCATCATTTTTGCCAAAGAGGAGCGTCTGCTGGCCTATCCGGACAGCAAGATCGTCTTTCACGGAAACTTCAACAATCCGGCTCTGCAGTCCAGGGGAAAGAAGGCCGCCAAGGCCATATCATCCACCATCATTACGGCGGAACGGGGGGATTTCCGTTATGGAGAAAACCAGATGAACCTGCTGGGGAATGTCCAGGTGCTGGACCCGCACATGAAGCTCAACTGTGAAAAAATGGACATCTTTCTGAAACCCAATCAGCAGGTCCGCACGGCAATCAGGCTGGAGGATCTCAATGCCGGGTCGGATTCTCTGACGGGGCCCAATGCCCGCAAACAGCTGGACCGGATCATCTGCGGAGGAAAGGTCCGGGCGGTGGAGCCGAGGGCGAAGCTGGACTGCGATATGCTGACCCTGACATTCCGTCCGGCGGCAGGCAAAGCCGTGCCCGGCGTGCTTCAGAGCAACGGGACCGAAATGGAGTTCATCTATGCGGACGGCAATGTGGTCATGGAATCCATCCCAGAAAAAAAGACGGCATCGACCGCCGGAAAAAAATCCGACCGGGATCTTATGTTTGACAGTTCCAGTCCCGTGCGGCTTACGGCAAGCAACGGCCGGGTTAACATTCCCGGCAACATCACGGAACTTCACGGCCACGTCAAGGTCCGGCACATTCAGGGTTCCATGGACTGTCAGGACCTTTATCTCTATGCCAAAGACGTTGCGGGAGAAACGGCGGAATCTGCCGGCGGGGAACGGCTGGCGGCCATTGACGAAGATCCCTTTGCCGCCAATGAGCCTACCAAGGTGCCGCAGGTTCTCAGTATCAGCGACGGCAAACAGCTGGACCGGGCGGTGGCGGACAAGGATGTGGTGCTGGTCCGCAATCTTCCGGGCAACCGGAAACAGCAGGCTCTGGGAGAGAAAGCGGAGTATTTCGTTTCCCGGCGTATGATCGAGCTTACCGGGAAGCCCCCGGAACTGGCACGGGTCATCGACAGCGTGCCCCGCAACAACGGGAGGGGTGAAAAAATCACGGTTTACCTCGACCGGGAAGCCGTGGCGTTTGACGGCCGGGTCCAGATGGATTTCGATGCAACGCAGAAACCTGGAGATCAGGGATTCTCGACGGACTTTCTGAAGTAACGGGATCCCTCCGGAAGCCCCCTTGCCGCCTTGATGGAAAGCTGTATGAAATGCGGTTCTGACGGACCGCCCCTGCCCGGAAATTCTTCACACAAATCAAAAAAACCGCCCTGCTGACAAAGCAGGACGGCTATAAGATCGGCACGCCGAAAACCGTGCCGTATGGCATTTCCCGGGACGGTGAAAGCCGGATCGCTCCGGGGCACCGGAACGGGAAGATGCGCTTACTTTTTCTTGGCGATGGCCTGACGGACCTTGGTCTTCACCCGCTCAAGATACGCTTTGCGGCGGCGACGCTTAATCACTTTATTCAACTGCTGACCCATGATGTTCTCCTGAATTATAATGGTTTCGTTTTAAGGTTTCTTTCTAATATAACACGCATTCCGTATTTTTCAAACCCGGAATGAAAAAAGAGCTGCATGTCAGAATCCCCCATCCCCTCTTATGCTTCCGAAGAGATTCACAAAACCCCGTGAGGATCGGCCGAAATGGCTTCATCGACCGGGTTGCCATCCAGCTGATGACGGTCCCACGGAGTCGTCAGATGTCTGGTTTCCGTATCAGCAGAGAGTTTCAGGCCCATCCATCCAGCGGTCGTACCGCCAAGAACATCATGGGTATCTTCCTCCGTCATCCGGCAGCGGAAAAGCAGATCCTGATATGCATTCAGCGCCTGATTCTGTATGTACGGAGCGGTAATGTAAGAGTCGGAACCGAATACCAGTTTACAGATCAGCCTCTGAGGCCCGTCTCCCGGCAGGATGGACGAGCGCATATATTCACACATTCTGCATGCATCTACATCCAGAAACGCCCCGGAACCGGCCAGATCAAAATAAAGATTTCTGTGCGTTTTCACCAGATTGACCGCCAGATCCCGGAAATACACCGTCCCCATATGAGCCATAATGATATGGAGTTTCTGAAAAGACCTTGCAATCCGGTCCAGATTGATCGGGTGCATGTTTTTCAGCACCGGACGGCGGTACCGGATATCGGCACTGTTCGGCGCGTAATCCCCCGTATGAAAGAGGACGGGAAACCCTAATTTTTCAATCTCTTCATACAAAGCAAGGTAACTGTCGTGGTCGTACTCATAATAGGGATAGATGAATTTGAACCCCTTCACCCCCATATCGGCGTACCGCCGCGCCTCCGCCGGATCAGGCGGTATATCCCAAAGGTCGATCTTTGCCAGCGGCACAAGCACATCCGGATATTCCCGGCATATTTTTACAACATCATCATTCGGGACAAAATCATGCCCTCCATAACGCAGCCCGCCGAAAAGCGCTGCCATGGTCTCATTTTTTCACAGCTCTCCACATATTTCCGGATCAGCTCCGGATTTGCGCTATTGCAATGCGCATGTATGTCAAGATGCA
Source organism: Lentisphaeria bacterium UBA1776 (assembly GCA_002314605.1). Classification (GTDB taxonomy): domain Bacteria; phylum Verrucomicrobiota; class Lentisphaeria; order Victivallales; family Victivallaceae; genus UBA1776. Next base: position 450 of record DCGO01000144.1, on the reverse strand, counting down.
TGACCTCTTCCTTTCTCGCTTTCCCTGATCTCCAAATGCACCATCACATCCCCCTCGGGGATAAACATCCTGAGGCGCCCATCTCGGTGAAGCTTCTCCAGCATGCGGTATCCGAATGCGGCACAGGGATACAATTTTCCGTCCTGCGGACACAGGGGCCGCAATGCTCCGTCCACCACATGAGCCAGCAATGCGCCGGGATGCTCTTCCAGCCAGGCAACAAACTTCGCCCCCGCTTCAGACGGCATCCCGCCCATCCTGTCAAATCGGGGAGAAAGCATTTCAGAACGCCATCCGTCGGGGGAAATTTCAATGACAGCATTATACGGCAGCTGCGTCACCCCCGTCAATCCCGACGGGAAAGCCAGCGTACTGCTTGCACAATACACCTGAAGGAACTTGATATTCTCGGTTACCGCAAGGTCAAGGGCTACGTAACATTTTTTCTGT
>DCGO01000131.1 GCA_002314605.1 Lentisphaeria bacterium UBA1776 | reverse complement strand
GCCAAAACTTTTGAAATCGGCTCTCTGGAGTATTATTTTGAGATGTTCCGGATGCCGGGGGGGGCTGGTACGCTGGGACGCCTGCTACAAATCCGGGTTTGACAACGAACTCGCCGGGGCGGTTTTCCCGCCGGAACACCTGATCTCCCCGGATCTGAATGCACTGCTTTATCTGGAAATGCGGGCCATGGCTTTTCTTGCCGGAAGGCTCGGCATCCCGTCCGACTGGACCTCCCGGGCGGAAGAGCTGAAAAAGAGCATCAATCAATATCTCTGGGATGAAAAAGACGGCTGTTACGGAACATACGATGTCACCATCGGAAAAGTCCGTCTGCACTGGACGGATGAAGCGGGCCATGAATCGGACTTGGGGCGCTGTTCCTTTGTCAGCTGTCCGGCATTGCTGGTCCTCTATGCGGGGGCTGCTCCGGAGGACCGTGCCCGCCGGATGATCGAGAATTACGTTCTTTCGCCCGAACACTTCCGCAGTCCGTGGGGGATCCGCAGTCTGTCGCGCTCCAGCAGGTATTTCAACAATGCCCTGTGGGGCGGTCCGGGGCGGTACGATCCCCCGGACCGGCTGTGCAACTCCAACTGGCAGGGGCCCGTTTGGGTCCCCCTCTGCTGGTTTGCGCTGCACGGCCTCCTCCGTTACGGGTACGAAGATGCGGCCAGGGATCTGGCCGATGACGTGATCCGGCTCCTCAGCCGCTCGCTGGACAAGTCCGGCGGCTGGTCGGAGAATTTCCATTCGGAGCGGGGGGACAATCTGGAAGCCGACAACTTCATTTCATGGAACATGCTGGCGGACCTGATGCCGGGGTATTGCGACCGCACCTGCAAAATGCGCATCTTCTTCTAAAGGGAGAGCCCGTTTCAATCCAGCTTCAGCACCAGAGAGCCGTGGTTTCCATTTACGTCCAGAATCAGTCCCCCGGACGGGACCTTCTCCGGAACAGAAAAAACGACGGACGGGGTCTTTTCGAGTACCGTGATTTCTTTCCCGGCAAGATATGCCGGAAGCACGATGTGCTTTCCCTTCAGGGGTTTGTGGCAGTCCATGTAAACAACGTCGGATGCCCCCTCCCGGTGGATGTAAAAGTCGGTAAAATCCGGATCCTTTTCCGGATTGAAATACTGCTTGTACGAAACGCACCGTATCTGCTGCCCCGGCAGGGTATGCTCGAGCCTGTAGGCCTGGGGATACATCTTTTTGGTGGGATAGAGGCGAAAAAGACCGGGGCGGGGAACCCCGGTGTTTCCCCTGGCCGTGCAGCCGTCAAAGAGGGAATACCCCAGAGCAATGCCGTACTGCCGTCTGCCCCGTCCCGTAAGCCGGATGAACCGGTCCGGCAGGTCCAGCAAATCTTCGGCATCGGAATTCGGGATGAGATAATCGATGTCGAAGGGCGGCAGAATGGAAACGATCCGGGCAAAATCGCAGAGGATTTTTTCCCCGTTTTTCCGGGGCAGCTCCATTTTTTTGAGTTTCGGTATGTACATATCCTCCACGGCATCCGGGAAATACTTTCCCTCTTTATCCGCCGGCTTGATAACGCCGACCCAGCCCAGCATCTGTTCCAGACAGGCGATGGACTCGAGACCGGCATGGCAGGTCATGGTCCGGTCCGTCACCTGAGCGCCGCCGGACTGATAGGTGAACCGGGCGTCCATGCGGATCAGCGACGGCAGTTCCTGATATTCCCGATAGAGGTCCGAGCCGTTATCAAACGCCATGCCCCACTGATCGCTGAACGCCGGAGAGGTCTTTTTTCCCCCGTGGGACACCACCCATTTCACGATATCGCCGGGGGAAACGACCTCGTGGACCAGATGATGCTCAAGGAACGTGCATTCCATGACTTTATTTTCCGGCAGGGAGATTTTGCCGTCCAGCAGAAATTCCTGTTTCAGAATTCTGGTGCAGGGATGCAGCTGCACCCGCTTCCAGCTTTGCACATATACCGGGGTGCCGTCTTCATAAAAAAGCGGCTGCCCCTGATAATCCGCAAACACGGGGGACCCGAGGGTGCCGGTATTTTCCGGGTGAATCAGGACGGCCACCAGATCCCGGGCTTCCACGATCCGGAAACGGTTTCCGGCTTCATCGGTCAGGAGTTTCCCCAGGTCCGCTTCCGTAAACTCATTGCCCCGGCCGGTGATGATCCTTCTTGCCCAAGGGGAGCCGTGATTGCCGCTTAAATAACCGTATCCGCCGAACAAACTGGCCGGAAAATCATCGGTGGAACAGTGGAGCATGGTATATTCCGTACAGCGGCGGATGTCGCTTCCTTTCGGAACGAGCCAGCTGGTCTCGTTGCCCAGCCAGACCATGATCACCAGATCTTCCGTTTCAGACCACGAACTGCGTACCCGAAAGGTGATGCCTTTTCGGTACACGGACAATTTTTCCTGCACAGGATTCATAGGATACCCCTTTTTTCAGAAGGCCGTCATGATTGCAACCGGCACTGCTTATGGATAAGATAGCATCCCGGAACGAAAAATCAAGACCGCGGTACGCGGGGGAGTCTGTCCGCACTGATTTTTGAAACCGGTCCTGCAGGGGAAAAAAGTTTTTCCGGTATCTTTTCACATTTTGCATTTGAACTTTGAAAGAACATGAGCATATTCCAAATGTGTTACGACCGTAAGGAGCGTTTTTATGACAGATTCAGGAAAGTCTCATTTCTGCCACTTTCTGGCGGAAGGAAATATTATCTGCGATTCCAGGGCGAAATCTGTCCGGGAGGTGATCTCGGAACTGGCACACCGGGCCGCACACAATACGGCCGGACTGGAGCCGGAGGTGATCGAGAAGGATGTCATGCTGCGGGAATCGGTGATGCCGACGGTGGTCGGAGCCGGACTTGCCGTTCCCCACGCCCGGATGGCGGCGGTGAAGGATCTTGTCGTCACCATGGCGCTTTCCAGGGACGGGATTGATTTCGGCGTGGAGGGTATTCCGCCGGTAAAAGTCACCATTCTTCTGCTGACGCCGGAAGACGAGCCAGGGATTCACCTTCAGGTCCTTTCGGCGCTGGCCAAAGATTTCAGCGATTCCGCCGCAGTGGATATGGTTTCGCGGTGTCAGACCAGCGGGGAGGTCATGAAATTTTTCGGCGGACGCAGAACCGAGATCCCGCAATTCCTCCGTGCCGCCGACGTGATGAACTCCAATCCGGTGACATTGATGGAGTACAGCACACTCAGGGAAGCGGTGGAAGTTTTCGCTACCAGAAATGCGGATGTCGTCCCCGTTATTGATGACACTCACGAACTCCGCGGGATCGTGGGACTTGAGGATCTCCTGAAATTCAGTCTGCCCGAACATCTGCTGTGGCTGGACGACCTTTCTTCGATCTACCGTTTTCAGCCCTTTGCCGAGGTTCTGCAGACTGCCGACGAGACCAAGGTCGCGGATTTTATGCGGGACGACTTCATTACGGTGGACCCGGATATTCCGGCGATCCAGCTGGCAAAGCTCTTCGTCGTCAACAAGACCCGCAAGATGCTGGTGGTCGGGGACGACAACAAGCTGATGGGCGAGGTCGATATCAAAGATTTCTGCCCGGAACTCTTCTGGAAATAAAGCCGATGCTACGGATATGCGATAACAGCGGAAGAAGCGTTTCAGAATGAAATTTTTCGGGACTGTATTCGTTTTTTTCTGCTGATGCCGTTTTTGCTGAACGGGATGGAGAAACCCTGTTTTTGTTTCAAGACGGATGAACGGATCACCATTGATGGAGATCCCGCTGAGTCCGCCTGGAAGCGGGCGGTGGAGATTTCGCTTTCGGACTCCGGAAATTTTCTCTACCGGAGTACAGCCGGAATGCTTTGGAATGACCGGTATCTCTATTTGTTTTTCCGGTTTTCGGATCCCGATATCCGCGTATCAGGGGTATTTACGACGGCGGATGTGCCGTCCTGCATGATGAAAAATCTCCCGGATCCCGATGCGTGGATAAAAGAAACGGATCCCTGTGCGCATTTTTCGCTCTCTCCGAATGCGGAGCACACGCTGAAATTCTGGATCAATCCCCTGAATACGCTTTACAGTTGCAAGGTGGAAAACGGTATTTCCAAAGAATGGCGCTGCGACGGGATTCAGTGTGCGGTCCGGGTCTGCAGGACCGTAAACGCCACCGAGGATATTGACTGTGGCTGGAGTGTTGAAATCGCTATTCCGTGGAAGTCATTGCAGCCGTTTATGGATGGCAAAAAGGCCCTGACGGAGTCCGCTCCATGGAAAGTCTCCTTAATACGCATGATCCGCAATGCTCCCGGGGAAGACGGTGCCCGGCAGCACTGGCAATCCTGGGATCTCCGGTTCCGCGATGACCTGAAAAAATTCGAAAGGTTTTTTGACTGGTCGTTGCCGGACACGGAAGAGGAGATCCGATTGGCGGCGGAGACCGGAGTGACCGATGCAGTGATCTCATTGAAGCTATCCCGTGTCCAGCTGGAGACGGCGGCAAAATACGGGATCCTGCTTTATCCTGTCGTGGTTCCGTGGATTTGGGACAACCTGGAAAATTACCTCCTGCAGAAAATGCTTCCGGAAGAAGAAGAATTGCAGCGGTCCTACCTGGACTGCAGCCATATCGCAGCGCTGAAACACGCCCGCGGCGGGGAGCCCGGCTTCCGGTATTCCGGCGATCCGAAAAAAGAGGTGTATCTGTACAATGCTCTCATCATCTGTTTTGGAAGCGGGAAGTCGCGGGAATGGGTGAAACAGCAGATCCGGAAGGCTTGTTCGATCCCGGGGAGCGCCGGGATCGCTTTCAACGGGGTCGGATTTCTGAATTACCACGGATGCTACTGTCCGGGATGCCGGGAAAAATATGCCGAATACCGGAAGCTCATGGGCGGCGAGGTCACGGAAAAAGAGTTCTATCTGAGGCAGCTGGTGGACTTCAATAACGCCAATATTGAGTTCATCAAAGAGATCAATCCAAAACTCCTGACATTCTGTCATATCTGGCCGGTGTACCGTCCTGAACCGCTGTACGGTCACCGGATGAAATTCGACTGGTGTGCGGAAACTGCGGCATGGTACACGATCTGGGAACCGGCAAAGATCCGGGACTATACGGAAAAGATTATCCGGTATCCTGCCGGTGTGCCGTTTATCGGATATTACGATGCGGCCAGGGGATTTCCGTACAAGACACCGGAGAAGGTCGATTTGGAACTACGCACCATTCTTGACACCGGCGGGAAAACGGTTTCCGTCTGCGGATTGGATCACGTTCTGCGCAATGAATCCGTCCGGCAGGTTTTCCGGAATCTGATGAAAAAAGAAAATTGACATATTCAAACAATCATCTCCGGTAATTTTGCCGGACAGCAGCGGGAAAATGAAAAATGGAAAACAGTGCATCCAGTCAAATGTCAGCGGGAGGTATGATAAAACGCTTTCTGGTCCTGATCGCCACCAGCGTGATCGTCGGCACGGTAAGCGTGAAAACGGGGGCGCTGGAGATCCATCAGGCCACTGCCGTCTCGGTCTTCCTTGGGATCATTATCGGCACGCTGTTTTTCTGGAACTTCCGGCTGGCCATCGCGTTTCTGGGGCTCTCGGTGCTGATCTGCTCCAATTCGCTGGATATCCCTCATTTCGTCCAGTCGTCGGCACTGGAGGTGATCCTCTTTCTGGTGGGTATGATGATCATTGTGGGCGCGCTCCGCGACCTGGGGTTCTTCACCTGGATCGTTCAGCTGATCGTGTCCATGCCGGATATTTCCGGGAAAAAGTTCATTGCCGTGACGGCGGCGGCATCGGCGCTGCTGGCCTGCGCCGTGGATGAAGTGACTTCCATCATCTTTATTTCCACCCTGGTGTTTCAGGTATGCGACCGGCTGAAACTCAATCCGGTCCCGTACATCCTGATCTGCGTCCTCTGCACCAATGTCGGCAGCGCGGGTACAATGATGGGCAACCCGGTGGGGATCTACATCGGGACCAAAGGCGGACTGACCTTCGGGGATTTCATGATCTGCGCCTTTCCCATCATGCTGACGGCGCTGGCGGTGACCATTGCATTCACCATCTGGTTTTACCGGAAAGAGCTTGCCAGGTTCGACATCAGTCTGCAGGACCGGCTGGCTCACAATCTTTCGCTGGCGCCGGTGGTGGAAGTCCCGTACATGCGGGGGCTCATCCTGATCTGCGTGACGATCCTTGCCATTGCCATGTATCACCCGCTGGAGAATCTCCTGGGGATCGGGAAAAACAGTATTCTTCTGATCGCGCCTCTGATCTGTTCCGGAGTGGTCATGATCCTCCGGCGTGAACGGGCCCGCTACTATGTCGAGCGGGAAGTCGATTGGTGGACACTGCTCTTTTTCATGCTTCTCTTTGCCATTGCCGGCACCCTGGAGCATACCAAAGTGGATGTGGTGATGGCGGAGTATTTTTCCGGGATCTGCGGCACGAGCCACGCCGTGCTGATCCCCTTTATTCTGGCGGTGACATCCCTGGGATCTGCATTTGTGGACAACGTGATCTTTGTAGCCGCTTTCTGTCCGGTCATCGAACAGCTTTCGTACAGTGTCAAGGATTATCCGCTGTGGTGGGCGCTTTTGTTCGGGGCGTGTTTCGGCGGCAATATCACCATGATCGGCAGTACGGCCAACATCGTTGCATTGGGCATGCTGGAAAAGCGTTCGCACTTCCACATGGGCTTTTTCAAGTGGCTCAAGGTCGGCGGACTTTCCGCGCTGCTTGCGGTGGCGGTGGTCTGGGGGATGCTTATGGCGATTTCTCCCCTGATGCCGGACCGCTGCAAGAATATTCCGGCCTCCATGCTTGCCGGCAGGGACGCCCGCTCCTTCGCTTCCAAAAATGCCGAAGTGGAGGGGCCCATCCGCGCCGGCAGAGAATATGTTCTTTCCGGTGTGAATGCGGAAAAATATGCGGCGTTCATCGCAGCGGTCCCGGATCGCGGAAACAAGGTCGATCTTCCGGTATATGTTGAACTCCGGAATACGGAACTGCTTGAGATGGCGAAACATCCGGGAAAGCGCAGATTCTGGCAGGGAACCTTGAAGACAGTCCGGAGGAAGACGGGCATGATCCTGACCGGGGGTAGTGCAAAGAGCCTTGCGGAGCATTGACGGCCGGTGATCCGTACCAGGGCGGTCGTCTTGTCCGCTTGTTCTGCTGCCGGAAGGATTTTTGAAATCGCCTTAAAAGCACATGAAATCCTTTTTTCAGCTGCAAATTTTCAAAAAGATGGGGGATATCGGGGAAAGAAATTTGCAAAATGGCTTAAAGGGAGTATATTATTGGACAAGGCAGTTCTGTCGGGATATAGCGCAGCCTGGTTTAGCGCGTTTGACTGGGGGTCAAAAGGTCGCGAGTTCGAATCTCGCTATCCCGACCATTTTTGTATGCACATCC
>DCGO01000089.1 GCA_002314605.1 Lentisphaeria bacterium UBA1776 | reverse complement strand
TGCTCAAATCCGCTTATCTACAAAGACGGGGTACCGGGAAACAGCTCCTGTTACGCACAGCTATCGCCCAAAAGGCGGTTTTTCAGAAAAATGCGGGATGAATGTGAAAAATGTCTTAATTTCCCCGCCTACTCGATTGCCCCGGTCACCGGTCGGGAAGATGTTCCCGGGGGAACGCTGTTTTTTTGTCAAAAAACCGGGGAAACTGCTCGAAATTTCAGAGATTGGCTGTATGTTATAGGAAATACAGGAAAGAAAACAAGCTATGCGCCCATCCAGCCAGACCAGAACTATGATCTCCGAGGCCAAACAGGCATCTCAAATGAAAATGGCCTGCAACGCCCTCCACACCGTGCTCTGCGCCGTATCCGGCAGCGGGAAGCCGGCGGACCGGGTCCTTTCGGCGTTTTTCCGGGACAACCCCCGCTGCGGCTCCCGGGACAGACGGCTTATCAGCGAACTTGTTTACGCTGTTCTCCGCACTTGGGGGATCCTGCGTCAGACATTGGAAAATCCCGAAGCAATGGAAGCGGGAGAACATGCTCCCTCCGCCAGGGAACTGCAGGAACTGCTGGCCCGGGGAGCCTACCTTGCGGCGGCGGATTTTCCGGCCGGACGCCTTGCCCGGATCCCCCTGCCCCATCCCGGAGCAAGTCTGTTGGACCGGGCCGGAAAACTGCTTGGGAAAAACGGTCTTACGGAAGAAATTCTGATCCCGGCGTGGGTCAAAAAACATCTTGCACCGGATTTTCCGCTTCAGAAATATCTTGAAAAACTTGCCAGCCGCCCGCCCATGTGGATCCGCCGGGAATCCGGAGGCACGGCGGAACTGGCGGCGGAACTGGCGGCGGCAGGATTGACGGCAGTTCCCCATGAATACGCCCGGGACGCCCTCTCCATAACCGATGCCGCAGTCAATCTCTACACCCTCCCGGCTTACACCGGAGGGAGCTTTGAAGTTCAGGATCTGGCAAGTCAGTGCATCGGCCTTGCCGCCGCCCCCTCCACCGGGGAACGGTGGCTGGACGCATGTGCCGGAGCGGGAGGCAAGACCCTGCAGCTGGCCTCGATGATGAAAAACAAGGGGACCATTGTCGCCTCGGATATCCGGGAATACAAACTTGAGGACCTCCGTAAACGGGCCCGGCGGGCGGGATTCTCCAATATCCAGACCCGGGCGTGGGACGGGAAGACGCTCCGCCCCCAGCTGCGGGAAAGTTTCGACGGCGTGCTTGTTGACGCCCCATGCAGCTGTTCCGGGGTCTGGCGCCGCAATCCCGACGGCATCTGGTCCGCCAGAGAGTCCGCCATTGCCGAAACGGCGGCCATCCAGTCGGGCATCCTCGACGCTGTTGCCCCGGGGGTGAAAGCTGGCGGGGTCCTCATATACGCCACCTGTTCCATGTTCATGGAAGAAAACGAACTTCAGGCGGAAGCGTTTTTGAAACGTCATCCGGAATTTGTGCCGGAGCGTTTTCCCCACCCGCTGACCGGAGAGGATGTGGTCTCCGGCATGCTTCAGATCACTCCGGCGGATGCGGACTGCGACGCCATGTTCGTCGCCCGTATGCGGAAATTGAAAGGAGTCCGGTAATGGACCGTATTTTTATCCGGGACCTTGAGGTCCAGACCATCATCGGCACCCTGCCGGAAGAAAGAGTCAAAAAACAGCTCCTCATCCTGAATCTCGAAATCGCCGTGAACATGAACCGTGCGGCGGAAACGGATGACCTCTTTCAGGCGGTGGATTATTCCAGAGTGGAGGAACTCGTCAAAGAAACGGCGGAAGCAAGCAGCTTTCAGCTTCTTGAAGCGCTGGCGGGAAAACTGTGCAGTATCGTAAAATCCGTTCCGGGCGTCGCCAGGGTCCGGATCACCATTGACAAACCCGGAGCGGCCCGTTTCGCCCGTTCCATTGCCGTATCCATGGAGCGCTGAAATGGCGGACGACAATCTTACTCCAATGATGCGCCAGTACCGGGAGGCCAAGGCACAGATCCCCCCGGATGCCATCCTCCTCTTCCGGCTGGGGGACTTTTACGAGATGTTTTTTGAGGATGCCGAGCGGGCCAGCAGCATTATGGAACTGGTTCTGACCAAGCGTGCAGGAGTCCCCATGTGCGGATTTCCGTACCATGCGCTGGATGCCCAGCTGCCCCGGCTCCTGGCGGCCAATGTCAAAGTCGCCATCGCCGAACAGATGGAGGACCCCCGTTTCGCCACCGGCATCGTCAAGCGGGAAATCACCCGGATCATCACCCCGGGGACCGTGGTGGACAGTTCCGCCCTCCAGCCGGAAGTCAACAATTTTCTCTGCGCGCTGGTCAGCGGCAAATCCGGCATCGACTGGGATCTGGCGGAACTGGACATCAGCACGGGAGAATTCCGGGCCGCCAGATTCAGTTCCATGCCGGAACTCCTGACGGAATTTGCCCGGCTGGGAGCCAGAGAGTGTCTGATCCAGGCGGGGCAGGAAGCGTTCTGGGAGAAAAACGGAGGCAAACCCCAGCCCAATCATCCCCTGCTCTGGACGGAACTCGGAAACGGCGAATTTGATTTTGCCAACGCAGAGTCACTTCTCAAAGAACATTTCAAAGTTTCCACTCTGGACGGATTCGGCTGCCGCAATGAGCCCGGGTGCGTTTCGGCGGCAGGGGCGGTTCTGGCCTACGCCTCCGCCAATCTCCGGCAGGACTGCCGTCATGTGACCAGACTGGAGACCGCCGCCCCCGGCGGGATCCTGGAACTTGACAGCGCCAGTCAGCGCAATCTTGAACTGGTGGAGGCTCTCCACGGTGACGGCAGGGAAAACACCCTGCTGGGAGTTCTGGACTGCACCGTCACCCCCATGGGAGGGCGGCTGCTGCGTGACTGGGTCCTCCGGCCCCTCTGTTCCGTCGAAAAGATCATCGCCCGCCTGGACGGGGTGGATCAGCTCAAAAGCGATCCGCTGACCCTCACGGAACTCCGGGAAACATTGCGTGGGGTGCGGGATCTGGAGCGCATTATCGGTCGTCTGAATGTGGGTACCGCCAACGCCCGGGATATGGTGGCGCTGGCCGCCGGTCTGAAGATCCTCCCTGGGATCCGGACGCTTCTTTCCGGATGCGACGCCCCGGTCCTGACAAACTTGAGCGCCGAAGCAGGAGCGTATCCGGAACTCTGTGAAAAGATCAAAACTACCATTGCGGAAAATCCGCCGGTCCCCCTGACGGAAGGGGGCATTATCCGGGACGGCTGTTCCCAGGAACTGGACGAACTGCGGCGGGCCGCCACCGACGGCAAAAGCTGGCTCTCGGACATTCAGGCCAGAGAGATCGCCCGTACCGGGATCAAGTCCCTCAAAGTCAAATTCAATCAGGTCTTCGGCTATTATATTGAAGTCAGCAAGGCAAATCTGGGCGGGGTACCGGAGGATTATGTCCGGAAGCAGACTCTCGTCAACGCCGAGCGCTTCATCACTCCGGAACTCAAGGAACTGGAAAGCAAAATCATGGGGGCCGAGGAGAAATCCAAGGCGCTGGAATACCAGATCTTTCAGGAACTCCGGGCGTATATTCTCCCCTTTACCGGGGAAATTCAGCGTTCGGCGGCGGCTCTGGCCAGGATTGATGCACTTTCCGCCCTGGCCGAAGACGCACGCAAGTACCGCTATGTCCGTCCCCATGTGAACGATGGTGATGTTCTTTCCATTTCCGGCGGCCGCCACCCCGTGCTGGATGCACGGATGGGCAGCGGACAGTTCGTTCCAAACGATGTGCATCTGGATTGCGGCGACCACCGTATGATGGTCATTACCGGGCCCAATATGGCCGGCAAATCCACCTACATCCGGCAGACGGCATTGCTGGTCATCATGGCCCAGATGGGCTCTTTTATCCCCGCCGATTCGGCCACCATAGGCCTTGCAGACCGGATCTTCACCCGGGTAGGAGCGGCGGATGACCTTTCCCGGGGGCAGAGCACCTTTATGGTGGAAATGGCCGAAACGGCCAACATCCTCAACTGCGCCACCAACCGCAGTCTGGTGATCCTGGATGAGATCGGCCGGGGGACCAGTACCTTTGACGGGCTCTCCATCGCCTGGGCCGTGGCGGAATTTCTCCACGATGATCCACGGGCGCGATGCCGTACGCAGTTTGCGACACACTATCACGAATTGACCGAACTTGCATCCATCCGCAAGGGGATCAACAATTTCAATGTGGCGGTCCGGGAGTACGGGGACAAAGTGATCTTTCTCCGCCAGATCGTCCCGGGCAGCACGGACCGGAGTTACGGGATCCATGTGGCGAAACTGGCGGGCCTCCCCAAGCCGGTGACGGACCGGGCGGAAGAGCTGCTCGCATTGCTGGAAAAAAATGCGGGGACGCCCCGGGACGCCATGCGGCAACTCCCCCGGATGGCGGTCCGCTCCAGCAAACGGAAAAAAGGTGCCGACACCGATGAGAGCGAGGAATCGCTCTTTCAGCCAAGCCTCTTCTGAACAGGACTGGTAGTCTTTTTTGATTTTCCCAGGGAACTTGCTTTTCGGAAATTCTGCGGCATGGTAAAGCTGCCGGAAAAATTCCGGAACGGTTCCAGAACGGCAAAAAACATCCCAAGGGGGGAAATCATGAAAACCAAACATCTCTTTTTCACGGTATTTTCACTGCTGGTCATGGGCTGCTGCTGCTGCTGCGATGATCAGGGCGGCAAGGACGGCAAAGAGGCAAAAACCTGTCCGGAAGGGGCCGTCAAAAAAGCTGTCGACCGGAAGGCGGCGTGATCTACATCGTCGCCGTCTGGGATGCAGACAGCGTCTGCCCCGGCGGCGGCTGCAAAACCGCCCAGTGCCGGCAGGACGCCAAAGGGCGGATCTTCTGCGCCAAACCGCTGAAAAAGTGCAGCAAAGACAAGTGCGAAGCCGGCAAAGAATGCTTCCGCAAGTCGGACGGCAAGGTCATGACGCCGGAGACCAGTACCGCCGCCATAGTTGAAAAGGAGGGCAAAAAGACCTGGGCCGTCAAGGAAGTCAAGCCCTGTCCCGCTCACGGAGATCAGGCCAAATGCAAGGTCGGTGAACATGTGAAACTCAAGGACGGCAAAGCCGCCTGTACTCCGGCAGATGTCAAACATGCCGAAGATGCCAAGGCAGGGATCCCTGCACCGCTGCAGGACAATAATATTGTGGAGGAGGATTGCTTCAGCGCCTTCGCCGACTGAACGGCAACCCGGGAAAACCGGTGCGGAACATCATTCCGTGCCGTTTTTTTTACGGCTTCTTCAGACTCCGGATCAGCTGATCGGCAACGACATCCGGCCGGATCCGGTGACAGCGGGGAGAATCAAACTTTACGCAGGTACGCTCCATGCAGCCGAGACAGTCCAGATCCTCCCGGCGCAGCACCGTATTCCGCCTGCCGTAAGGTCCGGTCCAATCGGGGCGGGTGGAGCCGAAGAGGGCGGTCACGGGGATCTGCAAAGCTGCTGCGGCATGCATGGGACCGGAATCGTTGCACAGCACCGCATCACATGGCCGCAGAGCCTCCATCATCCCTGCCATGGAAGTTTTTCCGGCAAGGGGCTGAATATCCCCGGTGTCTCCCGCCAGTTCCAGGATCCGCATCTGGGAGTCAAGTTCATTCTGGGAACCGATGATCCGGAATATCACCTCTCCGGGACAGCGTTTGCGGGACTCTGTGATCACACCGGCAAAGAGCCGTTCCGGAAACTGCTTGCTCGCCCACCGGGCCCCGGGGATCATGCCGATCAGCTTTTTTCCAGGAACCGCCGGATACGGGGCTTCCGCTGCGGGGTGTCCCAGATAGTCCTCCGGGACCGGGTCCGATGTGCCGAGAAGGGCATTCACCAGCGCGACATTGCGCTCCACCGCGTGCATTTGATTTGAAACATCAATTTTTTTTCCGTAAAAATACCGTGCTCCGTCCTCCCGGGGATGGGCGAACCCGGCCACCGGGGCGGACCGCCGGGCAAGAAAGGCAAATAAACCGCTTCGCAGAAGCCCCTGAAAATCGATCACCAGATCGTATTTTTCCTGCCGGAGTTCTGCGAAAAGCCGGAAAAAGACCGGGAAAAACGTCTTCAGTTTTCCCAGTTTTTTACGTTCAAAAAGGATCCGGCGGCGCACCGGAACGGGGCTGTAGTCCAGAATATCCGCAAAAGCAGGATGCACCAGAAAGTCCACGATGAAATCCGGTTCGTGACGGCGCAGAATTTCCAGCGCAGGAAAAACATGGATGATATCCCCGAGACTGCTGGGTTTTACGATCAGGATCTTCTTCATGCCGGAATCATCTTACATTCCAAGGGCCAGGCGGACTGCCAGACGCTCGGGGAGCCCGGCCTCGAGGATCCTGGCCTGCGTCACCGTGTAATCATAGGGCAGAAGATAACGGGTCACAATCTTGTGATCCGTGTCATAGACGGCAAAACTGGCCCTGGGATCCCGGTTCCGGGGCTGTCCGATACTGCCGACATTGAAGAGATACCGGCACTCGCTTCTGAGTTTGATCGAACAGCTCTCTTCCCGCTCAAAACTCCCCTCCCCCACAGTGGGGATCCATTCAACAATCGTCTCGTAGGCGGTGGCCTCCGAACTGCTGTATGCATTTTTGCAGAAGGCGATGGGCACATGGGAGTGCCCGCAGAATGAAACCATGGCCTTGGGTTTGCTCTCGAAACAGCTGATGGCATGATGGAGGTCCAGAATATAACCCCACTGCAGCGGAGAATCCAGCGTGGCATGCACCAGAACCGCATTGTACCCGCTGAACAGCGATTTGAATGCCGGCAGCTTTCCCAGAAATGTCAGCTCATCTTCCGTAAGCTGTCCTTTGGTCCACTCGATGGCGCGTTTGGCATTGGCATTGAACCCCTCCACGCCGCTTTCACTGGAAACGTATTCATCGTGATTGCCCTTCACGAGACCTTTGCAGTCCAGATTGCGGACGATTTCCAGACATTCGTGAGGATTGGCATTGTAACCGACAATATCCCCAAGGCAGACGAATTCCATCCCGGGATCAATCTCTCTGCACTTTTCCAGAACAGTGTTCAGCGCCTCAAGATTGGCATGAATATCACTTAAAATCGCGACCTTCGGCATATTTCTTTGCTCAATATCCGTAAAAACGATCAAATTCAACAGTGCGCAACGGCTCTGTAAGCCGGATTCTGTGCCTTCCCGGAGGAAGCGGCAATCATCTGTCTGTGCGACCAGAACCCGGGACTCCATAACGCCGCGGGCCGCGGCATGGTCCCCTATTTGGTCTTGCTGCGGGAGGGGCTTGCCGTGCAGTGCGGCTCTCGCCGACACCCGGCGGGCTCTTACCCCGCCATTTCACCCTTACCGGAGCCGAAACTCCGGCGGTATCTTTCTGTTGCGCTTTCCCTGCTGCGGAATATGGTCCGCAGCGTCCTTCTTTTCAAAAGGACTCCCTGCCCTGTGCAGTCCGGACTTTCCTCATTCAGCCGAAGCCGAAGCGACTGCCCGAGCCGTCACGCAGTACATAATATAGCCAGTAATATGCAATATACAAGCAGTTATCCGGTATTTTTTCAACATCTCAACGAAATCCGCAGGAAGTATTTGCAAATTTACAGACAGACTGTACATTATTATCCGCCATGAAAGAGAAAGAACTTCCCTATCTTCCGGAACGGCTCCTGCCGTTCTTTGCCGACCGGGCCAGAGACCTTCCCTGGCGGGTCAACCGCACCCCTTATGCCGTGCTGGTCTCGGAGATCATGCTCCAGCAGACCAGGGTGGATACCGTCATAAACTACTTCAACCGCTTCATGACGGAACTCCCGGAAGTCCGGGATCTGGCGGAGGCTCCGGAGGAAAAACTGCTGCATCTCTGGGAGGGGCTTGGCTACTACCGGAGGGTCCGCAATCTGCAGGCGGCGGCCAAAATGATCATGTCGGATTTCGGCGGGAAATTTCCGGCGGACGAAACGGAACTGCGGAAACTCCCCGGAGTGGGAGACTACACCGCAGGAGCCATAGCATCCATTGCTTTCGGGCTCCCCGCCCCGGCGGTGGACGGCAATGTCCTGCGTGTTCTTTCCCGCATCACCTGTTCAAGCTGGGACAGTGATTCGGCAGCGGCGGCCCTGCGGAAACAGTATCCCGCAGAAAGATGCAGCGATTTTACCGAAAGCCTCATGGAACTGGGGGCGACCGTCTGTGTCCCCAATGGCGCACCCCACTGCGGAACATGTCCGGTAAAGGACCTGTGCGCCGCGTCTGCGGGCGGCTGGCAGTTCTGGCCGAAAAAGCCGGACAAAAAGCCCCGGAAAAGGGAGGATCTGAGTGTCTTTCTGCTCCGTTTTCATGACCGGATCGCCTGCCGGAAAAGGCCGGATACGGGACTTCTGGCAGGGTTGTGGGAACTCCCCAATCTTCCCGCCCCGGCTCAGCCGGATCCCCGCTGGGGGAATGTGATCGAAACCCGCAAGGGCAAGCATATCTTCACCCACGTGGAGTGGCACATGACTGTATATACCATTGAAGCGGCGGCGGAATTCCCGGAATTTGTCTGGACCGTCCCCGGTGAACTCCCCCTCCCCACCGCCTTCCGGAAATTCCTCGGATAAACCCTCATCTATCTCTTGACTTCGTCAGAATACAGCCTAAAAAAAGGCTCCAGATGCAGAAAATCCCGACACCCCGAAGACGCCGGGGAAGTTTCTTGAATGCCTTGACCTCCTCCGGAGAAAACGCTTCTTCCGTCACCGGAATATCACCCTCCTTTGCGAGGAACCGGTACACCAGAAGAGGGACCACGCCGACAAGGATCGACAGGACAAACACGGTGATCCCCGCCGTCATGGAGTGACAGCCGGCCGCAATGGACCCAAAAAATCCGATTCCGATACAGGAAAAACACCAGCACCCCGGGGCCGTAGATTGCCTGGCCATAAAAAAACACCTCCGTAAAAGATGGACCGCATCTTCCCGTAAGATACATGAAAAACACCAAAATGCAACCCTGGTTCTCAATCCTGTTTTCCCGTCAGGAATTGACAGCCCCCAAAGGGCATTATAATTTCTGCAGAAAAAAGCGGGGGCTTTTTTCCGGAGTTCAACAAAAAGGCAACGTAACGTTTTTTCTGTAAATTCT
>DCGO01000036.1:6629-13591 GCA_002314605.1 Lentisphaeria bacterium UBA1776 | reverse complement strand
CGCGGCGGAGGTCGAGGAAACGGTAGGCCAGACGCAGCGCCTCGGGCGACTGTTCATCTTTGGCGATCTGGAATGGAAGGACCTCGCATTCGCCGAGGACGTTCATTTCTTCCGCAACGACTTCGATTTCGCCGGTCGTAAGTTTCGGGTTGACGGTTTCCGCCGTTCTTGCCACCACCGTTCCGGTGAAGCAGACAACGGTTTCCACGCGCCACTTGTCAAGTTCCTGATAGAAAGATTTGTGCGGGTCGATCACGATCTGCGTTTTGCCGTAATGGTCGCGCAGGTCAATGAAAATCACTCCGCCGTGGTCGCGGACACTGTGGATCCATCCGGAAAGACGGACTGTTTTGCCTGCGTCGGCTTTCGTCAGTTCGCCGCAGGTATGGGTTCTGAATTCGTGCATTTTTGCAATCCTTATGTCATAGAAGTTTTTTCTATACGATTTAAGGTAATATAGCACGCAGAAGGTCCATACTCAAACAGAGTTTAACTTTTTTTCAGAAAAAAGTCAGGCTTTTCGTCCGATAAACCGGAGCAGTGCTTCCAGAAGCGTGGCCGGATGCGGCGGACAGCCCGGAACGTAGAGGTCGACCGGCAAAATTCCGTCCAGCGCACCGTTCACTTCGGGACTTCCGGCAAAAAGCCCGCCGGAAACCGCACAGGTCCCGCAGGCGATCACCAGATTCGGCCGGGGCATGGCTTCAAAAGTCTTCTGAAGCGCCGTCAGCATGTTCCGGGAAACCGGTCCGGTCACCAAAATACAGTCGGCATGACGGGGCGAAGCCACCGCCTGGATCCCGAACCGCCCCATATCCCACGCCAGCGTATGCAGGACGTTGAAATCCAGTTCACAGGCGGCACATCCCCCTGCGGAGACCTGACGGATCTTGAGCGAGTGCCCGTAGAGTTTCCGGATCCCCGCATCAAACTCCGCGTCAGCCGCATAAGGCCTGCCGGAGAGGACAAGGCTTTCCCGCCTGGCCGTCCCCATCCGGTACTCCCGGGTGAACCGGACCGCCTCCGGAGAGTGTTCGGCGCATTTGCCGCAGAAAATGCAGCGCCCCAGATCCAGCGTCAGATCCGGAACCACGGAGATCGCCCCCGTGGGACAGACTTCGGCCAAACCGGGCTTTTCGGCTCCCGGATGGATCTCCGGGACGCCGCAGAAGTGCGGCGGCAGATTGGGGGGCGCACTTTCCGGAAACTTTCCGGTACGGTACTTCTGGCGGAACCGGGCTTTCAGAACTTTGAACATCGCTCCATCCCTCCCTATAGATCATGTCCGCAATAGGACAGATTGAAACTCTTGTTGCAGATGGGAAAATCGGAGATCTCCTGCCCCCGCAGCGCCATGGCCAGCATGAACCAGTTGTGAAACGACGGATCCACGATCCTGTACCGAAGCATGTTCCCCCGTGCGTCTGAAACGGCGGCGTGACAGAGTTCCCCCCGCCACGCTTCCACCACGCTGACATATACCGAATCCGGCATCCTCCCGGCGGTCTCCGGCACGGCAGTGCGAAACTCTCCGGCCGGAAGTTCCCGCAGAAGCGACTTGACCATTTCCAGAGACACCCTCAGTTCATCGTACCGGAGTTTCGCTCTTGCAAGCACATCCCCGCCGGAACGGGTCTGAACTTTGAAGTCCGGGGGAAGATACGCCGCAACCTTCAGGTCATGCCGGACATCCCTCGCCAGACCGGATGCCCGGGCGGCCATGCCCACGGCACCGAATTCCCGGGCTGCAGCGGCATCCACACTCCCGGTGTTCTCGAAGCGGTCCAGAACGCCTGGTTCATCAAACATCAGATCCAGCGCATTCCGGAGGTCCCCCTCCCCCGCGTCCAGGCGTTTCAGAAGCGATTGGACAGTATCTGCGTCCACGTCATACCGCACCCCTCCTGGAACAACGTACCCCCGGCCGAACCGGTTTCCGCAGAGTGTCGCCGTCATGTTGAGGAAATCACCCCGGATCCGGCCACAATAAGAGGCGGTGGGCAGATACGCCACATCCCCGGAAAGGGCCCCCAGATCACCGATATGATTGGCAATGCGTTCCAATTCAAGAGCGATGCGCCGCAGAAAATCTCCACGGCGGGGAACCTCCCCCCCCGCAGCCGATTCCCGGATTCTGGCCGCCGCCAGCGCCGCCGCAGCGGAACTGTCACCGGAAGCCGTTTCCGCCAGATGCATGAACCGGGGCCCGCCCTGCCGGATCAGCTTTTCCACGCCCCGGTGCTGGTACCCCAGTTCGATCTCCAGATGTTTCACATTTTCACCGAGACACTGGAAACGGAAATGTCCCGGCTCAATGACCCCGGCATGCACGGGGCCGACGGCGACTTCATGAGCCGCCGTCCCCGTCAGACGGTAATAATCCGTGACGCCGCAGACGGCTCCCGGCGTCGAAAAACGGACCGGTTTGAGCCAGGGATGCCCCTCCGGACAAATGCCGGTCGTCTCAAAGATCTCCCGCTCGAAATAGTGCATGGCAGGGATCTCCGGGGTAAAGGCCGGATACGCATTCTGCATGGCCGTCATCCCCAGACGCAGTTTCCGCTCCCTGGGGTCCAGCAGGACCACAATGAACTGCGTCACATCCGCGATCTTCCGGGTGTCAAAGAAGGCCAGGATCCGGCAGTCTTCCGCCAGACGTGCTTTCAATTCTTCCCTCAGCTCCGGCAGAGAAAAGTACGGGACATCCGTCAAACGGACGCACTGGGCATTTTCGGCTGAAAACATTCTGGACATAGCTTCAGAGCACCTTTCCAAGCATGGTCAGCATGGCGCCGCCGAAAAGGATCGCGACAGCCAGCAGGATCAGAGGTATTGCGACGCACCGTTCCGCATCCAGAGCCGCCTCCGGAGCGGGGACCTGCTCCCCGTCCGGTCCGGTCAGCATCCGGACCGCAATGGAGGTCATCCCGGCAAAGACTGTAAAGAGCAGGATAAGCACCGCGATGCAGAGCCATACCGGGAGCCGGAAAAGAAGTCCGAATTCCGTGGCAAAGAGGGGCGACGGCGGCAGTCCGCAGATCATGACGATGGTCAGGCTCCACAGCACCCCGTTCCGGGGAAGCCGTTTCAGGAGGCCTCCCAGCAATGCCGCCTTGCGGGTGCCGCATCCCAGCAGAAAATTGCCGGCCAGAAGAAAGAGCGTGACCTTCAGGATCGAGTGCCCCGCCAAATGGACCGCACCGATCCCCCCGGCCCCGAAAGCCCAGAAGAGTGCCAGCAGCCCCATGTGTTCCACACTGGAATAGGCGAGCATCCGCTTGTAATCGCTCTGGCGGAGGATGAAACACGCCGCCGTCAGCAGCGACAGCACCCCGAAAACCGCAAGCGTGTTCCCGCAGAAATTACGGACGCTTTCCGGAGCCAGTTCGAAAAAGCGGAGGATCCCCAGCCACGAACAGTTCAGCAGTGCGCCCGAGAGCAGTGCCGAAACCGTCCCCGGAGCCTCGCTGTGGGCGTCCGGCAGCCAGGTGTGAAAGGGTGCCAGCCCCATCTTGGTCCCGTACCCGGCCAGAATGAAGATGAAGGCGGCCTTGAAATACCCGGGATCCGCTCCGTGACGGCGGATCACGTCAAAGAAGAGCCCCTCCCCGCCGGTATGGGCCCCCGCCGCAAGAAGCATGGTGCCGAAAAGTGCAAATCCGATCCCCACCGAACAGATCAGGAGATACTTCCACATCGCTTCGATGGAAGCCGCCGAACGGTGAAAGAGGATCAGGGGGGCGCTTACCAGCGTGGTGGCTTCCACCGACACCCAGAGGAGCCCGAAATTGCGGGACAGCAGCACCATGCTCATGGTCCCCAGAAAAGCCAGCATGCAGATGACGAAGATGTGCGTCTTCAGGATCCCTTCGGGGTGTACGGCACTCTCCTGTCCCCGGAGCTCCTTCGGGAGCCAGACCAGAGAGTGAACCGACACCGCCAGAAAGAGCACGCTTGTAAGCTGCAGGATAAAAAGCGACAGCCCGTCGCACCCGACCCAGCGTGTTCCCGCTTCCGGATGGAGCGTCAGCGCCGCCGTGAGAAGCATGTGCCCCAAAGCGACTGCCGTCATCAGAGAGTTCTGCAGTTTTGTTTTTTTGCGAAGCCCCCACGCCAGCGCCGCGCCGGCCAGCGGCAGGGCAGGGATCCATACGGGAAGAAGGTTCATCATGAGCGCACCTCCTCTTCTTCAGTGTCGTCATTGAGCTGATGCAGACGGTCCGCATCGATATGGGCAAATTCGCGACTGATATGGAAGACCGCGATCCCCATGACAAATACCAGTACAAACACGTCCAGAAGGATCCCCAGCTCCACCAGAAATCCCGATTCCAGCAGCATGCTCATGCCGAAGAGACTGATGCCGTTTTCAAAGGTCAGGAATCCGATGGCCTGCGTAATGGCCTTCCGCCGGGCCACGATCATCAGGAGCCCCGTGAACATGACCGTAAAGGCAGTGGGGGGGCCCAGAGGCGAAGCGCCTTCGGGGACCGTCATCCGGCGGCAGAAATAAAAGGCCGCCGCCCCAGCGCACAGGACCAGCATCAGAGACTGGGTGTAGCCGATCATGGGTTCCAGTTCCCGTTTCACATGGGCCTTGCGCATGGTCCGCTCCAACAGGACCGGCAGAAGCAGGGCCTTGACCACCAGTCCGGCCGCCGCGACAAACAGCACGCCGAAAGCCGGAACCCCGGCCTTCCAGTTCCATGCCGCCAGAGGGAAGAGCGCCACCGCCAGCCCCTGGGCCGCCGTGATCCGGATGCAGTGCAGAAGGCGGCTGGAACAGGCCAGACTGATGCAGAGCATGAGATAAATCGCCAGCAAAACTTCCGTAAACATTTCCATAAAGAATCTTCCTTCCTCAGAAAAGCACCAGCATGACCGCCATGATCCCCATGCCGAGAGCCGCACTCAAAAGCTGGGGGACTTTCAGAAAACGGCAGCGGGCCATGCAGGACTCCACGGCCCCGGTGATCCCGGCAAGCACCAGCACTCCGGCGATCTGCAGGAGAAGCTGCAGTCCGGCATGCATCCGGGGCAGCAGGATCAGCATCCAGAAGGAAAAGAGCACCCACATCTTCAGAAATGCCGAATAGTGGATCACGGCCAGATCGCTTCCCGAGTGGTCCAGGATCATGGCCTCGTGGATCATGGTAAGTTCCAGGTGGGTTTCCGGGTCGTCCACCGGCACCCGGCAGCACTCCGCGAGGATGACCACGAAGAGCGCCAGCAGCAGCAATATCACCGCCATGGCATGCACCGCGCTCCCGATGGCGGGGCTGGAGAGGAGACACCCGGAAAGCGACAGCGAACCGGTCATCAGCACCAGCGCCCCGTAAATGGCCAGAAAGGCCCCTTCGGTGAGGACGGCAAATTCACACTCTCTGCTGGAGCCCATTCCCTCGAAACTGGAAGCCGTCTCCATGGCAGCAAAGACCGTGAAGAGCCGCGCAGTGCCGGCAAGGTACAGAAAAAGCAGCATATCTCCGGTAAAGGCGAAAGGGGAAGGCACCGCCCCCTGGGGGAGCAGCAGCAAAGTCCCGCATGCCGCCGTCAGCGTTACGGCGGGGCCCATCCGGAAGAGGGGTCCGGCGGCGGAACTCTGCACGGGAGACTTGTGCAGAAGTTTCCGGAGGTCGAAATAGAGCTGGAGGAGATGGGGCCCCTGACGGCCCGCGACAAACGACTTCACCCGGTTGATGATGCCGCACAGGAGGGGCGCCCCCGCCAGCGCGGCCAGGATCCCGGCCCAGTAAATCAAAAGATCTTTCATCGGAAGAGCCCTCCCCACGGGATGATCCCGCAAATCAGCATGACCGCCAGAGCGATCAGCATGACAAGAATGTACAAGTGAAGATACCCGGACTGGAAGTGGTGAGTCATTTCCGCCAGACGCGTCACCCCGCAGAAAAGCGGTTTCCAGATCATGCGGAGAGCCAGATCCTCCGCCTCCGCATCCGCCGCCGCCGGGACCGGGAATCCGCCGTTGACCGGTTCCGTATGTTTCCGGAAACGCAGAAAACTGCTGAAGAGGTCGCCCAGAGGCCGGATGAATCCCGTCCCTGTGTACTGCATCCTTCCATCCGGGGCGGCATAACCGCAATCCCAGGTCCCGACCTGCCGGGGCTCCGTCTTCCGGGAAAGGGACCTCACGCCCCGGAAGAGGATCAGCATCATCAGAGAAAATGCGGCGTTTTTCCCGAGGATCCCGTAGTCGGGAAAGAGGACCGGAGCCAGAAAGGGCACCAGCAGGGACGGGATCAAGAGGATCCCCATGCCGACGGTCATCCCCGTTTTTTCGGGGAAAGCCTGCAGGGCCTTTTCACTCCGGGGGAGTCCGGCAAAGGTCCCGGAGAAGGCTTTCACCAGCGCCGCTGCGGCCAGGGCCCCGGTCATGGCAAGGGCGATCACCCCAACCATACACCAGACCACCAGACCTCCGCGGCCGCGGAGAATGCCGTTCAGGAGAGCGATGTAGATCAGAAGTTCTCCGGTAAATCCGGCAAAGGGAGGGAGCCCGCAGATCCCGGCGGAAGCCATGGCGAAAAAGCCCGCCGTCTTCGGCATGGCTTTCCGGAGGCCCCCCAGTTCGTCGATCTCCAGCGTCCCGGCGGAACGGAGGACCGCCCCTGCGCCGAGGAAGAGCGTTCCCTTGAGGAGAGCGTGGTTGAAAATGTGAAGGAGCGCCCCGGACATGCCGCACCAGCCCATCATGGCATTTCCTGTGGCGAACCCCAGGAGGCCCGCGCCGAATCCCATGCCGGCAATGCCCATATTTTCAATGCTGGAATAAGCGAGGAGCCGCTTGAGATTTTTGGCCGGAAGAGCAAAAAGGATCCCGCCGAAGGCTCCGGCCGTCCCGCAGATCAGCAGGGCCCAGCCCGGAAACGTGCCGCAGTCCGGGGTGACGGCAAACCGGAAGAGGCCGCAGAACCCCAGGGGGATCATGGCGCCGGACATGA
>DCGO01000036.1:0-6579 GCA_002314605.1 Lentisphaeria bacterium UBA1776 | reverse complement strand
CGACACGGGAGCCGGGGCCGCCGGGTGGGCATCCGGGAGCCAGACGTGGAGGAAGGGGAGTCCCGCCTTCAGTCCGAATCCCAGAAGAGCAACGGCAAAAGACACCGCCGGAGACGCTTCCGGCAGAAGACGGTAAAAGAGCATGAGGAGCATCCCTCCCGCCTCGCAGGAGAGAGCGTAGATCCATGCCGCCCGGCCCACGGAACGGACCTCGTATTCAAAGGCCACCAGACCCAGACTGGCCAGTCCCATCACTTCCCATGCGATCAGGAAAAGGATGAAATTCTCCAGCCTCGTCACCATCATCATGGCGCTCAATGTTACGCCGAAGAGCATCCAGAAGACGCCGGTCTTCTCTTTGGCGTGGCCCTCAAGATAGGCAGGGGCGTGAAAAGAGGCCGCCAGCCCGACCAGCCCCACCGCCAGCATGAAGAGGGCGTTCACCGGATCATTCTTCAGCGTCAGCAGTGCATCCGCCGCAAAAAGGAAACTCCCCAGGGCGCACGCCGCCGCCCCGGTCCGGGAAGTCAGCTTCTCCCGCATGGGAAAGCAGAATGCCGCCAGTCCTCCCGCAAACGGAAGCAGGACGGACGCCTCTTCCAGCCATGTGATCCATTGATTCATCTTCTGTACTTGCCCCCTGTGCGTCAATCGGAAACGGTAAAAAAAAGAGATATGTAATGTACACCGGAACGCAAAAATTTCCACTGTTTTTTTTATTGGCGGTGCAAAAAAATTTTTCAAGATTTCCTTTGACTTTTGATGGCGGCATGCTATATTCAGGTCAAGGGATGTTTTTTTGGAGAGAAACGGATGGAGACACCCGTCACGTACGACTGCACCGGGGTCCGTGAAGAGACTCAGGTGATGATCCCGGCGGCGGAACCGGCAAGCCGGCCGACTCTTTCGGTCTCTGCCGACGTGTGCGGCATGTCGGAACGGACCGGCGCACTTGCCGGGTATATTGTCATTGCCCGGACCGTCCGAACTTTCAAGCGCTGGATCACGGTGACGGCGAAGGCGGTGTATCGCCGGGTGACTCGTCTTATCGGTCTGACCCGTCTGACCCGTCGGACACGTCTGACAAAGATGTACCGGGTGCTTTCCTTTGCCGGAGGGCTGCGGCTATGAATCATACAGCCTCTCTCATTTCCGCTCACGGCGGATACACTAAACTTGTCACATACCGTCCTGGCACGCTGATCTGCGATGCCACGGCGGCTTTTTGTTCTGAAAGCATCTCTTTGAAAGACCGGACTTTCGATCAGATGGTTCAGGCGGTGCGCAGCGGTGTCGCCAATATTGTTGAAGGCAGCGAAGCAAGGGCTGCCGGTAAAAAGACCGAACTCAAACTCACCAGTGTTGCAAAAGCAAGTCAGGAAGAACTGCTTTTCGACTATCGGACAATTCTGCGCCAGCATGACCCGTCCGACCTGTCCGACCCGACAAAACCGAACTCTGAAAATAAAACCATGAACCCAAAGAGAGGAGAAAAACATGACACCCATATCCACCTGAAACACGGTCCCCTGTTCCCCCGTGGAGGTGGGAAGGTGATCCGGCGATCTGAAATTTTCATTTTTTGACAACACAATAAACCAAAAAGAAGGAATTACGATTATGGCTAACATTACGATGAATATCACCCCAAAGTCCGGTGATGAGTCCAAGGTTTATAAGAAAGACGACACTACTTACTATTTTGCGGGAAACAATATCATCAAGTTCTCCGGAAATTACGAAGGAGAGGATTTTTATAGCCTTGACGTTTACTACCACGACGGGCAACACTGGAGAACGTTCCTTTGCTCGGGGGACCAAATTACTTACGAGGACGGAAACTGGGAAACGACGGGCAAATATGAATACCCGACACTGGCGGCCAGAGCCCCGTATTATGCATATCTTGATTATGACACTGAAGGTGGCGTGCAGTCACCGACCTATACCCTCATCCAGGACAATACCGCTCCCGTGATCAATATATCGTATCTGAGCGGCGGAGATGCCGGCTATTATGCCGACGGAACCGTGTATTACAAGGGTAACGCAAACACGATCACGATCAACATCATACCCGAAGATGAACAATCCGGCGTAAAGACCTTGATCGTTGATGGTGTCGCCAAGGAGCCCGCAGGCATCGAGATGGATGTCAATAACGGCAGTACACCCTACGTTTTCGCCACGGATAACGTGAGCAACGCGAGCTCTACTATGAACGTTAAATGCGTCCAGGACAACGTTGCCCCGACCATCAGCACCGATAAGATCACCATCGACAAATCCTCTTCGCAGGAGGGGACAGTTGTCTATAAGAAGTATGACGAGACCCAGAAAACCCTGACGATCTATGTCAACGATCCCAGCGGTGAACAGGCTGCCAATACCATCACGGTCACAGGCGCGGAAGGTTTTGCTGCGGATAACAAGGGCGGATCCGGTCTGAACGTGGTGAATTACACGAAGGATGGCGAAACACAGAAGTACGGTTATACTGCCATAACCCTTGATACGGATGGTGACAGCGTTGAGTTTGATGCCGCAGATAACGTGACAAATTCCGGCAGTCTCTCTGTCAAGACGGTGCTTGACGACATCGCTCCCACAAGAGGTGATCTCAACTATAAGCAAGTGTATGATAATGATTTACAGGCTTATCAAGTCTTTGTAACCGCCAACATGAACGATAACGGCTCAGGGGCATATCAGATGAAGATCAGAAAGGTCTATTACGACGGCCACGAGGAAGAACCTGTTATGGTCGATGCCGGTAAAACTGTCATGGTGCTGGATCCCACAATCCAGGAGGTCTATTTGAGTTACGTGGATAACGTGGGCAACTGGAGCGAGGAAGAGCTTCTTGACCTCGAACTGCCTGTCGCCCGGCTGACCAAATTCGATGTGACCACCCCTGTCTATAACGATGAAATCGCCATCGTCGCCGCTGCCATGACGGCGGACGCCACACTGACAATCTGCGGCAACGTCACCGCCGATTTCACCGTCAACGCCGGTACCCTCGGCGTGACCAAGGCAGCCGTGATCTCCGGCAAACTGACGGTCGGCGAAGCTGCAGAGTTCGCGAAGGCGGATGATCCAGGAAAAATCGCCTCCACCGGTACGTTCCGGGCCGCGAAAACGGGCGATGCGGAGGAATTCCTCGGCAACGTGACCGTCGAGGACGGCGCCATGATCCTCATCGACCAGGCGATGACCGCAGAAGAAATCGCCGAGTTCAAAAAGACCTGCAGCCTTGGCGAAATGGTCATGGTCCGCCCCATCGGGAGCGGCGGCGAAGTTGTCCCGGATGAGAATAACATCTATTTCTTCAATGACAACGGGACCGAGTTGGAGAACCTGACCACGGAATCGAATATCACCGTTCTCAATACTCAGGATGTCAAGAACGCCGAGCTCCGCGGCGATCTCACCTCCTCCATTGATGCGGCTTCCGCTGATGCAGCGATCAGCGTTGTCAACCTGGGCGAGCTGTCGGTCACCGGCACGCTCAAAGCCGTTGCCAAAGACGGCAGCATCCACATTTCGAACAACTCCGCCAATTCCGTGCTGAATGGCGGCAATGCTGAACGCGGTGCGAAAGCCCTTGCGTATGACATTACGCTGGATAACGAAGGCCATGCCGTGGTGGACTTCAAGGCCGCTAACGACATCAAGGTGGCGAACACCTCTTCAAGCATCCTGAAAGGCACCCTGTCAGCTGAAAAAGATATCACCATCGATCTCGGGGAAGCTCCGGAAGAAGGCGCTGCCGGCGACATCCGGAATGCCGAGATCGGGGCGGACAACGAATTGAACATCACCGGCCAGAATATGGAGACTGTGCACCTGGCAGCCAAGGACATCAAGATCACCAATGGTCTGGTCCACGACGCGACCGCCACAGGGGAGACGATCTCCATAACCGGTGCCGGCATAAACCTGGGCAGCGAACTCTCGGCTGGGAGTAATTTTGTCATGAATACCGGCTATCTTGTCGGCAACTCGGTCATCAATCTGCTGGACGATTCGGGCGACGGGATGACGTTCACCTCCATGTATGGAGAGGGTGCCGCCATCAATGCCAATGGCAATGTCGAGGTCAAATTCAGTACGCTCAAGGACGTTGACATCACCCAGACCGGCGGAGCAAATCTGGATATTGTCTGGGCCACGATCCAGAAGAATGAAGCGACCGAGCAGAAGGTCGAACTTACGGCGAATGAAACCATGAAGCTGGACAGTGCCACGATCAGCGGTGCCGTGCTCACGGCAGGCACGATTCTGGTTGTCGGCTCGGCGGCCTCGTTTGCAAATGTCAAAACCGACACTGTCAACGATCTCACGGTTGATTATTTCGGTGTCCTCTCCCTCTCCGGCGACAATTCGTTGTCCACAACGAAGATCGCCGCGGGAAGCAGGATGGTTCTGGACGGAACCCTCTCCTTCACTTCCCTGAACCTCGCCGGCGCGATGGTCTGGAATCTCTACGACAACGAGACGACCCTGATTGATGGCACGACTTTCACGGTTGAAAATACAGCGTCTCTCGGCGCCGTCGTCGATGTGGATCTCACAGGCAAGAGTGACTATGTACTGGTCAGCAATGCGAAAGACTTCTCCGGCTTTGATTTCACGCTCTACGGAAACGGGTACGACATGACCATCACCGTCAACGATGATCTGGAAACCTGCTACGGCGGCAGAATGTATTCCGCCGTTTACGATTCCAAGACCGGAAACTTGAGTCTCCTCTCCCGCGATGCCTCCGAGGAGGAAAAGCCTGCTCCGATTTACGAATACGCCGGCGGTCAGGCCGGGCAGTACTCCAACGACGACAACTACACCTACTACACCAATGAGTCCCATGTTGCAGCCGATGCATTCAACAATCCGGGCAAAGCTGCGGACGCCGTCTCCTACAAGTGGGTCGTTGACGATGAATGGGTTGACGCCGAAACCGCCAAAACACAATACGACTGGACTGCCGCACGCATTCTGACGGACAACGGCGTGGTCATTGATGAAAAGTACAACTTCATCTATCTTGCAGGTTATGGGGCGGACGGCACCGGCGTTTCCATGAACGTCTATCAGGTGCTCTCCGATACCATCGCTCCTGCGGAAGGTTCCATCACCGAAGTCAAGGGCGATGTGACGGCTGCCGGGAAAGGTGTCGAAGCCGGCTGGGTCAACAAGGATACCCTCAACAAGACGGTCACCGGGCACGATGAACACGATAGACCGATCATTACGGAAGGTTCCCCCGTTGTGGATGATCAGGGCAATATCACCTACTGCTACAGCGTGGATGCCAGGGATCTCCCGTCCGAAGGCCACTCCGGCATCAAGGTGACGGAGCCGAACGGCGACGTTCAGAAGTACTGGATCTCCGGCACCTACGACGGAATCAGCCCGATCGACCTGACCGACACGGAAACCTGGACGGAATACAGCCAGGATCATCCGTTTGCGTTTGAAGCGGAAGGGAAAAACCTCTCCAAAGGGTACTATGTTGCCGTCACCGACAAGGCCGGCAATGCCACAGCCAGGCAACTCTCCGAGGTCAATATCGACGTGACGCCCGCCGCGATCGGTTATACGAAGGACATCGCGGGGTTGTACACCAGGACTCTGACGAGTTACGGCAACGATCCGGACACCCCGGTAACGGCGGCGTATCAGGATGTCATGAAGTCGGATCCGCTGACCGATCTCGTGTGGACGCAGGAGGTCGCGGCGGAT
This sequence comes from Lentisphaeria bacterium UBA1776, assembly GCA_002314605.1. Taxonomy (GTDB): domain Bacteria; phylum Verrucomicrobiota; class Lentisphaeria; order Victivallales; family Victivallaceae; genus UBA1776. The sequence goes on along the minus strand of DCGO01000036.1, from coordinate 834 downwards.
TACGTGTTTACGATCAGCGATGCCAATGCGCTGGCGGCTGAAGCGACCTCCGTTGTGTTCAACGGAGCGACCGTGACCAAACTTGATACGAGTACGGACAAAGCCTACAACTACGCGATCAGCAGCGATGCGTTCACCGGGGGGACGATGGTCCTTGACATCACGGCCGTTGACATTGCCGGCAACGAAACACTGCAGACGGTCACGTTCAAGATCGACGGAACGGATCCGACCTCCATCACCGTCAAGCGCGGCGAAACCGCTTTTGCGGGCGGAGACACGGTCGAGACCGCCGAGACCGTTTACATGAGAACGGACGCCGCACTTACGGTCACCGGTACCGACAACGAGGGCGGTTCCGGCATCGAGAAGAACCTGGCGATCTGTTCCGAGGACGGCAAGACATGGAGCGACTGGACCAGCGTGAGCGCGACGGAAGGAACCTCCTGCTTCACGCCCGCAGGCGAATACTATTACCGCTTTGCGACGGCTGACCAGGCCGGAAACTACGCTCTGGGCAATTACTACAAGATCGCTTACGATGATGTTGCCCCGGTCATCACCATCACCGGTGCCGAGACCGAAGAAATCAAGGAAAGCGTGACCTTCACGGTCACTGCCGACGACACGATCTCCAACATCACCAGGTTCCAGTACCGCATCAACGGCGGCGAATGGCAAGATCTCAAGTCCGTGACTGAAGAACTGACGGCGACAGTCAACAACACGACTTACGAGTTCCGTGCCTGCGATCAGGCGGAGAACGAGGGCACGGCTTCCGTCACCTTCAACAACATCTACAAGGGAGGGGAAGAGTCCTTCGTGGTCATTGGC
>DCGO01000018.1 GCA_002314605.1 Lentisphaeria bacterium UBA1776 | reverse complement strand
CTGATCGGGGCCAAGGAGGCCATGGAGTCCTGCAAGTCTCCCGGCCGACCTTTCAGATACGGCAGGAAACTGCTCCACGCTTCTTTATCCTCACGACTGCCTTCTGCTATGCCCAGGATTTCCCGATAGCCATCCTCATTGACGCCCACGGCGACCAGTACCGATACATTCTATACCTCGCCGCCCCAGCTGCGCTTGAGAAAAATCCCATCCATGAAAACATACGGATGTACGCCAACAATCGGCTGTTTACGCCATTCTTCGATTTTTCCGTAAATTTTCTGATTGAGCTCACTGACCGTACTCGGACTGACCTTTGTGCCCCACAATGCCTCGGTGATGTCTTCTACACGGCGAACCGAAACTCCGGCGAGGTACATTTCAATCAGAGCCTCCTCTACGCTGCTCTGCTTGGTCTGATACCGCTTGATGATCTCTGTTTCAAACGGGAGGGTGCGCAGATGCGGAACCCGAAGTTCAACCTCTCCTGCTTTAGTCAGTAATTTTCGCCTGTAGGAACCTGCTCGTGTATCCAGCCGATCCGGCGTTCTTTGGTACCGGGAAGCGTTGCAAATGGCATCCGCTTCTGCGTTGAGCAGTGAGTTCAGCGTGTCTTCCACGGACTTGCGACCAGACCGTCAAGATGGTCCAGTACCTCTTTTTCGTTGATTTTAATGGCTCCGGGGATTGATTTTTCGGCTTCTTGCGTTACATTCTGCGTGACCTGTTCTCCTTTTGTTAATTATTTTTGTGAGTACTATAATCAATCAGAGAACAGGTCATTTTCAAGTCCTGTTTTTCAAAATGTGCGCAATTTTCCGGACGTTATCGACGTTTTTCGATGACGATGACGTTTTTTCTGAAATCCGGTGAATGCACACAGCGATTTTTTCCATATCATCCCCGCATGGAAAAAGTAGTCTTTGGCACAGAAATGTTTGCATTTGCCGAAAAAATCATGCCTTATTGAGCAGAAACTAAATAGAGGTACCCAATAGTTCAGCGGGCGAAAGAAGCCGCTCCCGGTGGCTGATCTCTTTGACCCCGATCCCGAAGGCGGCAAGGACCCGGAGCCCGATCACGGCATTGCCCTTTTCATTGACATGCATGGCATTGACCATCAGCTTGTAGCGGTGTTCGGCGGGGTCCAGCCGGTCGAAGAGGTCGAACTGGTCGATGAGGAACACCTTTTTCCGGGCGGCGATTTCCCGGACAAGTTCCATGTTCCGGCAGAACGCCTGATAGCGCTCCGGCGCCATCCCTTCCGGCAGCATTTTGTAGTAGGTCTGCAAAATCGGGATCGCCCCCAGTCCCCGGACCAGGTCCACGATCTTTTCCATATTGGCGATGTATTCCTTTTCGGGGACATGCTTCGGGGGCACGGGATTGCAGTCGTTGCCCCCCAGTGTGATGATGACGATATCCGGCCGGAAGGACGCCACATCCCGGTCGAACCTGGCCAGCGCCTCACGGGTGTTGTTGCCGCAGATCCCGGAATTGATCAGGTGAAATTTCCGGCCGAACCGGGCCCGCAGCCCCACTTCCAGCACATCCCCCCAGTGGACGGTGGGCATGTACCGCTCCGTATTGGAGGCCCCGAAGAGGACTACCCGGAAATACGCTTTGTCCTGACAGCGCCTGACCGCCTCCTGACATACCGGAAAACCCTGATCACGATCCATTTTCACCTCCGCGCCAACAAGGCTGACTGCAGCGGCGAACAACACCACTGTCAGCAATTTCAGAAACATCTTACTTTTCCTTTTTCACCAGCTCGAAAACAAATCCGGGGCGGATGGATTCCGCCACCGTAAGTCCGGCGAACCCGGTGGACTGGACTGCGTAATGCCCGTACTGCTCTCTGGGATTGGCCATCACGCCGTTGACCATGGCGTCCAGCGGCCGGCAGAGATAGCGGGTCCCCCGTTCCAGTCGGTCCCGGAGTTCGGCATTTTCCTCAATATACTTGAGGTAGTAGCTGAAGAGGTGCGGGATGCCGTTGGCCTTGGCGTTCTTCCAACCGGGGCAGGCCCACATGCCGAAGGACTCCAGTTCATTGCCCTTCTCGTCGGTGGCGTTCCAGAAGCTTACATAGTTGCCGTTGAACCAGTTGAACTCCTTCGGCCAGCAGGCGAGGATCCCGTATTTGCCGAAGATCCAGTTTTTGAGGAAGGTCTCGATCTTTTTGCGGACCTCCCCGTTTTTGGAGGCAAAGTGGGTCCAGCAAAGCCCTTCGAGGGTGTAGAACATGTGGCTGTAATCGTCCAGAATGAACTGGCGGATCCGGGGATAGACGTTGAAGAAGACCGGCCGCCCGTCCGGCAGGACGTGGTCGCAGATGAATTTGGCAAAGCCTTCCGCATTGCGGACATAACGGTCGTCCCCTGAGACGATGCTGTAGGACGCCAGCGCCGAACACACATTGACGGCGCAGGAGTAGGTCCCGTTGAGTTTGTGGCCGCCCCAGATGCCGTTGCCGTAGCTCCCGTCGGGAAGGGCCCAGATGGGGACCCACTTGTCCAGCCAGTTGCGGACGGTGTCCAGATAGCGTTTTCTGCGTTCCGGTGAATCCGTGAGCATGGCCGCCTGGACCAGCGCCTGACAGTCAGAACCGTTGTCGGCCAGATTGAGCTTGCCGTTGCGGATCAGGTCCTCGGTCTCCTGAGGGGTCATCTCGGAAGCCTTCTTCCCCCGGTAATTGGAGGTGAGGGCGCCGTTTTCCAGCTGTTCGCCGCAGTAGAGGTCCATGTACGGCTCCGCCGCCCGGATGTATTCCGGCTTGTTCAGGAGGATTCCCCCCAGCGAAAGGGTGCGGAGGGCGTAAAAGATCATGTACCACTCAAAAGCACCTTCGCCGCAGTAGATGAATTTTCCCATCTTCCCTGCATCGTATTCCTGCTCAAGGATCCACCGGCAGTACATGTCCAGTGTTTCGGCTGCGGAGTTTTCCTGTCCGTAATTGATGTTCATTTTTTGGTCCTTCTGGAATTTTTGTGGGTAACCGTTACT
>DCGO01000139.1 GCA_002314605.1 Lentisphaeria bacterium UBA1776 | reverse complement strand
TGCTCCAGTACATCCCCGGCGGCGCAGCGGCCACCCCGTTCAAAACGCATTACAACGCCCTGAATGCGGATATGTTCCTCCGCATCGCCACGGAACTCTCTCTCAAAAAACTGCTGGTGGGGGGCTTCGAAAAGGTGTTCGAGATCAACCGCAATTTCCGCAACGAGGGGATGGACCGGAAGCACAATCCGGAATTCACCGCCATTGAACTCTATCAGGCCTACGGCAACTGCGAGACCATGATGGAACTGGTGGAGGATATGATCAAATACCTCGCCATGAAAATCAATGGATCGCTGGTAATTCACGTTGGCGGCCGGGATATCGACCTGGGGAAACCCTGGCGGAGGGCTGCCTACCGGGACCTGGTCAGGGAGGCCGCCTGCGCCGACTGGTTCGAATTGAGCCGCGAGGAAAAATACGCCAAGGCCAAAGCATTGGGCACCGATGTTCATCCGGAGTGGACCGACCTGGAACTTACCCACGAGATTTACGAGAAACTGGTGGAAGACACCCTGATCGAACCCACCTTTGTGACCCGGCTTCCCATGGAACTTGTGCCGCTGGCCAAGAAGTGCGCCGATGATCCCACGCTGGTGGATGTCTATGAACTGGAGATTAACGGTCAGGAGATCAGCCCCGGATACACGGNNAGAAGCCCGATAAGGAAGGCTATGTCGAGCGTTTTGAGCTCTTTATCAACGGTTGGGAAATGTGCAATGCATACTCCGAACTGAACGACCCCATCGACCAGCGCGACCGTTTCATGAATCAGGTCACGTTGAGCGGCAAAGACCCTGCTCAAGCCATCGACTTCGATTTTCTGACGGCACTGGAATACGGCATGCCGCCCACCGGCGGAATGGGTATGGGAATTGACCGTCTGGTCATGCTCCTCACAGGAGCGGATTCCATCCGGGATGTGATCCTATTCCCCCATCTGAAACCGCAGAAGTGATGTTTGAGGCACGCGAGCAAGATGGATACCCTGATCGCCGGCGCAAAACTCTATGACGGTTTCGGCGGTTCGGGCCGTTGTGCGAATGTGCTCCTTTCCGGCGACCGCATCGCCGCCGTCACCCCGCCGGGGAAAAAAATTCCCGCCGCCGGGATCAGAGTGGAAGACGGTCGGGGCCTCGCGCTGGCGCCGGGCTTTATCGATGCCCACAGCCATTCGGATGAAAATTACTTTGAGACCCCCGGAGCCGACAGCAAAATCTCCCAGGGAGTGACCACGGAAATTTGCGGCAACTGCGGCTTTTCCCCGGATGAACGGGGAGACCACGGTGGCCTTGCCGGGTTCATCCGGCACCTCAAAGAGACGGTTCCTGCTGTCAACGTGGCAACTTTTACCGGCTTCAATTCCCTCCGGATGCAGGTCATGGATTCCATCGACCGTCCGGCGACTCCGGCGGAAATCGGGCAAATGAAAGCGATCTTTGCAGAAGAGTTGAAATTGGGGTCCCTCGGACTTTCCAGCGGGCTCTATTACGTTTCCGGAAAATTTGCGCCGGAGGCGGAAGTCGCCGCCCTAGCCGCCCTCCTGAAAGGGACCGGGAAACCATACGCCACCCACCTTCGAAGCGAAGAAGCGGGGCTCCTTGACGCCCTCCGGGAAGCGATCTCCATTGCCCGGGCCGGCTCCGGCAGTCTGCAGGTCAGCCACTTCAAGACCATGGGCACTGAAAATTTCAACAAACTTGATGACGCCATCCGTCTGCTTGACGAGGCCCGGGCCGACGGTCTGCGGGTCCATGCGGACCGTTATCCATATACTTACAGTTCCACCGGTCTGCGGAACCTCGCCCCCGCACCCTTTGACCGGCTGGAAGACAGGGCCCTTCAGGAAAAGCTTGCCGCATCAGCGGATGCCTGTCAGAAACTGGCCGGATTGTGGCGCAGCAATCCCCCGGACTGGACCAAAGTCCTGATGGTGGACTCCCCTGCCCCGGAGCAGGCTCAATGGATCGGCAAAACCATTGCAGAGATCGCGGAAGCTCTTGCCGTCCAGCCGGAAAAAGCCATGACACGGCTCCTCGCCCGTGCCATGCCCCGGGCAGCCTTCGGATGCATGTCGGAAGAAAATCTGAAAAGAATTCTGACCCTCGACTGGGTCTTTGCCGGCTCGGATGCCGGATGCCGGGCATTCGGCAACGCAAGAGTCCACCCCAGGGCTTTCGGAACCATGCCGGAATTTTTCCGGATCGCCCGTGCCGCAGGAGTTGACCCCGGTCGGATCATCCGGCGGATGACCCTGGATCCCGCCGTCAAGTTTCAACTGGACAAACGCGGCGCCGTCAAACCCGGATTTCATGCCGATCTGGTGCTGTTCGATGAAGAAAATTTTGCTTCCGCTGCCGACTACATCCATGCGGACCGCCCGGCACAGGGCATCCGGTGTGTATGGGTCAACGGCGTTGCCGCCTATCGTCCGGACACCGGAATATCCTCCGGCCGGGCCGGTCGTTTTCTTGCCTGCTGAACATAAGCCGTAACTTTTGTTAATGTCCCAAATCTTGGTTAATGTCCCAAATCTTGTGACGGG
>DCGO01000143.1 GCA_002314605.1 Lentisphaeria bacterium UBA1776 | reverse complement strand
GTCCGAGAAAGTCCATCTTCAGCAGTCCCTGCTCCTCGCACGGGTGAGCCGGGAACGGGACCACCATGCTGTCCGATGCGCTCTTCGCCAGCGGGACAAGATTGTCGAGCCGCTGGTCGCCGATGANNCGATGATGACGCCGGCGGCGTGGATCCCGGTCTGACGGTTCAGACCTTCAAGAACGGTCGCGTATTTCCACACCTTCTGGACATCGGGATCCTTTTCCAGTGCCTCGGCAAGCTCCTTGTTCTCCTCCTTGGCTTTGGCTAAAGTCATCTTCGGATCCTCGGGGATCATCTTTGAAAGCTTGTTGCCGAACTCGAAGTCATGCCCCAAAACGCGCGCGACATCCTTGACCACCGCCTTCGCCTTGAGCTGACCGTAGGTGCAGATCTGGGCGACGCTGTCGAATCCGTATTTCTGACGCACATATTCGATCACCTCGCCGCGCCGTCTTTCGCAGAAGTCGACGTCGAAGTCCGGCGGACTGACACGTTCCGGGTTCAGAAAGCGCTCGAAGAAGAGGTGGAACCGCAGCGGGTCTATATCGGTGATGAGCGAAAGGTAGGCGACGAGCGAACCGGCGCCGGAACCGCGTCCCGGACCGACCGGGATCCCCTGCGATTTCGCATGGCGGATAAAGTCGGAGACCACGAAGAAGTAGCTGATGAATCCGGTGCGTTCGATGACCGAAAGCTCATACTCCATGCGGTCGAGGATCATCTTCTGATGTTCATCGGGACTGCCGATCTTGCGCGGATCGAAGCCGTAGCGCATTTCCATATTGTCATAGCAGACATTGCGCAGATCATTGCGGTCGGCGAGACGTCCATCCGGCATGAAGAACTTGGGGTAGTGGTTGACGTCGGGCACATAATGGAATTCCATCTTGCAGCGGTCGGCGATGAGACGCGTATTGGTGACAGCCTCGGGAAGCTCCTTGAAAAGCTCCTTCATCTCCGCTTCGCTCTTGAAATAAAAATGCGGTCCGGCAAACTGGAAATGCTTTTCCGAAAGTTTCGCGCCGGTCTGGATGCAGAGCATGATCTCATGCGCCTCGGCATCCTCTTTGCGCATATAGTGAACGTCATTGGTGGCGATCAGTTTCAGATCGTGCTTCTTCGCCATCTGGACGAGGAACCGGTTGCACCTCTGCTCCTCTTCGATGCCGTGATCCATCAACTCAATAAAGTAATTGTCCCTGCCGAAGATGTCGAGGTGCTCCTTCAGAGCCTGTTCGGCGCGCTGTTCGTCGCCCTGCAGATAAAACTGGGAGATCTCTCCGCCGATGCATGCCGAAGAGCAGATCAGCCCCTTGCTGTAAGTTCTCAACAGCTCCTTGTCGATCCTCGGCTTATAGTAGTATCCCTCTTTATTGGCGGCGGACATCATCTTGCAGAGACTGCCGTACCCCTTTTCGTTTTCCGCGAGCAGTATCAGATGGAAACCGCCTTTATTGAAAGGCTTGTTGGGGTTGAAGTCGCGTCGGTCGCCGGGGGCGAGATATGCTTCCACGCCGATGATGGGGTTCAAGCCGGCCTTGGAGAGTTCCTGATGGAACTCCTCAACGCCGCCCATGTAGCCGTGGTCGGTGATGGCCATGGCGTTCATTTCGTTTTCCTGGGCAAGTTTCAGGAGCCCCTTTACGGTACAGGCTCCGTCAAGCATACTGTAATGGGTATGCAGATGCAAATGGACAAAATCCGCTGGCATAATGTGACTCCGAATTGTTTTGATTTCCGCTTCCGCATGCCGGATGGATGTTCAGAAAATACCTCTTCATACAATAGCATGAAGTGGTCTTTTTTCAATCGCATTTGGCGGCGGAAAAATCCTGTTTCTGACTGAATGGAGGCCGTTCTGCTTGACAAAACCGGGATTGGCGTGATAGAGTAATTTTATGCGCACACACGCATACATACATACACATACGCGCGGGGGGAATCCTGCCCTCCCGCCGCCAATAGAGTAAGGATAAAAAAATGAACAAGCTTCTGATCGTCGAGTCTCCCACCAAGGCCCGCACCATTACCCGGATGCTGGGCCGTGATTATGACGTGCTGGCCAGCATGGGCCATGTCCGGGATCTGCCGGAACACTCTTTCGGTGTGGATATCGAACACGATTTCCAGCCGGAGTATGTGGATACTCCCCGCAGCGCCAAGGTGATCCGGGAACTCCGGGCCGCCGCTAAAAAGGCCGATGAGATCTATCTCGCCCCCGACCCTGACCGGGAAGGAGAAGCCATTGCGTGGCATTTGCAGGAGGTCCTGAAATCCTCAAACAATAAGCCGTTCCACCGGGTCACCTTTCACGAGATCACCCGGAGCGCCATCGAGAATGCCCTCAAGAATCAGACCACTGTCAATCTGGATCTGGTGGACGCCCAGCAGGCACGCCGGGTGCTGGACCGGATCGTTGGGTATCAGGTGAGCCCCCTCCTGTGGTCCCGTCTGGAAAAAGGCATCAGTGCCGGCCGGGTCCAGAGCGTGGCGGTGCGGCTGGTGGTGGAGCGGGAACGGGCCATCACCGCCTTTGTCCCCGAGGAATACTGGAATTTTCAGCTGGTCTGCCGGACCCGGGACGGAAAAGAATTTGTCACAGAACTCCATAAGATCGACGGTGCGGATTTCCGGATCCCGGACGACGCCGGGGCGGAAAAACTGGTCAAGGCACTGAAAGCCGGTTCCGTTCCCCGGGTGACATCCATTACCAGTCAGCCCCGGCGGAGAAATGCGCCGCCGCCCTTTACCACCAGCACCCTCCAGCAGGCGGCCAGCAATCAGCTTCATTTTACCGCAAGCAGCACCATGACATACGCTCAGAAGCTGTATGAAGGCATTGACCTCGGGCAGGCCGGGCAGGCCGGTTTGATTACCTACATGCGTACCGACTCGGTGAATATTGCCAAAGAGGCCCAGTCCGCCGCACTGAATTTCATCCGCAGCACCTACGGGAAAGATTATGCGCCGGCCCGTCCGAATATCTTCAGGAACAAAGCCTCCGCCCAGGAGGCCCACGAGGCCATCCGTCCCACAGATGTCCGCCGGACCCCGGAGATGGTGGCCCCTTATCTGGATGCACCCCTGCTGAAGCTCTATACCCTCATCTGGCGGCGCTTTGTGGCCAGTCAGATGAGTCCGGCGGTCCAGCAGCTGACCACGGCGGATGTGGAGATTACGGCCAAAGACCGGCGCGTCGCCACCTTCCGGGCCACGGCGACCGTACCGGTCTTCCCCGGGTTCACTGCCGTTTTCAACGATGCGGCCAAACGGAAGGACGAGACGGAGGAAGCGGCCATTCTGGGGACGCTCCGTGAAGGAGATGCAGTGGAACCCGGAGAGTTCCGGCAGGAACAGAAATTCACGGAACCTCCGCCGCGCTACACGGAAGCATCCCTTATCAAAGAACTCGAAGAAAACGGCATCGGCCGCCCTTCCACCTATGCCACAATCATGAAGACCATTGTGCTCCGGGGTTATGTGACCCGGGATCAGGGAAAGCTGGTCCCGTCGGAACTGGGGTGCCGGGTGGTGGATTTTCTGGTCCTGCATCTGCCGCAGCTTTTCGACGTGGGCTTTACGGCGGGCATGGAGGAAAAACTGGACGCAGTGGAGCGGGGCGAGATCGGCTGGACAAAGATGATGCACGAATTTTATGACCAGTTCATGCCGTGGATGGCCTCGGCAAAACTGGCGGATGCTCCCCCGGAATCCGATGCGGATGCACTGATCTCCCAGCTGGACAAGGTCAAGTTCGCTCCGGCGGAAAAAGTCGGCCGCCGGACTTACGATGACCGGAAATTCTATACTTCCATCCGGGATAAGTACAAGGAAACGCGCGCCATGACCTCCAAACAGTACGAGGCCCTGGTGAATCTGGCGGCCCGGTATCAGAACCAGCTGTCCAGTGGGGACCTGCCGGAAAATCTGGCGGAAAAAATGCGTTCCGCCGGAAAAGCCGCCGAAGAAAGGCGCGAAAAAGCCGCCGCCATGGCCGCCAGCGAAACGGAACAGGCGGATTACCGGAAACTTTTTGCAGCCTTTGACGGTGTCAAATGGGAGGCCCCGGTGACCCGCCGGGGACGGGTCTATGACGACGAAAAATTCTTCGATTCCCTGAAAAAACAGGCGTCCGGCGGACGGAAACTCTCCGGGAAACAGCTTGCCGCTCTGGGTAAGATCGCAGAAAAATATGCAGAGGGACTCACCGACCGGGAACTGATCAGCCGGATGCTCGGTCTTGCGCCGGAAACATCCGCCGGGACAGCGGCACTTCCGTCAGGGGATCTGAAAGGAATTTTCGATGCCCTTTCCGCCGTGAAAAAGTGGGCGGAACCGGTGAAGCGCGGAAGGTTCACCTTTAACGACAAAGAGTTTTACGAATCCCTCCGGGGACAGTTCTTCAACGGCAAAAAACTTTCCGAGAAACAGGTGGCGGCCCTGAAGAAACTGGCCGCCAGGTACCTCGAAAAATAAGACGGAGGTCAGTCCAGTCCCGGACGGAATTTTTCGCTGCCCTTCAATGCGGCGATGGTCTCCGTCATGATACGGACGGCCCCCTCGGCATCCCGGAGGTCACAGATCTCCACTTGGGAGTGCATGTAGCGGTTGGGAATGCTGAAGAGCGCCGTAGCCACGCCGCCCCGGGCAAGCTGGATGATGGCCGCGTCGGTGCCGCCGGAGGCCCGATGAGCCGCACACTCCTGATACGGAATCTTGAATTTCCCGGCTGCGGACCGGATCTTTTTCCCGAGAACGGTGTTGCAGTCGCAGCTTCTGCAAAGCATGGGCCCCCTGCCAAGACGCACGTCGCCATACTGAGTCCTGGCCACGTCCGGGATGTCCGTGGCAAAGCCAACGTCAATGGCGAACCCGACCTGAGGATCAATGGCGAAAGTACTGCTTTGTGCCCCCCGGCAGCCCACTTCCTCCTGCACCGTGCCGACGCCGTAAACCGCCACATGGAGTTTGCGTTTGGAGAGGGCCCGGAGGGTCTCCGCCACGATGAAGGCACCGATCTTGTCATCCATGCCCTTGGACATGATACGGTTTTCATTGAGCCGCCGGAAATTGCTTTTGAGCGCCACGGGATCTCCTACGGACACAAGTTTCTCAGCCTCGGCGCGGGTCTCGGCCCCGATGTCGATCCACATATTTTCCAGTTCCAATGCCCGGTTGCGTTCCACCTCGGAAAGAAGGTGGATGGGCTTTTTGCCGATGACCCCGGGGACCCGCCCCCGGGGGGTCAGGATCTCCACTTCGGAAGCGGGAATGTTCAGCTTGTCGATGCCGCCGTTCTTCCGGAAATAGAGGAGGCCGTTGTCATCGATATAGACGATCTGGAAACCGATCTCATCGTAATGTCCCGCCAGCATGACCCGGAAGGGAGCGTCCGGGTTCAGGATCCCCATGGTATTGCCCATGACATCGGTCTCCACCCGGTCGCAGAATCCGGAGATCTCATTCCGGAAAACTGCCGCCGCCTCCATTTCGTAACCGGAGGGACTGGAGGCGAGCATGAATTTCTCAAGAAACGACAGACTGTTTTTTCTGAACATGATAAAAGGTCCTTTCGGTGTTTTTCTGTTTTCAGATACAATACAGCCGATCGGGGGAATTGCAAGGAAAAGAAAAAGCAAAAGATTTTCGCAACTGTTCCTTGCATTTACCGGGAAACTTTTTATATTATACACCGTGCGAAACCATCAACATCTTACAAAAGGGGATCTTCAATGAAACACATGGTCAAGCTGACCGGTGCAGCGGCGGTCATGGGCGGGATGCTCGTGCTGACCGGCTGCCAGAGTACCAAAGTCATGGACAACCGTCCTTATATTCCGGCCGCTGCCGGAGATGAGTCTGCTGTAACGGCCCCTGCGGTTCAGACCCAGGATCAGGTCAAGGATCTCCCCGTGGCACCGGCCGCTGCCGCGCCGGCTGCTGCCGCACCCAAAGCGTTTCCCAGCTTCAATGATGCCGGCTATGCTCCGGTAAAATCCTCCAAATCAGCTTCCAAAGCACTGACTCCCGGAGGAACCTATGTGGTCAAAAAAGGCGATACCCTTTCCAAGATTGCCTATATGCATCATGTCCGTACAGCGGATCTGATGGCCGCCAATAATCTTACCGAAGCTCAGGCAAAGCGGATCTATGTGGGCAAAAAGCTGGTGATCCCGGCGGGAGGCAAGGCGGTCAGGAGTGTCAAGGCGCCCAAAACTGTCGCCGTTTCCGCCAAAGGCGCTGCCGCGGCTTCCGTTGCCGCCGGTTCGACCTATGTTGTCCGCAAAGGTGACAATATTCCGAAAATCGCCCGCAGACTGCATGTGAAGGCGGCGGATCTGATGGCCGCCAACAACATTACCGAGGCGACGGCCAGCAAACTCCAGGTCGGTCAGAAGCTGGTCATTCCCGGCAAGGGTGCGGCAGTAAAAGATCGGGCTGCCGCTGCCAGGACGGCCTCAGCGGTTTCTGCCGCCGCTCCCGCCAAGGCTGAACAGGCGGCAGCGGAAGCCGGGGCCGTCGCCAAGACTGCGGCGCCGGCCGAAGCCGCGCCCGCCGCCGCTGCTCCTGCTGAAGCCGCCCCGGCCGAAGCCGCGCCCGCTGAAGCTGCTCCCGCGGCAGACAAGGTCGATGCCAGCGGACTCAACAGTACCAAGATGGACCAGCCCACCTCCGATATTTCCGTCCGGGACTATCTGAAGGCCAAGGGCATGACCATGGATGAACTCAGGAAACTGAACGGCAGCGTGATCAGCACGTTCCGCAAAAACGGCAATGACGAGCTGGATGCAGTGATCCCCGCCGGGACCCCGCTCTTCATCCCGAGCGGTACGGCATCGGCGCAGTAATCCGACGGAAGGGCCGGTTGCAGATTGGCCCGGAAGCCTGACACCAGGGCGCGCTTGCAAGTTTTTTGCAGGTACGCCTTTTTTCTTTCGCATGAGAGATCGTTGAAAGGTTGAAAGGTTGAAACGATGATTCAGAAAACAAATGAACTCCCTGTTTGGGATATTGAAGCAATTTATCCCTCCGGCGCCGCCTGGGAAAAAGATTTTGCCAAACTCAGGGGTCTGGCGGAAAAATTTGCCGCTTACCGGGGAAAGTTGCAGGATTCCGACAAGGTTCTTGCCGATGCCATCCGTGCGGATGAAGTTTTTGACCGGCTGGCGGAAAAACTCTACGTTTTCGCCCATCTGCGGGCAGATGAAGATACCGGAAACGCAGAAGCATCCTCACGGCTGGACCGGATCAAAGGCGCGTTTGCGGAACTGGCGCCCTTTTCCGCATGGTTCATGCCGGAACTCTCCGCGCTTCCAGACAAGGTGATGAAGAAATATCTTGACTCTCCCGTTCTGGCGGATCACCGCCGGAGCCTGAAAGAAGTTGTCCGTGCCCGGAGTCATGTGCTTTCGGAGGCGGAAGAGAAAATCATCGGACTTTATTCCGATGTGACCCACGCCCCCGACCGCACATTTTCCCTTTTGAACGATGCGGACATGACCTTCGGCACTCTTACTGTGGACGGAAAGAAAGAAACGCTGACCCACGCAAGCTATCACACGTTTCTGGAGCACCCGGACCGGAAGGTCCGGCGCACGGCATTCCGGAAGATGCACGTTTCTTACGGAAAACTCCGGCACACCTTTGCCTCCACGCTGGATGCCGTGGTGAAGCGGCATGTGGTCTCCGCCCGGCTTCGGAAATACCCTTCCAGTCTGGCGGCGGCACTTTTTGACGACAATGTTCCGGAACAGGTCTATACCCGGCTCATCGACTCGGTCCACGCCCATCTGGTTCCCATGTACCGTTATGTGGAACTTCGGAAAAAAGTACTGAAACTGGATAAGATCGACATTTACGATCTCTACAATCCCCTTCTGCCGGACTGCCGGAAAAGTTACTCGTGGGACGATGCCGTCAAGCTGGTGAATGGTGCCGTGAAACCCCTCGGCGAAGAATACGGCAGGATCTGGAAAAATGCCGTCAGAGAACGCTGGATCGATGCCCCGCCCCGGAAGGGAAAGCGTTCTGGAGCGTACTCCAGCGGCTGTTTCGACACCCGGCCCTACATTCTGATGAGCTTTGACCACACGCTGAACGATGTGTTCACCCTTGCCCATGAGGGGGGACACTCCATGCACAGCTATTTCTCCAATCATCACCAGCCCTACCAGTATGCCGACTACAGCATTTTTGCGGCGGAAATCGCCTCCACGACCAACGAGATTCTGCTTTTCGAACACCTGATGGCCAACAGCCGGGACCGGGATCTGAAAGCCTATCTGCTCTGCCATCTGGCGGATGAGATCCGCTGCACCATTTACCGTCAGACCATGTTTGCGGAATTTGAACTGCTGATCCACCGTCTGGCGGAAGAAGGAACGCCTCTCACCGCCGATCTCCTGGACAATGAGTACGGAAAACTGAACGCTTTGTATTACCGGATCCACGGGGACAAGCTCATTTCCCACGAATGGGCCAGAATTCCTCACTTCTACTACAATTTCTACGTTTACAAGTACGCGACCGGCATGTCGGCAGCCATCCGGCTGGCTACCGGCATTCTGAAAAACGGCGAGCCCGCCCGGGAAGCATATCTCGGATTTCTGAAAGCCGGTTCCTGCAAGGATGTTCTGGAGATCATGCAGGATGCGGGAGTGGACCTGAATACGCCGGAACCGGTGGATGCGGCGCTGGACTATTTCGCAGGGATCGTCAGAAAACTGGAGAATATGCTCTAAGTGAACCGGTACGAAATGACTGCGTTTGCGCTGATGATACTCTGCGGCGCGGGGATCCTTGTGATTGCCCTCTGCGGCGGATCGGAGTATTACACGCCTTTTGAACTGCTGGAGCCGGATCATGCCCTGATCTCTGCACTGCGGCTCCGGCGTATTGCCGGGGCTTTTCTGATCGGAGCAGCGCTGGCTTCCGGCGGGACTGCCTGTCAGGCGGTTCTTCACAATGATCTGGCCGAACCCTACATTCTCGGGGTTTCCGGCGGGGCCGGAGTGGGAGCGGCGGTCATCATCCTTCTGGGACTGACATCGGCGGGGGGGCCGGTGCTTCCACTCGGAGCCTTTGCGGGAGCCGTGGCAGTGCTGCTTCTGGTGCTGCTGCCCTCACGCCGGGGCGGGTCCGGTACCCGGATCCTTCTTTCCGGGGTGGTGGCCGGGTCCCTCTGTTCCAGCATCCTCATGCTCCTCATCAGCATCATGGGAAATACGAAACTGAACAGCATTGTCTGGTGGCTGCTGGGAAATCTGGAAGGACAGGATATGCCGCTTCTGCTTTCCGCCGGAAGTCTTATTCTGGCCAGCTTCGGTGTCATGTGGACGCTGGCCCGGGAAACCAATGCACTTTCCGCCGGAGCGGATTTCGCCCACGGGTTCGGCGTCTCCCCGGGCAGAGTCACAATGATCCTGCTGGGATGTGCGTCTCTTGCCTCCGCAGCGGCGGTTTCCCTGGGGGGGATCATCGGTTTTGTGGGGCTGATCGTCCCCCACATCGCCCGTAGGATCATCGGATTTGAACACCGGAAACTCTACCCGGCAAGCTTTCTTCTCGGCGGATTCTTTCTGGTGCTCTGCGATCTGGCGGCCCGGAGCGTTTACCGGGAACAGGAACTGCCGGCAGGGGTGGTGACGGCGCTTTTGGGCGGACCCTTTTTCCTCTATTTACTGTACCGCAGGGAAACTTCGGGGGGCGCGGAATGACCCCTCTTGAACTGCAGTTCCAAAACGTGGATTTCCGTTACCGGCGGGACCGGGAGGTTTTCCTGGGCCTGGATCTCCATTTCCGTCAGGGGGAGTTTACCGCCGTCATCGGCCCGAACGGTTCCGGCAAAAGCACCCTGCTGCGTCTCGGCTGCGGCATGCTCCGTCCGGATGCGGGACACATTTTGCTGGGGGACCGCGATATGCGCATGATCTCTTCCCGAGAACGTGCCTGCCGTCTGGCCGTGACCTTTCAGCTTGCCGGACGGACTCTTTCCGGAAAGGTCCGGGATCTGGTCATGCTGGGACGCATTTCCCGCCGCTTGTGGTGGCAGGGCTTCACTGTCCAGGACCGGGAGGCGGCGGACCGGGCCATGGATAAAATGCAGATACTGGACCGGGCGGAAACCCCATACGGCGAACTTTCCGGAGGGGAACAGCAGCGGGTCCTGCTGGCGGCGGCACTGGCTCAGGAACCGGAACTGCTGCTCCTTGACGAGCCGACATCCGCCCTGGATTTCGGGCATAAATACGAACTCCTTGCGCTGCTTCGGAAACTGGCAGCCACCGGCAATACCGGAATCATCATGATCTCCCATGACCTTGATCTGGCCGCCAGGTTTGCGGACCGGATCATACTCCTGCATCATGGCCGCATCGCCGCCGACGGCGCGCCGGATGAAGTCATCACTCCGGAAAATATTTCCGCCTGCTACGGCTTCCCCGCCGCAGTGATCCGGGGGCCGGCCGGAGAACCCATTGTCACGGGGCGGTAGGCAAAATCAGACGCATGTACAGTTCGGAACGCTTTTGGGATTCCCGGTTCCAGACTTCCATACCGCAGCTTTCCAGCACGGTGGGAGCTTTGCGGTACAGCGACCTGCCGACTCCCAGAGCGAACCCTTCCCAGCGAAACCCCAGCGCATCGAGAACCGTCGGAGCAAAATCAAATGCCGCTGCAATGCGGGGACGGAGATGCAATCCGTTCCGGGCATTCAGGATACAGTTGTAAATGGGTCTCTGCCGTCGTCCTGGAAGCCGCACCGGACCGATGGACTCGGCCATCATATCGTGGTCCCCGAGAATGACCATCACTGTGTTTCCGCCCCATGGCTGGCGGAATACCCAGTCCGTGAATTCTCCGATGAGCCGGGATTGCAGCCGGATCAGGTCCCGTATGTCCCCGTATTTGCCGGCTGTTCCCGGCTCCGCCTGATTTCCGGCATGGGTGTCCACCGTCTGAATGGAAAGGACGAAGGGCTCCCCCTTCCCGGCAAGCCGGACGGCTTCCCGGCGGCAGAAACGGAAAAGATCCCGGTCATAAAGCCCCCAGTACTGCCGGTGGGAGATCTCCTGTACGGGAAATTCATGTTCGCCAAGGAGTCTCACCCCGGAAATGTGGCTGAAAAGCGAACTCTGGGAGGCAAACTTCAGGGGGGACCCCTGAATATGGGCGATCCGGTATCCCGCATGGGCAAGCACATCGCAGACGGAGACACATTTTTTCCGGAAGATATTTCCCTGAACCGGATCCCCGTTGGTGCAGGAAAAATAAAGCAGCGGCAGCCCGTAATGAATGGCGTACATGGCGGCAATGGTGTAGTGGCACCCCCAGACATGACAATGACCGGGGACGGAACTCCCCCTTTTCCGCAGTTCCGCCAGTTCCGGGATCAGATTTTCACCGCAGAGTAAGGGATTGGCAAAAGTGCTTTCCAGAGATTCACTGACAATCAGAATGAGGTTGGATCTCTTCTCCGGCACACAAAAATCGTCCAGCCCGGGTCCCCGGTAGAACCGGTCGATGAGATCGGTGCGCTGACAGCGGTTCCAGAGGCAGGAAGAAATCCCGAAAGCGTTGTCGGTGCGGTACAGCATGTACCCGGAAAAAATTCCGGAAAGGACCAGGACGGCGATCCGAAGTGCAGCCCGAAGACGCCCTTTCCGCCTGAAAAAACATGGGAGGACGGCAAGGAAGAAGCCAACAGCTATGGCAAGAATGCACCACTCTTCCGCTCTGAGTTTGAAACAGCGCCGCTCCAGCTCCGGATTGATGACCCCCCGGGGCAGTGACAGATGAAAGAGGATCTGATCAAAAGTGACTTCACCGAAACTGTCCGTGATCCTTTTTTCCGTCAGAAACATCAGTACCCCGGTCAGGATCAGAATCCCTGCGGCGGCCCACATTTTCCAGCAGATCCGGAAGTTCCGGCCCATTTTCCCCTCCCCGGCATTATTGATCTGGGACCTTTTTCAGAAACGGCTGGTTAATATACCGTTTTCGTTTTTTTTTTCAAATTCAAATCCACCGGAACGATGAAAAAAAACGGTAAAAAGATTGACAATCAGCCAAGAGTGTGCTATCTTTTGCCTCATGAAAAAAGCAATGGAAAAAAATGCCGGGAAGACCGGATCCAAGGCGGTCAACAGTCTGGTATGGCTGCTGATCGGGTTCATGGTGCTGTTGACCCTCCTGGGATTCGGTATCTTTTTTTCCGGAAACTGGCTGTTTTTCAACAACCGGCATTTCACCGTGCAGGTGCTGGATCTGCAGGAAAAGGGCCCCGGTTACTGGGGCGGGAAAAATGCGGAGATTGCCGCCCGGGCGGGGATCCGTCCCGGCCGCGATAATCTGTGGAAACTCAAGCCGGGCGTGATCCGGAGCAAGATCCTCCAGATCCCGTCCATCGCCAGCTGTGAGGTGCGCCGGGTCCTGCCGGACACCCTCCGCATCACCATTTCCGAAAGGATCCCAAGAGCCGCCATCGAAAACCCCCGTTCGCCCCGTGTTCTGGCCGATGACGGCACGGTTCTCAACCGCTATGAATCGCTGCAGATCCCCGGGATCCTGCCGGTGCTTTCCGGCTTCGGGTTCCGGAAGACCCCGGCACCGGGGACCCGCTGTCCCCAGGCGGAACCGGCTTTGAAGATGCTGAACGAGTGTCTGCAGAACTTCCCGGATATTTCCATCCTCTATGTCAATATCGCCGCTCCGGAGAAACTGGACTGCACATTGCGCTACCGCAACCGGAGGGTTTACCGGGCCATTCTGCCCGTGGGACCCCACTATGGGTATTTACTGAGCGCGCTTCAGAGCGCCATTATTGATGTTCTCCGGAACAACGATCACCGTACCACCTTTGACCTCTCCTATCGGGGACAGGTGGTGATCCGCTGACATCCGCCACGCCGGAACAAGTGCCTGCGTTTCCTTCTCAGAGAGAGATTCCGCTGGATTTATTTCCTGATCTCCGGTTTTCTTCTGTGGCAGTTCTGCCGTATGATCCGCGGATGGGAAACCGGGACGGTGTCGCCTTTTTATTTCATCCATACTCCGGCGCATGAAGCCGGACATGCCGCTGCAGGCATCCTGCAGCTTCCTCGGCTGTGGGGGATTGCCTGCGGCAGCATTTTTCAGGAAATGACACCCGTTGCGACAGGGATCTGTTTCTATTGCCGGGAAAAATATCCCGCCGTTGCCCTCTTTTTTTCGTGACTCGGTTTTGCCACCATGGAAATGACTGCCTGCATGGCTGACGCCGCCGCCCGCATGCTGACACTCGTTGTCCCCTTCGGGGCATTGCGGATGAAAAGAGTCACAATTCCGTAAATCTCTTTCAGGCGTGGAACTGCATGAAATACGCCCGTCAAATCGGAACGTGTTCCGCATGGATCGGCGGAATCCTGGTCATTGCCGGGATGCGGATGATCCTCCGGATGCTGTTCCGGAGTTTCAGTTTTTTCTGCCGTCCAGAAAAGCGTGGACCGCACACAGGATCGCCGCAGCGGCATTTCCAACATTGATGGATGCCTTGGCTCCCAGCATGGGGAGCCCCACGCAGCCGTCCACTTCCTCAAGGGTTTCCGGCGCCACACCGAGGGCCTCGTTGCCGAAAATAACGGCCAGCGGAAACCGGTAACAGTGGCGCCAGGCGATTTCGCTGGATCCGTTCCACTCCGCCGCCAGAATCTCCCGGACACCTTCAGCACGCAGAAGACGGACGGCCTCAAGCGAGGAAATGCACCACCGGAAGGGGACGGTCAGATCCGTCCCCATGGCCGTCTTCGCCAGCTTCGGATGGGGAGGGCACGGCGTGTAGCCGCAGCAGATGATCTCCCTGGCTCCCACCGCCTCGGCGATCCGGAAAATATTGCCGGTATTATGGGCGCTCCGGAGCCGGTCCAGGACCAGTGTGATTTCCGGAAGAGCGCTCATCTTTTCAGCGGACCTGATTCAAGGCCTGATCGAAGTCGGCAATGATGTCGTCAATATGCTCGATCCCCACCGAAACCCGGATGAGATCCGGCGAAACGCCGGCGGCGATTTGCTCGGCTTCGGAAAGCTGCCGGTGGGTCATGGACGCCGGATGCAGCACGCAGGTGCGTACATCCGCCACATGGACCACGATGGCGGCAAGCTTGAGGGCGTTCATCACGATCTCGCCGGCGGCCTTGCCTCCCTTGACGCCGAAACACAGCACACCGGAAGCGCCCCGGGGCATGTATTTAAGCTGGGCGGCATGATGGGGATTTTCCTCCAGACCGGGGTAGTTGACCCAGCCGACCTTGGGATGTTTCTTCAGAAATTCCGCCAGTTTCAGGGCGTTGCTGCTGTGGCGTTCCATCCGCAGGGCCAGAGTTTCAGTGCCCATGTTGGTGAGATACGCATTGAAGGGCGCCGCAGGAACCCCGTAGTCCCGGACCATCTGGACCCGGAGCTTGACGGAAAAGGGGGCCGCCGCAAAATTTTTCGCATAAACAAGCCCGTGATAGCTCGGATCCGGCTCCGTAAAACCGGGGAAGCGCCCGGATGCCGCCCAGTCGAAACCGCCTTTTTCCACCACAATACCTCCCACACTGCTGGCGTGTCCGTCCAGATACTTGGTGGTGGAGTGGGTTACAATATCCGCGCCCCAGGCGAGGGGATTGCAGAGAAAGGGGGTCGGGAAAGTATTGTCCACAATCAGGGGCAGTCCGAACTCATGGGCCGCTGCGGCGAAACGCTCAATATCCAGCACCACCAGCGCCGGGTTGGCCAGAACTTCGGCGAAGAGTGCTTTGGTATTCGGTCGGATGGCGGCGCGGATCTCTTCGCCGGTGGCCTCCGGCGAAATGAAAGTGAAGGTCAGTCCGCACTTTTTCAGGGTGTTTGTGAAGAGCGACACCGTCCCGCCGTAAAGACTGGAAACGGCCACGATGTGATCCCCCGATTCCGCCAGATTCAGAAGCGCCATGGCATTGGCGGTCTGCCCGCTGGAGAGGGCCACGGCGGCCACGCCGCCTTCCATATCGGCAATCTTGCGCTCAAATGCATCCACCGTGGGGTTGGCCAGCCGGGAATAGAAGAATCCTTCCCGCTTCAGATCGAAGAGGTCCGCCACGCTCTGGGCATCATCGTACTTGTATGTGGTGCTCTGATAGAGCGGCAGCACCCGGGGGTCTCCGTTGCCGGGAACATAACCTGACTGGACGGCCTTTGTCTCGATTTTCCAGTGATTCATTTCAAAATCTCCTTCTCCGTTGAACATGTGTTCCATTAATGTACCTCCGGTCGGGAATGATTGCAAGCAAAGATTGCAAATTTGCTTTTTTGTGCTATATTATGATGCATTGTGTGTCCGTAAAATAAGGTGGGGCGACCCGGAAAACAGGTTGGAAATATGAGTCGGATCGAACAGAATGTCGAGGTTTTGAACGCCTTGGGGCTCCATGCCCGGCCGGCTTCTCTTCTGGTCCGGCAGGCAAACTCCTTCAAGTCCGCCATTACCCTTTCCAACCATTCCGGCAGCGGCGACTGCAAAAGCGTGCTGGAGCTTCTGATGCTGACCGCCGGACAAGGTACCACGCTCAAACTGGTGGTGGAAGGGACCGATGCCGAAGAGGCCTGCCGGGCCATCACCGGGCTTTTCCTCAGCAAATTCGGCGAGGACTGACCTTGACTTCCGAAAATTCCATTCAGGAGGAAACCATCCAGGCAACGGCGGTCTCTCCGGGCATTGCCATCGGCAGAGTGCTGCTGCTGCGCCGGAAATTTCTCAGCGAAGCCGCTCCCGCAGATGTGACAATCAGCGAATCCCAGGTCGCTTCGGAGCTGGAGCGTTTTCACCGGGCGCTGGAGGCTACCCGCAAGGAACTCCTGGCCCTGCGGGATGAGCTGGAGGCCAAACTGCATAACGGAGATGCGGGGATCTTTGACGCCCATCTGATGATCGTGGACGACCGGGGCATGAATGGTGCGGTCGATACCATGATCCGCGACCAGCACAAAAATGCCGATTACGCCTTTTTCTGCACCAGCAGCCGCTATGCCGCCGCACTGGGCGCCACCGAAGATGAATACTTGAGAGAACGCGCCGCGGACATCCGGGATGTTTCCGGACGGATCCGCCGCCATCTGGAAAATCTGGAAAGCGATGACCCGGCTCTGGAAGACCGCCGGATCATTGCCGCACCGGAGCTGACGCCCTCGGAAACCGCTGGACTGGACCGGAACAAGGTGCTGGGATTTGCGGTGGAGACCGGCAGTGCTGTGAGCCACACGGCCATTCTTGCCCGCTCCATGGGTCTGCCCGCTCTGACCGGGGTCCCCCGCAAGGTTCTGGAGCAGTTGTCCGCCTCCGATACCGTGATCATCGACGGATTTCACGGCCGGCTCATCCTGCACCCCTCTCCCCGCACAGAAGAATCCTACCGTCTGAAGGCCGAGGAAGCCGGCAAAGTCTATTCCGCCATGAAGACCGGCAGCACCCGTCCGGAAACCAAGGACGGATTCGAAGTGAATCTGGCCGGCAACATCGACTCCGTTGCCGATATCGAGACCCTGCGGAGCGTAGGCGTCGGCGGCGTAGGTCTGATGCGCAGTGAATATCTTTTCAATTGCTCCCGTCTGCCGGACGAGGAAGTGCAGTTTGAAGCCTACAAGGCGATTTTGAGCGGCTGTGACGGTCACCCGGTAGTCATCCGGACCCTGGACGTGGGCGGCGACAAACTTTTCGGTACACTTACCGGACGCAAGGAACCCAATCCGTTTTTGGGGCTCCGGGGTGTCCGACTGACGCTGAAGGAACGGCGGGACCTCTTCCGGATCCAGCTCCGGGCACTGCTGCGGGCAGGAGTGTTCGGCGACCTGCGGGTCATGATCCCCATGGTCACCAATCCCGCAGAGCTGGACGAGACCCGGGAACTGATCTCCGAGTGCCGGAAGAAACTGCAACAGGAGGGGCAGGAGTGTATTTCCAGACTGCCTTTGGGAGCCATGATCGAAACTCCGGCGGCGGCACTCAGCGCCGACATTCTGGCACGGCATGCCGATTTTTTCAGCATTGGGACCAACGACCTCACGCAGTACACTCTGGCCATTGACCGGGGAAACGAACGGGTGGCGTATCTTTACATGCCGTCCCATCCGGCGGTACTGCGGCTGATTGCGCTGACTGCCCGTGCGGCGGAAGCCAACCGGATCCCGGTGAGCGTCTGCGGCCAGATGGGGGGCGACCCGCTGTACACGGCACTGCTGGTGGGCATGGGGGTCCAGGAATTAAGTATGGATGCAGGAGCCATCGGTCCCGTCCGGCGGGTGATCTGCGGTCTGAACATGGCCGAAGCCCGTCTGGCGGCAAAGGCTGCGCTGTCGGCGCCCGATGCGGATACGGCCCTTTCCTATTCCCGGAAACTTCTCGAAAAAGCCGCCCCCGATCTGGCCGCACTGCTTTAACCCCCCCCTTTTTGAAAATCAGGAGTGCATTCAAATGGATCCACGCAGACTGGAAGCTTATGCGGATCTCATTGTACGCAAGGGGTTGAATCTGGACCCCGGGCAGGAAGTTCTGCTGATCGCAGAGCTTGATCAGATTGATTTCGTCCGCATGGTCGTGGAGAAGTGCTACCTCGCCGGTGCCGGACGGGTGGTGGTGGACTACCACGATATGCCCATCGAAAAACTCCACTGCATCTATCAGGATGAAAAAGTTCTGTCCCAAGTCCCCGGCTGGGAGATCTCCCGCTGGAAATGGCGGGCGGAACGTCTCCCGGCCCTTCTCTGGCTGGATTCCGATGACCCCGACGGCATGGCCGGCGTGGATCAGGGCAAACGCACCCGCGCCCAGGCGGCAAGATTTCCCGCCATCAAGGCCTTTCGCGAGGCCACGGAAAACCGTCACCAGTGGTGCATTGCCGGTGTCCCCGGCAAAGCATGGGCCAGAAAAGTCTTCCCCGGCCGGTCCGATGAGGATGCCGAGGAAGCCCTGTGGGATGCGATCCTGAACGTTTCCAGAACAGACGGAAACCCCATTGCCAACTGGGATGAGCACAATCGAACCATCCACCGTCATTGTGACGAACTGAATCGCCGTCACTTTATCCGTCTGGAATACCATTCCTCCAACGGTACGGATTTTTCCGTGGGACTGATGGAACAGGGAATCTTCTGCGGCGCCTCCGAAACGGATCTGAACGGTCGGACCTTCAACCCGAACATTCCCTCTGAAGAGGTCTTCACGACCCCAAAAAAAGGTGAGGCCGAAGGGTTGCTCACCGCCACCCGCCCCCTTTCGTGGCAGGGGGCCCTTATCGAGGATTTCTCCATCCGCTTTCATGCCGGAAAAGTCTGCGAGATTCACGCAGCCCGGGGACAGGAGGCGCTGGAAAAAATGATCGCCATGGATGAGGGAGCCTCTTATTTGGGCGAATGCGCCCTCATCGCTTACGACTCCCCCGTCAACCGGACCGGACTCCTCTTCTACAGTACCCTCTATGACGAAAATGCCTGCTGTCACGTTGCCCTCGGCCGCGGCTTCTACGACTGCATCCGGGATTATCAGAAATATACCCTCGACGAAATGCGCGCCATGGGCGTCAACGACAGCATGAATCACGTTGATTTCATGATCGGTTCCGAAGACCTCTCCGTCACCGGGATCACCCGCTCCGGTGAACGCATCCCCGTCTTCCGCAACGGCCTCTGGTGCGAAGGGTAACACCTGCGGGCAAATGTCGCAGCGGGCTGCGATGTACCCGCGAAATGACGAAGAAATGACGGGGAAGTGACGGATCAGGCGTCAGCGCTGCGCCTGATACGCCGGATTGTTGGGGAAAAGCCGGTGTGCTTTTTCCATGAGGCGTCCGGCAGCAGCCTGATCCCCCCGTTTCTCAGCGATTTTGGCCAGACGGGCGTAGATCCCCGCCCGTTTTGGAGAGCGTTTCAAAGATTCTCTGTAATCCGATTCAGCCCGATCCAACTCATTCATCATCAAATAGTAATCTCCGGAAAAAGACCATGGCTGCGAAGAATAGGGTCTGGCTTTTACCGCCTTCAGGAGTGCGGCATCCACCTCCTCCGGCCCTGCCGGGCGTGGCGGCGGTTCTCCCGGAAGCAGGGAGGGGTGGATGGTTTCCTTGAGTCTTTCCAAAGCGATTTCCCCCCGCAATTCCAGCACGGAGGACCAGAAGGCTCCGGCCGCAAGAATACACAACATCATTTTAAGCATGGTTTTCCATTTTCCCAGCTCCGGGCCGTTTGCCGATCCGGTCAGGAGGTACGCCCCGACAGCAAAATACGCCGCCATCAGCCCCGGGATCTGGAAGTCGATATCCATCATGGCGTGAAAATAAAAGGCAGCAAGTCCGAAAAGTCCCGCTTTTTCCATGTCCGTCCATCCCGCCTTCCTTTTCTTCAGGAGCACCGTCACCGGGATCATCAGCCCTGCAATGGCCAGCAGAACCAGTCCCGTACCGGACTGGGCACAGGTCATCAGCAGATTGTGGGGGTCGTGGGCGGCTTCGTGGTCCCGGACCTGCTTGATCCGGACATGTTCAAAGAAGAATTCCCCCCAGCCGCACCCGGCGGCAGGATTTTCAGCCAGAAGCAGCACCGAACTCCGGAGATAATCCGCCCGGGCCGTCATGGAGAGAAATCCCCGCCCACGAGCGTGAATATACCACGCACTTCCGGCGATCCCCAGCAGAATGACGGAAATGAAAAAGATCCGCCAGAGCCGCTTCATGGGGTACAGAAGCAGGGTCAGCACCCCCGTCATGGCCAGAGCAAGAAATCCCGCCCGGCTCTTGGTCATCAGAAAAACTGCCAGCGCCCCGGCAGCTGTGATCCCGGCAAAAAGGACCCGGCTGAGTCTTGCAGGTTCAAACCGTTCTCCGATCCGGGCGGACCAGACCGTCATCAGGGGAGCGAGAAGCAGAAGATAGCCGGCCAGAGAGTTGCCGGAGGTGAATGTTCCGAAAACCCGGTCGTCAAAGACCCGGGCCCGCAGAACCTGATTGACGATTTTCCCCTCCGCGATCTGAGCTTCCAGAAATTCCCGGGACCTCCTGAATCCCCAGAAATACTGCTCGAGTCCGAACCAGACTGCCGGCAGAAATCCCAACCAGAGGGCCGTCATCAGATGTTTCCGGCGGCTGTCACTTCCGGCGCAAAGCCCCCATGCCGCCATGGCGTAACAGCCGATGGAAAAAATGTGATTGAGTTCAAGTCGGGCAAAATCCCAGGTGGAAATATGGACCAGCCCAGGCAGCATGCCCGCCGCGATCCCGAGACTCCAGATGAAAGCAAAGCACAGTCCCGGACTTTCTTTGCGGAATCCTTCCGGAAAAGCCGCCATGACCAGGAGCAGCGCCGGTGCCGTCAGAAACCCGAAAGCCGTTGCCGCCCAGTTGATGACCAGATAGCTGAAGAAATCGCCGGGAAAAAACGCTCCGCCCTCAGGCATGGCGGCAAAGACGCCGAACTTCAAAGGAAGCAAAAAAGTAATGAGCCACATCCAGCCTTCTGCGGCCATGGGAAAAAACTTTTTCACTGACGAATTCTCCCGTATGCCGGAAACAGAACCGGGCTCGTCGTATATCGTCCGCCCGGATTACAGGTTGCCGATCACCTTCTGGATCCACTCCACATCCGGATAGAAGTCCACAAAGTAGTTTTTCATCATGATCTCGAGCTCTTTGCTGCCGTATTTCCACGCCAGCGCTGCATCCCCGAGCGCTCTGCGGACATTATCCTGGGAAAAAATCACATCCGCCGAGTAGTACGGATAAAGATCTCCGAGGAAACGCTCCATCAGCTTGGCGGTTTCATTATTCTCTTTTCTGATGGAAACATCCATCATGGCGATGTTGAGCGTCTTGCAGACGGCCTCATCCAGCATCATGGTGGACACCGGACTGTCACCGGTAACATGATAAGTCCCGTTCTCCACCGGCAGCTGGAAACACTTGGCAATGGCATACTGCACATAGTCGATGGGAACGAAATAGATCCGCTCCGACGGCAAAGTTTCAAAATGAATCTTGAGATCCACCATGCCGGTAGGATCAATGCCGGCTTTCTTGCAGTGATGGCTCTTCATCTTGGCAAGAAATTCGATGATGCGGTAAAACGCCAGAGGCCGGCGGATCCGCCCGTCACTCCGGCGGCCGGTGATAATGGCCGGACGGTAAATCGTAAAGGGAATCCCGGATCTGCGGACAAGTTTTTCCGCCTTGAACTTGCTTTCCTCATAGGGATTGTTGAAACCGCTGTCTTCCGCCTCGGCCTCCATGGAAACGCCCTTTTTACAGCCTGCGACATAAGCAGTGCTGACATAGTGGAACGCCTTGACTTTCAAAAGTTTGGCCAGCTCCAGCATGTGAACGGTCCCCTCGTAATTGATCCGGAAAGTCTTACCGGTGGGGTCCTTGCCCAGATTCACATCGGCGGCGCAGTGAAAGATCACATCCGAACCGGCTGCCGCCGGATCCGCCGCAATCACCGCAGGATCCATGGTCACCACATCGCTGTCCACTACGGAAATGTGAGCGATAATCTCATCGAACCGCTCCGGCGTCCCTTCAAATTCACATTGGGAACGCAACGCTTCCCCCACTCGGTCCATGGCGGTACGGTTCTTGCCTCCCCGGGCCAGGCAAACAAACTGCGTATCCGGACAGTCCCGCAGAAGTGCAGTGACAAATGCACTGCCCACCAATCCGGTGACCCCGGTCATAAAAATCTTTGTCATGTGTATTTCCCTGAATTTTCGACCAAATGCACGACATTAGGAACGATTTAATATATCACGGATTCCATTGATTGCAAACCTTTTTCCTTTTTTCACCCGATTTTGCGGACAGAAGCCCCGGCTCCGGCTTCACAGCAGATGATCTCCGCATCCACCCCGCAACGCTCCCGGTATGCCTTCCGGATGGTTTTGGCGTAGGCGTCGGCGGAGCCCCGTTTCACCAGATGGATGGAGATTCCGCCGAATCCCCCGCCGGAGAGACGGGCGCCCAGACCGCCGGGGATCGTTTTCGAGAGTTCGACCAGAATATCCAGTTCCGCCGTGCTGTTTTCAAAATTGACCCGGCTGGATTCGTGGGACTCCCACAGAAGGCGTCCGAATCCGGCGGCATCCCCGGCACACAGAAGTTCGCAGCCGCGCAGCACCCGGTCGTCCTCCCCGACCACATGGGCCGCCCGGCGGAACTCCCGCTCCTCCAGGGCAGCCCTGGCATCCTCAAGCTGTTTCACGGATACATCCCGGAGAGTACGGACCCCCGGATAGATCTTTGCCAGCTTGGCGGCAGCGCTTTCGCAGTCCTCCCTCCGGACATTGTATTCGGAATCCACCAGATTGTGCTTTTTCATGGAATTGACCACCACGATGAGACAGTCATCCGGGAGAGGCACCGTCTTCAGAACTTCCACCGTCCGGAAATCCGAAAGGATCAGTGCGTGCTCCCGCCCGAAAATGGAACTGAACTGGTCCAGCAGTCCGGTGTGAAGCCCCAAATAGTTGTTTTCCACCCCCTGCCCCACCCTGGCCCATTCTTCCGGCGCAAGGTTGATTTCGAAGGTCTCTTTGAAGGCAAAGCAGAAAGCCGTTTCCAGCGCCGCCGAGCTGGACATTCCGGCGGAAAGGGGGACATCCGAGAGAATGGCCGCATCAAATCCCCCCACGCGCACATTCCTTTTCCGGAGTTCAAAAATGACCCCGCGGATATAATTGCTCCAGTCCCGGTGGAGCGGAGCGGCAATGTCGTCCAGAGAAAACGTCTTTTCACTGCCGTCCCGGAAATCCTTCAACCGACAGATCTTCCCCGCAGCGGGAGCCAGTACCGCCCGGGTGCGGCAGCTGACCGCACAGCTCAGAACGAACCCCTGATTGTAGTCGGTGTGATTTCCCAGGATTTCCAGCCTTCCCGGCGCTTCCGCAAGAACTGCGGGCGGACGTCCGAAATGGGCGGCGAAACGTTCTTCAAGTGTACTCATGTTCTGACTCCTTTTCAGTGGTTCTTTAGATCAAATGATGTTCTTTCAGGCTCATCCAATCGTACGGGGTCACCAGAAGATGATCCAGAAGTTCGATATTTGCTCCCCGCAGAAGGTCCCGGATAGTCAAAGTCAGCCGCACATCGTCTTCCGAGGGCGAACAGATCCCGCTGGGGTGATTGTGAGCCAGCATGACGGCAGTGGCGTGGTAGCGCATGCACTGCTCAAGGATCTCCCGGGGATAAACCGCTGCCTGATCAATCGTGCCGGCAATGCAGCCGTATCCCAGCAGATGGTACTGCCGGTTGAGAAACATGACCAGCATGGTCTCCTTGCCGCCGCAGCCGAGTTTCATGCGGACAAAATCCGCACAGGCGTTCACGCTGTCCATCAAAGAAACATTGTGGATGCGCTGCTCCAGATAGAGACTTCCGGCGGCCTTCACCAGAAGAATCAGTGCGGCGGCGTTTTCGCCGATGCCGTCGAAGCCGGTAAGATCGTATTCCGAAGCGTCCAGCACTCCGGAGAAAGAACCGAACCGGTTGAGGAGTGCCTTGGCCAGAGCTTTCACATCCCGGCGGGGGATGGCGAAGGTGAGCAGAAGCTCCAGCGCCTCATGCTCGTGAAGCGAACCGATCCCCCTGTCGAGAAATCTCCGGCGGAGTCTTCCACGGTGACCGGCATTGGACGAAACGGGTTCTTTCATGCGCAGAGCCCCTTGTCCAGCACGGAAATGACTTCAAAGTGTCCGGTCCGGGCAAACTGGTTGAGCATTCCGGCCCGAACCGGGACGAATCCCCGGGCGATCAGCCGGGCGGCGTCTCTTGCCCAGGTGGCCGGATTGCAGGATATGTAAACAAGCCGCGTTCCCGGAGGCGTGCAGACCAATGCTTCCTGCATCTTCGGCAAAATTCCTCCCCGTGGCGGGTCCATGACCAGCATGGTCCGCGTGTCCGGATGGCGCCGGAGCATGGACCGGATGAGTCCCGCCGCATCTCCGGAGATGAATTCCGCATCGGGGCGGCCAAGCTTTTTCAGATTGTAACGGGCAGCCTCCACGGAATTTTCCGCGATTTCCGCCCCCAGAATATTTTTGACTCCGGCATGGGCCGCCGCCGCGCTGAAAAGGCCCGCACCGCAGTAGAGGTCCAGTATGGTTTCCGGCTGAAAGTCCCGCAGTTCCTCCTCCATGCGCCGGAGGAGGGCATTGGCTCCATTGGTATTCACCTGAAAAAATCCATCAGCAGGGCAGGCCAGTTCCCCCAAAATCGTGTTTTCCCGGAGCCATGAGACACCCCGGGGGAGCTTGTTGCGGAAAAAAAACACCCCGCCGTGATCGGTGCGGCGGTAGGTAAGCTCCATCCGGTGATGGACCGTATGCCTGAATCCGGGATCCGCAAGCTGTCCGGCGAGAAATTCATTGATCTCCGGGTGGGCGAGGCAGCATTTTTCCACCGGAAATACGGTCTGATTGTCACTGCCAACATAACCGATCATGACATCGCTGCCGGCTTTGTTGACGTGCAAAACCAGTTTGTTGCGGTATCCGGTCTCCGGTTCAGGAGCCAGAGGGGGCACAAGCTTGTCTTCCGCAAATCCCGCCCGCACGGCGAATTCCCGAAACTGGGCATTTTTGAGCTCATTTTCACCGGCAAAATCCACATGCATACAGGCGCACCCAGGACAGTGCCCGGCATAAGGACACACCGGAATGACCCGGCGGGGACTGGCGGTGACGATCTCTTCGGCCCGTGCCCGGAGGAAATCCCGTTTTTCCGCCGTGATGACCGCCCGGACACATTCTCCCGGCAGGACACCGGGGATAAAGACAACGCGCTCCCCCCAGTGCGCCAGTCCGTCGCCGCCGAAGACGCATTTCTCAATACTCAGCAGCACCTTGCGTCCGATTTCCCCCGGCATGGCTTATTCCCCGAAGACCGTGGCGGTGAAGACAAAAAATTTTGCATCCGCATACTGCCACGCATCATCAGGCAGTCCGGCCTTGCGGGCAAGGTAAGTCAGGGTCTGGCTCCGGTTCCACCCCTGTTCCGGAGCCACCTGGGGCAGGAATACCGCACTCCGGCCGGATCTCTGCAGAATGATCCCGTGTCTGCCGATCTCAAACTCCTGAATGGTCCGGATCGGTTCCGGTGAACTCAAAATGGAGACTTCCAGCGTGATTTCAGAAAGTTCCTCCGGGTCCAGCGGCGGAAACCTGGGATCCCGGAAAGCGGCGTTCAGAGCGTTGTGCCGGAGATTGTCTCCCAGATTCTCAAAGGCCTGCAGATTGCCGATGCATCCCCGGAGTTCCCCGGCAGAACCGTGCAGGGTCACGAAACAGGCCCCGGTCTTTCTGAGTTCCGGGATCTCCGGCATGGCCGGGTCCGGAGAGCCGGCAAATTCCGCCGCGATGACTTCCCGCACGAAGCGGAGGACGGTGTTCTGATTTTCCCTGTTCCAGACTGTTTCCATGGCAATGTCACTCCCGGTTGAGTTTTTCGGCATGTGTGTCTTCGATGAACGCGATGATCAAGTGTTCTGAAATGCGGAAGGCCCACTTGAGGGACTCGAAAAGCACCAGCAGCGGGTCCGCATCTTCCGGCACGTTTTCCGGCGGCACGGCGAGAAACGCCTCCGCCGCTTCTTTGGGCCAGGAGCACTCCTTGCAGAACCCCAGGACCTCTTCATCGGCATACAAAGGAACCTTGCCGTCGAACATCCCCAGAAGCGACACCTCTTCACGCTTTCCACCCAGATAGAAAGCCACCAGTTCCGCCGCCTTGGCAAGAGTGAAGGTGAAAAGAGAAGATATTTCATCCGGCGAAAGCGTGTGACTTCCGGTCTTCTGCAGGTGATTCTTGAGTTCCCCGAACATCCGGATGAAAAGTTTTTTTTCCTCGTCGGCCAAGGCCGGAATATTGGAGAGGGGACCGTCGAGGTACCCGTTCTCTCTGGCGCAGTCCACCATGGTCTGTGCCGCAAACTGTGCTGCCTGATTCATCGTTTCATATCTCCGGAAATTCGTGCGGATAATATATTGCAGAAAACGGTGCTTTTCAATCCGGTATCCGCAGAAGACGGAAAATTATGTGAATTTTCTCCGGAATCAGCGGAAAAGACTTGAAATTTCCGTAAAAGGTTCTATACTAAATGGTAAATGTGAAATTTTTTACAACGGGACGGAATTTTCTATGTCATCTCAGCATCTCTCAAAATTTTTTTCCGCCGATATCGGTATTGATCTCGGTACCGCCAACAGTCTGGTATTTGTCCGGGAACACGGTATCGTGCTGGCGGAGCCCTCCGTGGTGGCGATCCGCAGCAGCACAAGGGATGTCATCGCCGTTGGGAGCGAAGCGAAAAGCATGCTGGGACGCACTCCCGGAAGCATTCAGGCCATCCGTCCCATGAAGGACGGGGTCATCGCGGATTTTGACGTTACCGAGGAAATGCTCCGGTATTTCATCCAGAAAGCCATGCGATCCGTATCCTGGCGGCGGCGGCTGCTGCATCCTACCGTGCTGGTGGCAGTACCCTCCGGCATTACCGAGGTGGAGAACCGGGCCGTAAAAGACAGTGCCAAGCGTGCCGGCGCCGGCGATGTGGTATTGGTGGAGGAACCCATGGCCGCCGCAGTGGGAGTGGGGCTTCCGGTGGCGGAACCGGTGGGCAGCATGGTTGTGGATATTGGCGGCGGCACCACCGAAGTAGCCGTCATTTCCCTCTCCGGCATCGAAAGCGCCAAAAGCGTCCGGGTGGGGGGCGATGAGCTGGATGACGCCATTATGGCCCACCTCAAGCGGGTCTATAATCTCCTGATCGGCGAACTTGCCGCCGAGGAGATCAAGATCAAGATCGGTTCCGCCTATCCGGTGTTTGACGACCGGGAAATGGATGTGAAAGGACTGGACAGCAACGGGCATATTCCGAAAACGGTCCGGGTGTCCGCCGGAGAGATCCGGACGGCCCTGCAGGCGCCGGTGACCACCATTATCGAGACCGTGCGTTCCACGCTGGAACACTGCAAACCGGATCTGGCGGCGGACCTGATCGACCGGGGAATCATGCTGGCCGGCGGCGGCGCACTCCTGAACGGTCTTGACAAGCTCCTTTCCGAAGAGACGGATCTGCCGGTTTTTGTGGCCGATGATCCCCTGCGGGCAGTCTCCCGCGGCACCGGGATCATGCTGCAGGACATTGACGCCATGAAGGTCTGACTTTATGGTCGCCATTTCCGCTGCATCGCTGCGCCCGGTCGAGTTTTCGGACCGGGCGTTTTTGCGTCAGGCACTGGTGTCTCACACGGATTTGCAGAGTTGTGAATGCGCCGAAGCCAATCTTTTTCTCTGGCGGGATGCTTACGGCGAGGTTTTCACGCCGGTTGACGGCCGGTTCTGGGTGCTGGAGAAATCTTCCAGGATGCCTCATTATCCCATCGGGAAACCCTTTTCCCCCCGGGAACTGTACGATCTGGCCAAACTTGCTGAGACGTGGGGTTTCAAGCCGGAGTTTTATGATGTGCCGGAGTCGTATCCTGCCGCAGACGGGGTCCGTGATTTTTTTGATGTGATTTGCGACGAGGAGAGCCGGGACTACCTCTATGACCTCGAGCAGCAGTCCGCATTGACCGGTCCTCTTCTCCGGAAGAAACGGAATCTGGTACGGCAGTTCGAGCGGAACAACCCCGGCTGGCGCTTGGAGGCGGTCCGTGAAAACAATCTTTCCGAAGTCGTAAGCCTTGCCGGAACATTGAACAGCCGCCTGAAAGACTGTGATTTTCTGGACAAAGAGAGTCTTGCCATGGCGGCGCTTCCGGAATATTTCGGAAAACTTGATATGGGAGGGGTCATCCTGTATGCGGCGGGCGGGGTGCCGGCGGGATTCTCGATCTTCAGCCGGATGGCGGACGGCGTCACCTTTGACATTCACTTTGAAAAAGCGGACCACGAAATCAAGGGAGCCCCCCAGAAACTCACTTCCGCCCTGGCCGGGCACCTGCTGCACCTCGGTGGAAAATTCATGAACCGGGAACAGGACATGGGGGAACCGGGACTGGTCCGGGCCAAAAAATCCCTGGATCCCTGCGCTATGGTCTCACGGGTCCTCCTGACGGCAAAAAGAGAGGTTACTCCATGATCGTCAAACTTGTTGGAAAAAATCTGGACGACATCCGTCCCCTGCTCCGGCAGTACGGTGCAGCGGAAAAAGCCTGCGGGGAGAGCCCGGAACTGGTCATCGCCCACGGAGGGGACGGATCCTTCCTTCAGAGCGAGCGGGAATACCCGGGGATCCCGAAACTTCCCGTCAGGGACGAAAGGACGGCTCCCCGCTGCGGGGAGCACTCCACGGAGAAACTTCTGGAGCGCTTTTTCCGGGAGAAGCCTGCCCCGGTGAAACTCCCGAAAGTCTCCTGTCGGTGCAACGGCCGCACCCTGAGCGGCATCAACGACGTTTTTCTCCACAACCGGGACCGGGTCAGCGCCCTGCGCTACCGGGTGCGGATCGACGGGGATCTTTACGCCAATGAGATCGTGGGCGACGGGGCCGGCCTGGCCAGCGTCCACGGCAGTACGGCGTATTACCGGAGCATCACCCACAGCATTTTCCGGGTGGGGATCGGACTTGCATTCAGCAACAGCACCGAAGAAGTGAGCCATCTGGTGCTGAATGCCGCAAGTCATGTGGAGATCGAGATTGTCCGCGGACCGGGGATTATTACGGCGGACAATGCCCGGGAAACCATCCCGGCGGATACCGGAGATGTGGTGGAATTCTTCCAGAGTCAGGACTGTGCGGTGGTCTATATGCTGGAGGAATTCATGTGTCCCAAATGCCGGACGCTCCGGCATCCGAACAAACTTCCGTTCAAGGGATATTTCTGACTTGCCGGATAACAGATGGGAGCTTTACATATCATTCCGCTTACTTTTTTAAGGGAAAAAATACGCTCCCTACTTGTTTTTTTTGCAAAAACGGTGTATTTTCTGTAGTTGTGCAAAAGGGCTGTATTGTGTTTTTTCAATAAAAAAATAAGGAGATTATGCATGGAAAGCCGCAACGATCTGCGCTCGGCCATTGACCGGGCAAAGCTGCTGGTCCGGTTGTCGATCATCAGCACGCTTCTCACGGCGGTGCTGCTGATCCTCACACTGGTGCTGGGGATCATCAAAAGCACGTTCGCCGGAAGCGATGTATTTGCCATGGCAGTGATACCGCTGGCGCTGGGGACCGTTTTTTCCATTGCCTCGCTCCTGTACGGAATGCTCCTGAACGCCGCCGCAGTGGAGGATGAGGAGAAGTTTCTGCTGGCCCGGCGCAAGGACAATGCGGCGCTCAACGTGGCCGAAGATGTACGGTTCACCGCCGGCAGGACCTTTCAGAATTTCCGGCGGTATGCACCGTATGTATTTGCGGTGCTGGGGACAGTGATCACCGCCGGGCTCCTGTACCTCTTTTACCGGCACTGGGGGATGCGCATGGGAGGGCGCCCGCTCCCCGGCAATGCACTGCATTCGGCGCTGGTTTCCGCAATTCTGATGCTGGTGAGCATTTTTGCCGGGGCTTTTTATGCCGGACAGAGCCGGGCCAGGTCCTTCCGCTGGCTGCGGCCGGCGGGGGGGGCGCTGATCCTGACAGCCGGGGTGTTTTTCCTGGCCATGGTCTCCGCCGTCTGCTGTCACTGGAAAGTGCCGGCGCTGGACACCCGCTTTGCCTGGATCCTTTTCTGGATCTTCGGTGTACTGGGTGCGGAATACGTCTTCAACTTCATCGTGGAATTTTACCGGCCCCGAACAGCGGAAGAGATCCGGCCGGTTTTTGAGAGCAGACTGCTTGCTCTTTTCACGGAACCCGGCGGGGTGGTGCGGAACCTGGCGGAAGCGCTGGATTACCAGTTCGGATTCAAGGTTTCAGGTACGGGACTCTATCATTTTCTGGAGCGGGCGCTGGCGCCGCTGGTTCTTGCATGGCTCCTTCTCCTCTGGCTTTCCACAGCCATCCATCAGGTGGGACCGGACGAGATCGGCATCCGGGAGCGTTTCGGCCGGGTGGTGTCTCCGGAACCCCTGACTTCCGGGGTGTATTTTGAGATGCCCTTCCCCTTCGGGAATATCCGGACATTTGCCTGTGACCGGATCCGTCAGGTCTTTGTGGGGGGCAAGAGCGATGCGGACGACTCCGGCGCCAAACGTCCGGAAGTCATGCTGTGGACCCAGAAACACGCCAAAGACGGTGAAAATGAATTTGTGATCGCCGATGAGAACAAAGCCGGCGACGAGCGCCGGGACAGTGTGTCGGTGGCGCTGGTCTCGCTGGACATGCCCGTTCAGTACCGGATCCGCAGGAGTGAGATCATGAAATACGCCTATGGCAACGTCAATCCGGATCAGGCTCTGCGCCGGATCGCAGAAGAAGTGGCCAGCGAGTATTTGGCCAGCTCCTCCATGATCCGGCTGATGACGGTGGACCGCCAGCTGGCCGGGGAAACCATCCGCCGCCGGATCCAGGCAAGGGCGGACGACATCGGGCTGGGAATCGAAGTCATCAATACGCCGGTGCTGGGACTGCACCCGCCGGTGGAAAAAGTGGCCCCCGCGTTTCAGGAGGTCATCGGCGCCATGGAGCAGATGCACGCCAAGATCCTTGCGGCGGAAGCCTACCGGACCAAAGTGGTCCCGGCGGCCAGGCTCCAAGCTATCCGGATCCTGTCGGATGCGGAAAGCTACCGGGTCCGTACTGCCAAAGTGGCGGAAGCCGAAGCCGGAAGATTCAGCCGGCAGCTGACGAGTTTCCGGGCCATGCCGCAGATATTCATGCTGAACGCCCGGCTGTCGCTGCTGGAAAAGGATGCGGCGGATATCCGCAAATTTGTGGTGAGTTCTTCCCTGAAAAACGAGATCTACGAGCTGAATTTTGAAGAAAAGGCCCGGCTGGACCTCATTGATGCAGATCTGGGCAAGATGACCAATAAAGACTGAAGATTTTTCATCGATAAAGAACAACAAACAACTTATTTTTGGAGGCCGAAGATTATGTCTGCGAAGAACTTTTTCCACCATCTCCCGACAGTGCTGCTGGGACTGGCAGTGGCAGCGGTGCTGCTGCTGGTGCTGGTGACCTTTCAGGTCAACGAGACCGAGTGTGCCGTCATGACCACACTGGGAAATATCGAACGAAATGCCGACCTGAAACCGGGACTGCATTTTCGCTGGCCGTACCCCTTCCAGCGGGTTTACAAGTTTGACCGCCGTCTCCGCTGTTTCGAGGGCAACGCCGGAAAACTGGAGGAGACCAGCACGGCGGACGAGCAGAATATCCTCGTCGGGATCTTTGTGGAATACCGGATCGCCGATGCGGAGAAGTTCTTCGTGTCGCTGGAGCGTATCAGCGAGGCCGAACAGCGGCTGAACAACTGGATGCGGGCCGCCCGGAACGCCACCTTCGGCCGTTACAGCTTCAACCAGATCGTCAATACCGACGCCAAAATGGTGAAGCTTGACCAGATCCAGAAAGAGATGCTTGCGGAAATTCAGCGCAACGCCAAACCCTTCGGGCTCGAGGTGAAAGCCGTGGGAATCAACGCCTTCAATGTCCCCTCCACCATCAGCGAAGAGGTCTTCAAACGCATGATCCAGGAACGGAAGAGCGCGGCGGAGAAATATCTGGCAAACGGGGCATTGCAGGCCGGCAAGATCCGTACCGCGGCGGACAAGGCCAAAGCGGATCTCCTGACCGATGCGGAGGCCAAGGCCAAGACCATTCGGGCCCAGGGCGATGCCGCCGCCGCCAAGTATTATGAAGTCTTCAAGGCCAATCCGGAACTGGCGGCCTTCCTCCGCAAGCTGGATGCCTTAAGCCGGATCATGAAGGGCCGCACCACGCTGATTCTGGACACCAGTGCCGCACCTTTTGACCTCCTGAATGCCGGTGCCGCTCAGAAAATCGGTCCGCGGGTCCGCTGAACCGGGGGTGACAAATGGCGGAAACAAAGAACAACGTCAATGAATTTGACAAGTCCGGGCAGTACGAGTCCGGACTGCAGTCCCTGGTGCGCTGCCTGCGGGTGGTGTTTTTCACGCTGCTGGTCATTATTATCGGCATGCTGATCTACTTCTTCACGCTGGGAGGCTATGTGGAGGTCCGTCCACAGGAAGCCGTGGTGGTGCTCCGTTTCGGAAAATACCTGGACACCCACAACTCCGGCTGGTACTGGTATGCACCGTACCCCGTGACACGTTTTGTACCGGTGCGGACCAATTCCCAGAAACTGGAAGTGACCTTTATGCCCTCTGCGGCGGCGGGACCTCAGGAAGAGGCTTCCGCCGGCCCCATGCAGCCGGGCAAGGATGACTACCTCATCACTGCGGATGCCAATATCATCCATACCGCCTGGGTGGTGACCTATCAGGTGACCAATCCCCGGAAATATTACAGTCTTCTTCTGACGCCGGCGGATCCCAGTGCGCCGGATGTGGTGGAACCGGACAACGCCGGTTATCCCGGCAAGCGCGGTCCCCAGACGACCATCACCAACCTCTTCCGTCAGGCGGCAGTGGAAGTGACCGGACGAACGCTGGTGGACAATATTCTCTACGCCAAAAAGAACGAGTACAGCATGGCGGTCCAGCGGAATTTCGCCGGACTGATTGCCAAAGGTGATTTCGGGGTCGAGGTACTGAGCGTGGAGTTGACCACCGTGGCGGCGCCTGCCAAAACCAAGCGGGCCTTTGCGGAAGTCACCGCCGCCCAGACCACCCAGGGGACGCTGATCTCCGAGGCGGAACAGTACCGGGTCAAGATGGCCGGCGAGGCGGAAACTACAAGGGATACCATGATCGCAGAGGCGGAAACCTACCGGAAACAGGTGGTTGCCGGGGTAAAGAGCCAGAGCATCTATTTCAAGAGCATCCACGAGGCGTACCTGGCCAGTCCCGACACAGTGCTGATGGCACTGTACAATCAGGTTCTGTCCGATGTGCTGAACAATCAGGACGGCAAGTATATTCTTGGCACCGATGCGGCCGGGCGGGCCAAACAGGTGCGGATCAAACTCAATCCCGAACCGCGCCGGGCTCCTGCGCCGGGGCAGGCGGAGGTGAAATAAGATGAAAGACAAAAAGATTATGACCGGAGAGGCTCTTGAACTTGATCACGATCACGGCCATGACCACAGCTGCTGCGGGCATGACCATGAGCATCATCACGAGCATCATCATGACCACGAAGAGGAGCGGCACTACTGTCCCTGCGGGCACGATGCTCCGGCGGGGGGGACCGGCCACGACCGGTCCATGG
The DNA here is from genome assembly GCA_002314605.1 of Lentisphaeria bacterium UBA1776. Lineage (GTDB taxonomy): Bacteria > Verrucomicrobiota > Lentisphaeria > Victivallales > Victivallaceae > UBA1776. Next base: position 7,988 of record DCGO01000143.1, on the reverse strand, counting down.
GACGGGTGTCCTTTGCACTGGCGGGGGGGATCCTCATCATCAACTCCTTCCTTCTGGGATGGCTCCTGCCGAAGCAGGAATTTGCCGCCATGTTCAGCGCCTTTGCAGGGGCGGTGATTCTGGCGCTTCCCATTGTGGCCACGGCCATCAAAGATCTGATCAACGGCAAGGTCTATATGAATGAACTGGTGGCGCTGGCCATTCTGGCGGCGCTGGCCAGCGGCGATTTCCGTTCGGCGGGGATCATCGCCTTTTTCCTTCTGATGACCATCATCATCGAGACCCGGACCGCCAGCGGGGCCCAGCGCTCCATTGAGGAACTTATCAAGCTCACCCCCAATACCGCCCGGCTCGTCCGGGGCGATGCGGAGGAAGAAGTGGAAGCCGTCAGTCTGAAAGTCGGCGACGTGATCCGGGTCCGTCCCGGTGAAAACTTCCCGGTGGATGCCAGGATCACCCGGGGCGAAAGCACCGTCAATCAGGCGTCCATTACCGGCGAATCCCTTCCGGTGGAAAAAGCTGCCGGGGACGAGGTGTACGCCGGCACCCAGAACCTGACCGGTCTGGTGGATCTGGTGGTGACCAAAGTCGGGAGCGACACCACCCTCGGCAAGGTGAAGAACATGATCCTTGCTGCCGAAGGAAGCCGCCCGCCAGTGGTGCGGATCATCGACCGTTATGCCGGATATTACACACCCACGGTACTGATGCTTGCTTACGTCACCTGGGCCTTCACCAGCGATATGGAGCGGGTCATTACCCTGATGGTCATCGCCTGCCCCTGCGCCGTAGTGCTGGCAACCCCCACCGCCGTAGTGGCGGCGGTGGCGGCGGCGGCCCGGCTGGGGATCCTCATCAAGAACGTGAGCCACCTGGAACTGGCGGCCCATATCACCAGTTTCGTTTTCGACAAGACCGGCACTCTGACCGACGGGATCCTCTCGGTGGTGAAGCTCCAGCCTTTCGGCGGCGTCAAGCCGGCGGAACTCCTGAAGACCGCCGCTTCGGCGGAGCGCTTCAGCAACCACCCCACCGCACTGGCCATCCAGAAGATCGCTTCCGAAGCGGGACTGAAGCTGGATGAAGCGGCGGACTTTCAGGAAATCCACGGTAAGGGCGTGATCGCCAGTATCGGCGGCACGACGTGCCGGATCGGCCGGGCCAACTGGATGGCCGAGCAGGGGATCAAGCTGCCGGAACATCCGCTGGATGAGCAATCCGGGCTCAGCGTGGTCTATGTGGCCATGGGACAGAATGTCCTGGGCTGGATCGGATTCAAGGACAAACTCCGCCGGGAGGCTCCTGAAATGATCTCCGGACTCCGGTCCAACGGTGTGCGTTTCGTTTCCATGGTGTCCGGCGACCGGGCCTCCGTGGCGGAAAATGTGGCGGAAGTTCTGCAGCTGGATGATTTCCGGAGCGAGTGTCTGCCGGAAGGCAAGGTGGAATTTGTGGAGAAACTCAAACGCACCGGCCGGGTGGCGGTGGTGGGCGACGGCGTGAACGATGCCCCCGCGCTGGCCGCCGGCGATCTGGGGATCGCCATGGGAGCCATCGGCAGCGACGTGGCCATCAACAGCGCATCCATTGCACTGATGACCAACGATCTGCGGCGGATCCCCATGCTGCTGGTCCTGTCCCGGAAATCCCGGCTGGTCATCAATCAGAATCTGGTGTTCGGCATGGTGTTCGTCTTCGGAGGCATGGTGCTCTCCATCTTCGGCTGGATGACCCCCATTGTGGCGGCCATGCTCCATACGGCAAGTACGCTGGTCATCATCTTCAACAGCGCCCGTCTGGTGCGCACAGGCGAAGAGCTGACCTTTGACGAACCTCCTCAGGATTAAGTTCCGGAAAGGTTGAATCTTATGGACAACACAGCCAATCCGGTGGTGCGGGCGGTGGGCCTCACCAAAGTCTTCCGGGATTTCTGGGGGCGCCCCAAGGCCCGGGCGGTGAATGACATCGACTTCGAGATCCACGAGGGGGAGGTAGTGGGTCTGCTGGGCCCCAACGGATCCGGAAAATCCACCACCGTAAAAATGCTTCTGGGGCTCCTTTATCCCACCGGCGGACAGCTTTCCGTGCTGGGCCGCTCCCCCCGGGCGGTGGAGACCAAGCGGGAGATCGGGTATCTCCCGGAAGAAAGCTACCTCTATAAATACCTCACGGCGGAAGAGACGCTGGATTTTTTCGGTGCGCTTTTCAACCTTTCGGCGGCGGAACGCAGGAACCGCATCGACCAGCTGCTGGACATGGTGGGCATGGAGCATGCCCGACGCCGGAGAGTGGGTGAGTTTTCCAAGGGCATGCAGCGCCGGATCGGTCTGGCTCAGGCCATGATCAACGACCCGGACCTGCTGATCCTCGACGAACCCACCAGCGGACTGGATCCCCTGGGCTGCAGGGAGGTGAAGGATCTCATCATGGCTCTCAAACGCCGTGGGAAAACGGTGATCGTCACCAGTCATCTTCTGAGCGATGTGGAAGATGTCTGCGACCGGGTCATCATCCTTTACGGCGGTCGGATCCGGGCTACCGGGACCCTGAACGAACTTCTGACCGTCAAACAGGAGACCCGGATCGTCACGCCGGAACTCTCGCCGGAGACCACAAAGAAACTTCTGGAACTTCTGCGGGGCGATTTCCGGGAGGACGAGTTTTCGGTGGACCATCCCAGGCGGAGTTTGGAATCCTACTTTTTGGATGTGATCGAACAGGCCAAGCGGGAAAGCGTGGAAACTGCCGGGGTGGTGGGCGGCGGAAAGATCGCCGCCTATCTCTCTGAAGACGAAAAGTCCGATGCGGCGCTGGCTTCTCTTCTGAAAGAGGAGACCCCGGAAACGCCGGCCCCGGCGCCGGAAGCGGTCAAAGCGGAAGAAACCGCCGCCAGGGTGGAGGAGAAGATCGACGCCCTGACCGGCGATGAACCGAAACAGCAGTCCGCTCCCATGCCGGAACCGGATGAAGAGTCCCGGCAGAATCTTGAAGCCGCCGACGAGAAACTGGCCGATCTACTGGGGAAGAACCGATGAAGGCATTTGCAGCCATTGCCGCACTGACCATCCGTCACGGGATCCGGTCGCATCTTTTCCAGCTGCTGCTGGGGGTGCTGCTGCTGTGTGTGGTACTGATCCCTTCCACCGCCGGAGACAGTACGGCGGCGGGCTTTATCCAGGTATCGCTTCTGTACAGCCTCTCCACGGTGCTGCTGGTGCTGGCGCTTGCCTCCATCTGGCTGGGGTGTTTCGTGATGTGTCACGATGTGGACAGTTATCAGCTCCACATGGTCATCACCAAACCGGTCTCCCGAGTCACGGTGTGGCTGGGAAAATTTGCAGGGATCATGGCGATCAACGGCATACTGCTGGCCCTGAGCACGACGGCGGTTTACGGAATCGTGCTGTACAAATTCAACCGGGCGGAGTTTGCTCAAGAGGACCGTCTCCGGGCGCAGAACGAGGTGCTGGCAGGGCGGCGGGTCTATATGCCGGATCCCCCGGACATCGACCAGATGACCCGGCTGTCCGTGAGCTTGAAGCATAAGGAAATGGAGGCCGCCGGGGAAAAACTGCCCGATACGCCTCAGGCGCAGGAGAAGGAATATCAGGAGGTCAGGCGGCAGATCCTGGCCATGCGGGCGGAGGTGGCTTTTGAGGGGACCCGGACATGGAAATACAGCCGTCTTCCGGTGGGACTCAAGACGCCCCTGTATCTGCGCTACCGGAATTATGTGGGAAGCATTGATGCCGGAAGCCAGCGCATGTCCCGTGGGATCTGGGCACTCCGGGTCCCCTTCGTGAAAAAAGAAAAAACGGCAAATGCGGGGGATGCCGCGCAAAGTTACCAGACATTCTGGGCGCCGCTTACGGAGGAACCGGAAAATATCCGGAGCGGGAGTTTTCTCGAAAAGACCCTCAAGCCGGAATGGAACCTTGTGGCTCCGGACGGGACGCTGGAATTGGGCTATCAGAATTTTGACCCCGAACGGAAAAAAGTGTTTTTCCAGCTGGCAGACGGACCGAAACTGCTGCTGAAGATCACCGGATTCGGTGAAAACTATTTCCGCTGTGTGCTGGTGATGTATCTGGAACTCCTGATCCTGACCGGCATCGGCTGTGCTGCGGCGGCCTTTTTGACCATGCCGACGGCGATCTTTGTGGTGATCTCGTATCTTCTTTTCGGCAGTTTTGCTTCTTTCATGGCGGAGACAAGCTACTTCGGCAATACGGCGGACTATGTGGGATTCTATGTGGGGAAACTTCTGCTCATCGTGGTGATCCCCATTCAGAATTTCGCCGTGACCGACATGGTGTCTCAAGGGGAACTCATTGAATATGCCTTTATCGGGAAACTGATTCTTTCTTACCTTCTGCTGCGGGCAGTGCCGCTTTTCCTCTTCGGCATCTGGATGTACCGCCGGCGCGAAATGGGACTGGTGATACGTAAATGATGAATCGATTCCGTACAATTCTGCTGTTCAGTGTCCTGCTGGCCGTAACGGTGGTGATGCTTTTCTGCCTGAGCATGGTGGAACGCAATCTGGACCGCCGGATCGAAGAAAACCATCTGCGGTTCACCGGCAAGATCGACAATGCACCGCCATTGGTGTCCTTTACAACGGTGGCGCTGGGAAGTTTCCGGGGGCTCATTGCTGATATTCTCTGGCTCCGGGCCGGGCGGCTCCAGGAAAAGGGCAATTACTACGAAATGGCCCAGCTTGCCAGGTGGATCACCGATCTGCAGCCCACGTTTTCCGGGGCGACGGCGTATCTGGCCTGGAACATGGCGTACAATATATCGGTGATGTGTACGGATTTTGCCGACCGCTGGCGCTGGGTGCGGGAAGGGGTCCGTCTGATCCGTGACCGGGCGCTGAACTACAATCCGGAGGATCCTGTGCTGTACAAGGATCTGGCGTGGATCTTTCAGCACAAAATGGGCAATTACCTTGATGACGCCCACCAGTATTACAAGGTCCAGCTGGCTATGGCCATGAGCGAGGTTCTCGGGAAGACCACGGATTTCAGCGAATGGGCCAAGGCTCCAGCCACGGCGAAGGCCTTTATGCAGGTCTATGGCAATGACCGGAAACTCCGGGATGCTGCACAGAAGGCGGGGTATTTGGACGAGCCGGCCCTCTACCGGGCCTTTGTGGAAAACAAGGCGAAGCTTCCGGAAGCTTTTACGGCGGCATTGCGTGATCCGGCACTGGCGGAAAAGATCGACATCGCCTTCCGGACAAGGCTTCTCATGGAGCGTTTCAAACTGGACGCCCGGATCATTCACCAGCTGAATACAAAGTTCGGCACGCTGGACTGGCGGCTGCCTGAAGCACAGGCCATCTACTGGGCCCGGATGGGCATGGAGAAGGCTCCCGGCAAGAAGGATATAAGCTGCGAACGGATCGCCTCCCAGGCGCTCTATGAAGCGTTCCGTTCCGGTCGGCTGCTGATGGCGGATGAAAAGGATTTCTCGACGGCCCAGATGGCGCCGAATCTGGAACTGGCGGACGCCGTCAAACGCAATTTTGAGGATGCATACAACAACAACGACAAGGAATCCACCTTTTTCTCCGTGAAGATCAACTTCCTCAAGGAGGCCATTGTCATGCTTTTCCGTTACGGAAAATATAAAAAGGCGGAGGAATATTTCCGGGAACTGTGCCGGATCGACGGGACCACGAAACTTCACTTCCGGACCATGGAATCCTTTGTCATGGACCGTTTTACCGAAGAGGTCCGGGATGCCAGCGTCAAGAAAGCCGGGGAACTGGTGGCCGGTCTCATCTGGCGGAGCCTCTATTTTCTGGCATACGGAGAACAGGATGCGGCGGAATCCAACGAGCGTCTGGCGCGTTTTGTTTATGCAAGCTACATGAAGAGTACCGGACGCGGTCAGGAAACCCGCATGGGACTGCCGCCGTACAATGACATCAAGAAAAATGTGACCGAGAGCTGTCTCAAGTTCTTCCCGCCGGCCATGAGCCGGAACCTGAAGCTGAGGATTCAGGAGGAAAAACTTGAGAAATCCCGGGAAACCCCAAAGCAGTGAAGAAAACCTATGGAACCTGAAAAGACTGATCCCGAAGACCCTCACCCGTGTAACGCCTCCCTGAAAAAGATCCGGAGGGGAGGCATCAGGTGTTTCTTCTGATTGTCAGCGTTGCCGGAGCAATGATCATATCCGGGCTGTGTTCTCTGTTGGAAGCGGCGCTTCTGAGTCTGGCTCCGAGCCAGCTGGCGCAGATGCGTCAGGACAACGGCAAACTGGGAGACCGCTGTGCAAAACTCAAGCGGGAGGTGGAAAAACCCATTGCAGTGATCCTGATCGTCAATACGGCGGCCCATACCATCGGAGCGGCCATTGCCGGGTCCCAGTTCGACACGCTCTTCGGAAAGAGTTGGCTGTGGATTTTTTCGCTGGCGTTTACACTGGCCATGGTGCAGTACACGGAAATTCTGCCGAAGACCCTTGGCGTCCGGTTCAATGTACAGGTGATGAAATACGCAGCCAAACCCCTGTCGGTGCTGGTGGTGATCATGAGTCCGATGATCTGTCTGACGCATTTGATCAACCGTCCGTTTGAAAGGCGGCGGCGGCAGCCGGGGCCTTCGACAGCGGATGAGATTTCCGCGCTGGCGGCGCTGGCCCGCAGTTCCCAGCAGATCTCCAGCCGTCAGGAGAGGATCATCAATGCTGCGCCGCTGCTCTCGCAGGAGACTGCCAGAGAGGTCATGCTGCCGGTGGAGAGCATTTCTTTCATGTCCGACCGGCAGACCCTGAGCGATGCGATCAACTGGACCGGGCGGGACTTTCACACCCGGTATCCCGTATGTGACGACGGCAATCCGGACAAGGTTCTCGGATATGTGAATTTCAAGGAAGTGGTGGCACGCTTCCGTTCCGGCAAGGAGGAGGCCCAGCTGACGGATATTCTGCGTCCCATCGACTTTGCAGATGCGGACGAATCGGCCTCCGCGCTGCTGGAAAAATTTGTGACCCAGCACTGTCACATGGCCATTGTCCAGGACCGGACAGGTCGAACACTGGGCATGGTGACGCTGGAGGATATTGTGGAAGAGCTTCTGGGGGATCTGGACGATGAGTTTGATCCTCTGCCCCGGACCTTCTATTCCCCCCGGGACGGGGTGTGGGTTGTTGGAGGGGGCGTGGCCATGACCATCCTGGGACGGGACACATGTCTCGCGCTCCCCAAGCGCAGTGAACCGGTGTCGGTGTGGTTTGCCCGGCTGCTGAAACACCAGCCCCGGGTCGGTGATATGTACCGGACGGAGCAGGCCGAATTCATGGTGCGCAAAGTCCGCCGGGGGCGGGTACTGGAATTTACGCTGAAAAGATTGGCAATGGATTGACGAGGTGACACAAAATGAATGATCTGAAGAGATGGATGACAATGCTGGCGTGCATTGCAGGGTTGTGGAGTATATCCGGCTGCATCCGGGTGGATTATATCGGTCAGAAATTTCCTCCGCTTCCGGAGGGAAAGCCGGTGGCGTTCTTTGATGTAAAGAATGTGCCGCCGCCGGGAGAGTACCGGGTGATCGGCCATGCGGAAGTCACGATCCCCGGGGGATACGGGATGGTGGAGTTCCGGGAAAAACTGATCGAGACGGCCCGGGAATACGGAGCCTCGGCGGTACGTATTGTGAAAATGGAGAAGCGCCTGGTGAACACTTATTATGAGTCTTCCCGGCCTTCAGACAGTCCCATGGTGGCTTCCCGGTCGGATTTGGGGGCCATTCCCAAGAGCAGCGGAGGCGGAGATCTTGCGGTCAATTCCTTCAATGAAGTCGTCACAGTGAAACAAAACGCCCGGGAGGTTTACGAGCATGTGGCCAAAGTGCTCTTCATGGTGACTCCGGCGGAATATGACCAGGTGATGAATTCCAGGGAAAAGGTGGAAAAATAACTCCCAAAATTGTTATTGTCCGAAATTTTGTGAAAAACAACGATAGTTGCCAATG
>DCGO01000113.1 GCA_002314605.1 Lentisphaeria bacterium UBA1776 | reverse complement strand
TTAAAGTCGGATTCTGCGCTATATTAAAGGTGTCTAACGCCTTTAATTTGAGCGTAGGAGGTCCGACAATGTATTCCTGTTTGACATCTCTTTCCGGTATTCGGAATCGAGCGGATAGTCGTGCCTGTCATTGGTCCAGCAGGGGCGGTACACCTTCAAATCGGTGTAACGTACATGGGAGTGATAGACACCGAAGCCGAAGTGCCCTCCCCTGACCGTGGCCGGATCCGGATCCGTCATGTAGCAGGAGAGGTTCCCGTCCACAACGATGAACTGAACCGCCCCGATGCCGCCGGAAACAATGTGGTATTTCCGGCCCCTTTCGATGGGAGTGGTGGGAATGATGCAGCAAGGGGTGTAGGAAGGAGTCTTTTCAATGCCCGAAAGGTTGTTCCACCAGCCGCCGAGACACCCCAGATACCCTGCTCCCCATGGCTGCTGATCCAGCGAAGTGGCCCACCACCAGACAATATCATGGTAGGAATCCCCCACCAGTTCCGCATCAAATTCGAGGACAATATCCCCCTGTACCGGGTCCTTGAAAAAGATCTGCCCGTGCTGATCCTCGTCCGGTTTGCCTCCTTCAATGGCCTCCGCCGTCACTTTCCACGGCGGCGCGTGCCGCGTAATGGTCCAGTCCGCCGGATTGAAAGTCCTGAAATCGTACAGAATTGCAGACTTGTCCAGATCGATGGTCTGCGCCACCAGTTTGATTTCCCTCATGATTTTCTCCTCAAATTTCAGCTGTAAACTCCAGATAATTCAGCGATACGCCCAGATTGTCCGGATCGGTAATACGGATCATCAACTCGTGGGGGCCGGGGGAAAGGGTGATCTCTTCATCCCCCTGGGTCTCCCAAGTGTCATATACGAAATCTTCTTTGATCTCCGCCGCCGGAAAGGTCGAACGGAGCGGCAATTCCCCCAGGAGCTCCCGGTCCAGATAATAAAGGACCCTGACCTGATTGCCGGGCACCGCCGCCCGGATCCGGAAACGGTATGTGCAAGTCTCCCCGGGGTTTTCGGAAGAGACGATGAAGGTGATCCGGGGATCGTTCCCGCCGTAATCCCTGCAGAGTTTTCCGTGGCACACCCCCTTTGCCGAACCGGCGGGGTCGTGACAGGGGAAGATCTTCGTCCGGGTGGCGGTGATCTCCGAAAAGGCCAGCGCATCAATCTTCGTGATCCCGTCTTTTTTCAGCACATGCTGCGGCGTTTCCCGCCCCCCCTTGAAAGAACGGGTCTGCATAAGAAATTCCAGCAGTTCCCCCGCCAGCAGCTCCAGCCTCGCCCGGGAGAGCAGCCCTGTGTCAAAAGCCTCCCGGACCTTGACATATTCCTGATCATCCGGCACCAGGGGCATCCGGAGGTGACAGCCGGCAAGGATCTCCTCCAGATGACTGGAAAGACACCGCCAGTCGGTCATCACCACGGCGCGGCTTTTCCATTCTTTTTTGAGAATGGTGGTGAGAAGGTGATAGTTTGCGGTGGTGTGACGACCGTTGATAAGCCCGTAGGAAGCCATCACGGTCAGGGGATCGCCCTCGCGGACAGCGTATTCAAAACTCTTCAAGTACAGCTCCCGCAGGGCCCGTTCCGGAACAATGCTGTCGCACTGCCGGCGGTTGGTCTCCCGGTTGTTGGCGGCAAAGTGTTTCAGGCACGCCGCGATCCCCTCGGACTGCAGTCCCCGGATCACCGCGCCACCGGTCCGGCCGGAAAGCAGGGGATCCTCCGAAAAATATTCCCCGTTCCGCCCGCAGAAAGGCGTGCGGTGGAGATTGACGCCGGGCCCCAGGATCACATCGCACCCGTAGTCGTATGCCTCCTGTCCCAGCGCCTTGCCGTAACGCTCCTGCAGAACGGTGTCCCAGCTGGACGCCAAAAGTACACAGCAGGGGAAAGCCACCGCCTCCGTGGAGATGTGCAGTCCGGCGGCGGCATCGCAGGTCTGGGCATTGGGGATCCCCAGCCGGGGCAGGTTGCCGATCCCCGCCGTCCCGTGGGGAAAGGCGGCTCCTTGAGCGTGAAGGAGATGGATCAGTTCGTCCACCGTCAGCATTTTGAGGAATTGCGCCATGGCGAGATCCCCATTGGCGACCTCTTTCAGATGGGGCAGACGGGTGCGCGGCGGGGGTTCCGGTTCCGTGTCGTGCAGGGTGTCCCACGACGGATGGAGATCCACTGCTCCCTTCCGGGTGAGTCTCCGCTCCGTGGTCTCCTGTAGCAGGATCCCGCAGTGCTGCAGGACCCGCTTCTCCCGCCGGAAAATCGTTCCGGAGGGGACCGTTGAACGGCTGTAACTGCCGCATGAAAAGCCATATTCCCCCGCACTCAGCACCCAGCATCCGCAATCGGCGGATCCGGGACGGTCGTCAAAAAAAGCGGCGTCCTGCCACCGCATGGAGGCTTCCACCGTACAGGATTCCCCCGGGTGGAGGAGCGGCGTCTTTCCGTAGGCGGCCAGCATCTTCTCCGGCCGCTCCAGATCATCGGTGCCGGGCGCGGCAAGATACCACTGGACCACCTCCCGCCCGGCGCACTTCCCGCTATTTCGGACCTCCGCGCAAAAGGCGATCTCCTCTCCGCGGTCCTCCGCCGGAACCGGATGGATCGAAAACGCAGTGTAGGACAATCCGAACCCGAAGGGATACAGAATTTTTTCCGGGGCAAAGGTGTCGAAATAGCGGTACCCCATGTAAATCCCTTCGGAATAATCCACCCGCCACGGATGGCGGCGGAAAAGGTCCGTCCCCGGATAAGATGCGCAGTCAACCCCCACGGTATCCGGGAGTTTTGCCGAGGGATTCACCTTGCCCGTCACCAGATCGGCAATGGCGTTCCCACCTTCCATCCCCGGGAGCCAGACCAGCAGCATGGCCTTCCTCCCCGGAAAATCGTGAAAGGGTTTCAGATCGATCATGGCCCCGCAGTTGATGAGGAAGAGCGTCTTCCGGAACTTGGCTTTCCCGATCCGGTCCAGCAGTTCCCGCTCCTGTTCCCACAGAAGAAAGTCCCCCGGATAACAGGCGTGGTCCTCCCCTTCCCCGGTGTAGCGGGTCAGGATCATCACGGCCAGCTCATTGCACCGGGCCGCTGCATCGATGACTTCCTGACTCGGGAGATAAGCCTCCTGCCCCCGGTATCGGGAGAGCATCTCCTGATCCACGGAAAATCCCGCATTGGCAAGGCCCTCCACCGCGCCGACGTAATAGCGGGCGGTGGTCACGCTGACGGCACCGCCGGCGTAAAAGCGCATTTTTTCCTGATCCGTGCCGAAAAAGGCACAGCTGCAGGGGGCCAGCGGAAGCATCTCCCGATCATTTTCCAGCAGCACCATTCCCTGGGCGGCGATTTCACGGCAGAGCCGGATGTTTTCCGGACGGGGCATCGCTTGCAACTCCTTTCCTGTCAAACAGTATTTTCAGCGGATTTTTCCGAAAAAGCGGTGTTCCAGAAGCAGGGCTTCCCGTTTCCGGTAGTCGGCAAAGGCCGGTTTCCGTTTTCTGCTCCACAATGCTTCCGATAGCGCCCGGAGACGGGGAAGGACCCTCCCGAGGGTACGCCATTCCGGGATCTTTTCCGTCCACACACAGCCTTCGCCGCCGATGCAGCGCGGATCGTCCGACCCGCATGCAGGGTCGAAATCCCGGCTCTTCCGGATCCACGGGAGAAGTTCCTCCCCGGGCTCCAGGGGGTAGTCGAAATAACAGCTTGCCACCGGAGAATTCACCACCTGCGTCGGAAAGCGCAGAATTTTCTCCGGATCGGTATCCAGATAGTTCTGCCGCACAAGAGCGCAGTCCTTCCGCCACTTTCCGGTATAGCCGGAATCCCAGATGATCCCCTGCCGTCCGGCCTTGCGGAGTTTTTTCTCCATGGACGCGAGAAAAAGATGTTCCATCTCCCGGAAATCCGCCGCCCCGAATTTTTTGAATGCCGCCTGACAGACGGGACACGTTTTCCAGTGCCGGTCGGAAGCCTCGTCCCCGCCGATATGGATCCACGGGGAATCCGGAAAAAGCGCCATGGTCTCAAGCAGGACCTGCTCCAGAAATTCCGCCGTTTTCCGGCTGCCGATACAGAATTCCCAGGTGTCCGAGCCAAAAGGATCCTGGATGCAGGGACAGGCCAGTTCCGGATGCGTGCGGAAGACTGCGGCGCTGTGCCCCGGCATCTCGATTTCCGGGATCACCGTGATGAAACGCGCTTTGGCATACGCCAGGATCCGGGCGATTTCCGGGGGCTTGTAGCTCCCGGCGGAGTAACTCCGCTCCGGCGGCATGTCCAGGGTAAGTTCCGGAAAGGACGTCAGGGGCAGCCGCCACCCCTGACGGTCCGTCAGATGCCAGTGAAAAATATTGTACTTGAACCGGGCCATCTGGTCCAGCAGACTGCAAATCACTTCCTCACTCTGAAAGTGCCGTGCGGAATCCAGCATGATCCCCCGGTAGGAAAAACGGGGTTTGTCCCGGAGAATCCCCGCCGGAAGAATGGGGGACATCCCTCCGGTCAGTACGGCGTTGGCGGCTATCTGCAGAAAACTCTGCACTCCGTAGAAGGTCCCGGCGGGACTTCCCCCCCGGATGTTGACGGCGGCGGCACGAATCTCCAGCGTGTACTCTTCCCGGGCAAGTTCCGGAGCCGTAAGAAGACGGATCCGGTGGACGGGCCCCTTCTTCTGGCGGCCCTCCTGCAGCTGCAGACGGGGGAGACCGGAATCCTGCCAAAAGCGGGAGATCTCTTCGGCTCCCGGACGGATTTCCGGTTCAAATTCGAGATAGAGCAGGTCCCGGAAGGCGCATCCCGGATCCCGGACCTTCCGTTCCGTCAACGGTGCGGGGATCACGCATCCGGAAAGTTCACCCATGGAGAACCTCCGGGAGCATGGCCTGCCACGCCTCGTCGGCATAAAAACGGTGTCCTTCGCCGCCGATCACCAGATGACAGTGCGCCTCCGCCCCCATGGCGGCATAGACCGCTTTTACCCGCTCAAAGGCGGGGAGAACGCTCTTCAGGGGGATGATGGGGTCCTCCTTCCCCGCCACCACCACCAGCGGTTTGGGGGCGAAGCAGGCCATCACATCGTCCATTTCCAGGTATTTCAGGATCCCGGGGATGTAGCCGCAGGCACACTGATAGACCGCCATTTTGGAGTCGGCATACCCTCCGAAAGAACAGGAGGGCATGCAGAAATCGATCTCCGGAAGCAGTGCGGCGCTGTAAACGGCAACGGTGCCGCCGCCGGAATTGCCCATAATGCCGATCTTCGCATGGGACGTCTCCGGACGGGCCTTCAGAAAGTCAATGCCGCGGGCGATATCGTACACCCGCTCCCCCATCAGGGTCTTTCCCAGCATCAGCGCCTGCACGGCGGCGTCGTGGCAGAAGCCGGAGGCCTTTTTTTCCTGCACTTTCTCCAGCCGTTCCCCGAAACAGCTCTGTTCGATGCAGAAAGCGGCAATGCCCCGCTTCAGGCACCCAAGCGCGAAATCCCGGTCCCCGGCGGCGGGCTTCTCCATATCCCAGTTCTCCGGGTCGGCGGAGATGGAGACGTGCATGCCGTCTCCGCTGTGCCCCTGCAGACAGATGAAGACCGTGTCCGACACCGGGTGGTCCGGGAGACACAGGAAAGCGGGGACATCGCAGTAATCGGCACTGCGGTACACGATTTTTTCAATGGCCCCCCACGGACAGCGTTTTCGGGCGATGGACCGCCACGGGAGCTCCGCCGGACGGACCGCCGGGTCGCAGGCGATGAGTTCCGCAAATTTCTTCCGGACCGTCTTCTGATGGGCCGCCGCATCGCCCGGACGGGTCCCGAATGCGAGCGCGGGCTTCAGGTCCTTCAACAATGATTTGTGATAGACTGAAGGGGAGAGAAAAAACGGTTCCGAAAGATTCTGCATCATGTATTCCTGTCCTATTTTACCCGTGGGAGCCGGCTTGCATCCGGCGAAAGGATCCCCGGCAGATTTTCCGAAAAGAGAAATTCAAGGGAGGTGAATTTTTCCGCCTTGAGCTTCCAGATCTCCGGTTTTCCGGCATGGGCGCGTTTGAGTTTCAACCGCTGCTGCTGGGATCTGGCCCGGGGGACCCGATAGACATTCCCCGCTGGATCCGTGACACTGAAGTTCATGATGTCGGTGTCGATCCAGAATTCCCGGACGCCGGCCGGGACCTCGAAGACCCCCTCGACCGTGTCCGGACACTTCAAGCCGGGCTGGTCGCGGAAATTGAGACGCCCCTCCTGGACGGCGGCACCCCGCACTCCCCAGACAAGATCCGGCGAGCCGTGGAACATGGCCACCAGCCGGGAGCCGCCCTTCCGGTGGAGAAGGGTGAAATGGAGATAATGGAGCCCCGTTTCCTCCGGGACAAATTCGAAATCTCTCGTGCAGGCGGGCACTTTATCCTGCGGGATGACAAAAGGCATATCCACGGTTTTCCCGGAGGGAGAGGTGAGTTTATAGGTAATCGTCTTCCCCCGCAGGATCGAATTCGGTGCGCCGTCAAAATAGCGCTGTTCGATCCGGAAGGAGACCTTCCTGCCCTTTTTGGCCCAGATGGCGATGTCGCTGTCGAAGCGGATGGCGGCGGACATGGTATTGCCGGGGGCAGGTTTGGATCCCGGCTCCCGGAAGGCGAATTTCGGGGCCTTGTAGGGCTTCCGGTGCAGGGCGGAATCTTCCGCAACGACCCTGGCGGCATCCTGCGTTCTGCCGTTCCAGACCACATTGCCCGTCACTTTTTCCACATTCTTGTTGCCCAGCATGCTTTGCAGATTGAAGAGGGGGACCCCCTTGTAGCCGGTGACTTTCAAGTTGTCGAAATGGACGCCGCCCATTCTGGTGGTTTTGGGACTGGTGGCGGAAAAAACGATGGGGGAAGGAGCGACCACTTTGGTATTGCCGTCGTTTTTCTCTATAAGTTCCACATTTTTGAAATTCACCTGATAATTGGTGTCACTGGCGAAGTTCATGAAGGAGAGGTTGCTCCCCAGGGTGTTCTGCACCTTGCAGTTTTCAATGAGAACGGTGCCGCCGCCGCTTTTGGCGAAGGGTTCCAGAAGACAGAACGTCAGCTGCGGCAGAGCGTATTTGCTCACCAGCGTGCAGTCCCGGACGGTGATGTCAATGGGGGTCGTGGTGAAAATGGAGAAATTGATCCCGCTCCAGTGGTTGTCCACAAATCTGCATTTTTCGATCAAAATGTTGTTGAATTTTTCATCCGGATAGTTGGGCTCGAAGTCAATTCCCGCCTCCGGTTCCGTGCCCCGGGTGTTGCTGATGGTGCAGTTGCGGACCGTCATACCGATGGCGCTGATCACGCTGATCCCCTGCCGGTGATGATCGTCGATAAGACAGTTTTCGATGAGGATGTTCCGGCAGGCGATCCGGCCGTTTTCCCCGTAGGTCCGCCCCAGATAAATGCCGTCGCCGCCGCTGGAGGCGATGGTGAGGTTCCGGATGGTCACATTGTAGCACCCGTCCAGCTGGATGCAGTTGCGCCACTGGGAACGGGCGTACTTGAGTTTGGGATTGTGATAATCCTTTTTCTGCATCCGGAGAACGGCACCCTTTTCGCCCTCCATGGTGATCCGGTTGCAGTTTTTGGCCGTGAAGAGCGATGCGTGAATATCGTAATACTCTCCCCGCTTGGCCTCCACCACGGCACCGGCCTTGAAGAGCATGTGCAGTCTGCTGCGGAGTTTCAGCGGCCGGACGATCCAGGGTTTCCCCATGTTTTCGACAATGACTTTTTGGGCACCGGAATCAATGGCCTTCTGCAGGCACTCCGTGGCGTCCTTTTCGTCAAACCCGAAAGAAGACGCGCTGACCACCGCCGGAGCTTCCGCCGCGCAGAGCAGCACCCCGCAAAGGAAAAAAACAATACCGGATAACATTTTCATACTTCAATTCTCCTCGTCAAACAGATATCTGATGTCTTTTGTGATCTTCCGGACCCGGGAGGAATGTTTCAGCTTCAGGGGTTCGGTTTTCTTCAGCATCGTTCTGGCCGCCGCGGGATCATTGCGTCGGTTGTACTCCGTCTCGATCAGTTCGCCAAGTGCTTTTTCCCGTTCCCGGGCGGAAAATTTCGGATTTCCGGCGATGGCGAGACTGATGGAGTTCCCCTCTTCATATTTCCGCTCCAGATAGAAGAGCGCGGCTTCGCCTTTCATGGCATCCAGAGAAACAAATTTCGGGTTTTCCCTGCTGAATTCCCGGATGCACCCGTAATAACGATGGGCTCCTGCGTAATCTTTCTGCTGAACGGCCGCCGAGGCAAGCCCCATGCAGGCCGCCGCCCGCGAAGGGACCGGATACGAGACCTGCCCCGCAACCAGTTTGAACTCGGCGACGGCTTCCGGATATTTCTTCCGGGCGAGCAGGAGCTTGCCTTTTTCGTTGTGACAGGCGGCTTCCGGCCAGCTGCCGGAGTTGAGGGCAATGCCCGCATCCAGAAACCGGAGTTTTTCCCCGCCGTCATCCGTGGTCCGGACGCAGTCCAGATAGGCCATGGTCCGGTTGATTGCCGGATTGCTCCGGTCTTCCGCAAAAGCAAGAAGCATTTTCTTTGCCTCGGCCTTTTTCCGGGCGCGGATCAGCTGCCGGGCCGCCTTCTGGATGGCATGGAGCCGGTCGGCGGGTTTTGCCGCGCATTGAGCCTTCCCGGCACGGCATGCAGCCGCCTGAACCGGCTTTTTGGCGGCGTCAGGCAAGGCCTTGCTGTTATCGGCGGCAGCCGCAGCAAAACCAATGCAGAAAAAGGCGAGAAACAGCGATCTTTTCATAGCAGTTGTCTTTCTTAAAATCACTTCTGTACCGGGAGATATGCAGGGTCTTCCGCCCAGACGCCGTTCAGGGGCTGGTGGAAACGGATATTCACATCTTCCACGGAATCCAGGAGCGTGAAGCTCCAGATTTCCCGCTTGTCACTTGTCTTTTCCAGTTCCATGGCGGAGGGCCGGTCAAAGCCGGAAAGCGCTTTCACCACCTTGCCGGAAGCGTCCCGGAACTCCACGGAAGTGGGCTCCATGGGATCCCCGCTGACACTGACGGTGAATTTCCTCACCTTGGCCGGGACCTCAAAGTATCCGGTGTATTTCTTCGGCAGGTAAATGAAATTGAACCAGTTTTTCCCGGCCGGACTCTGGGCGAAGGACGGGAAGAGATTTTCCCCGCTCACCAGTTTCAGCCGGCAGCCCCGGGAGAGGAAGTGGAGCATATAGACGCCGTCTTCCGGCCAGGTGACGCTGAAATCGTTCATCCCCGCCTTGAAGGCGCCGAGGCGGATGTGGTGTCCTTTGCCGTCGGTGAGAAACGCCTTCACGTCCCAGCGTTCATACTGGCTTACGAAGACGTTGGTCCTGAATTTGGTGGTCATGCCCTTCTTCCCGAGGAAGAACATCTTGAAGTTGGTCCGCAATTCCGGCCGGTGCAGCCCCTCCAGTCTGCGGCCCTCGTTTTCGCCGATGGTCAGATTCAGTTTGGGATTGACAACCGCCGGGGCGGATTTTGCCGGGAAAGGCTGCGGCAGCGCCAGATCGGCGACTCTGGCTCTGGCAACGGGGGCAGTCCGGGATTCCACGGTCTGATCGAGCTTCTGCTCCCGGATGTATGTCGCCAGATCCGTCTTTCTCCCGTTGAAGTTGACGGAGCCTTCCACATTGATGAGGGGCAGTTTTCCGGTCCAGTCACCGAGGTAGATCAATGGCACGTCTTTGAACCCCCTGACCGTCACATTTTTGTAGGTGTTTTTGCCGGTTTTGTTGGCCCACAGTGTGGTGTAGAAGAATGAAAGCGGCGAGATCCGGCGCTTGAGGGGAATATCGGGAGCATTGATCTCCACATTCTCGACCTCCACGTCAAAAATGCCGGAACCGGTATTCATGTAGTAAAAGGGGATCGTGGTGCAGGGCCGCCCGTCGGCGTACCACCTGGGGTAATTCCCGACCAGAACATTGATCTTGCAGTTTTCCACCCGGAGTTTGCCGGTGGTGGGACAGTCGCCGCCGCGACTGAACATGACGGCGCAGAGGTAATCCCTGTCAAACGTGCAGTTGCGGACAAGGGCGGAAACCGGATGCACGGAAACGGACGCAAAGACGAATCCGCCGCCGCCGTTGCCGCGGAAAACCGTGTCTTCCACCAGAATGTTCTGCTGATACTCCTGACGGTTGTTGGTCTCGCAGTCGATCCCGGCCTGGGGCTCGGTACCGAAGGTATTGCTGATGATGCACTTCCGGACGGTGAGCCCGATGACGCTGATGACACTGATACCCTGCCGGTGATTGTCGTCAATGACGCAGTTTTCGATGAGGATGTTCCGGCACATGGGGCGCTGATAGCCGCCGTCGGAAATATATATGCCGTCGCCGCCGCTGGAGGCCAATTTCAGGCCCCGGACGGTCACATCGCTGCAGCCGAGCAGATTCAGGATGCTCCGCCATTCCGCTTTTTCATACTTGGAAAAGTCGAGATAATCCTTCTTGCGCATCATGAGGGTGGCGCCCGCTTCGCCCTCCAATACGAGATGGTCTGCATGACGTGCCGTGAAAAGGCAGTCGTTCTTCGCTTTGAATTCGTCTTTTTTGGCGATCACCAGCACGTTTTTCTCAAAATGGACGGTCTGGTTGCCGTGGAGTTTCAGGGGCCGGACGACCCACGGTTTCCCCACGTTGTCCACAATGACTTTTTTCGCCCCGGAATCCAGCGCTTTCTGAAGACACTCTGTGGCATCCTCGGCATTGAACCCGAAGCTGGAGGCCTTTACCGTGCCCTCTGCGGCGCAGAGCATTCCCCCAGCAAACAGGACCGACAGAAAAATACTGAGCCTCTTTCCCATAACTCACTCCTTTTTGTTTGAATACCATTACGATTTTAATAACTGATGCGTAATATACTGCGGAAACCGGAAATTAGAATGTTCTTTTTTTCGAAAAACATATATATTCATCATGGTTTCCGCATCACCGGACGCGTGGAAGCCGGCCTTCATCCGGCGAAAAGATCCCCGGAAGATTCCCGGAAAAGAGAAATTCCAGTGTGACGAATTTTTCCACTTTGAGTTTCCACACTTCCGTTTTTGTGCCATTGGCCCGGCGGATGGACAGCCGCTGCTGCTGGGACCTGGCCCGGGGGACCGTGTATTTCCTGCCTGCGGGGTCCGTGACCGTAATATCCATGATGTTCGAGTCGATCCAGAAATCCGTGACCCCCGCCGGGACCTCAAATACGCCCTCAACCGTGTCCGGACACTTCATCCCGGGCTGATTGCGGAAACTCAAGCGCCCCTCCTGCGATGCGATCCCCTGTATCCCCCAGCGGAGAGCCGGGGAACCGTGAAACAGGGTGACCATACGGCCGCCGCCCTTTTTGCGGACCACGGGGATCCGGAGGCGGTAAAGGCCGGTCTCCTCCGGCACAAATTCGTATTTTTTGACGCAGGAAGCCCCGTTCTGTGGAATGATGAATTCCGGCAACGGGGCGGTTTTTCCGGAAGGCGAGGTCAGAATATAAGACATCGATCTCCCCCGCAAAACGGAATTGGGCCGGCCGTCATAATAACGCTGCTCAATCTCAAAGGAGGCTTTTTCGTTTTTGACCGCCCAGAAGACAATGTCGCTCTCCCAGCGGATGCCGGCGGACATGGTCCTGCCGGGAGAAAGTTTTTTGACCGGCGCCCGGAAAGCGAACTGCGGCGCCCGGTAGGGGGCACGATGCAGGGCCACATCCGCAGCAGCGGCTTCGGCAGCATCGATGGTTCTGCCGTTCCAGATCACCTTGCCGGTCACCTTTTCCACATCCTTGCCCCCCAGCATGCTCTGGAGGTTGAAGAGGGGGACTCCTTTGTAGCCGGTGATCTTCACGTTGTCAAAATGGATGCCGCCCATGCCGGAGGTTTTGGGACTGGTGGCGGTGAAGACAATGGGAGAAGGAGCGATGTTGCGGCTTCTGGCGCTCCGCTCGATGAGTTCCACGTCCTTGAACTGGACCTGATAGTTGGTATCGCTGGCGAAATTCATGAAAAAGAGGCTGCTTCCCAGAGTATTTTCCACCCTGCAGTTTTCGATGCGGACCAGACCGCCGCCGCTTTTGGCGAAAGGCTCCAGAAAGCAGAAGGAAAACTGCGGCGCCGCGAATTTACTTGCCAGCGTGCAGTTCCGGACGGTGATGTCGATAGGGGTCGTGGTGAAAATGGAAAAGTTGATCCCGCTCCAGTGGTTGTCCGTAAATCTGCAGTTTTCGATCAGAATATCATTGAATTTCTCGTCGGGATAATCGGGTTCGAAATCGATCCCCGCTTCCGGTTCCGTGCCCCGGGTGTTGCTGATGGTGCAGTTGCGTATGACAAGTCCGATGGCACTGATGACGCTGATGCCCTGCCGGTGATGGTCGTCGATGAGGCAGTTTTCGATCAGCACGTTGCGGCAGGCGATCCGGGCGTCCTTGCCGTAGCTCCGGCCCAGGGTGATCCCGTCGCCGCCGCTGGAAAGAAGCTTGAGATTCCGGATGGTCACATTGTAGCATCCGATGAGGCGGATGCAGTTGCGCCACTGGGAACGGGCATACTTGAGTTTCGGGTTCTGGTAATCTTTTTTGTGCATCCGGATGGCGGCGTCTTTTTCCCCTTCCAGAGTGATCCGGTGGCAGTTTCTGGCGGAAAAAACCGTGTCGCGGATGTCGTAATACGCGCCCCGTTTGGCTTCCACCACGGCCCCGGCCTTGAAAAAGAGGTGCAGATTGCTTCGCAGTTTCAGGGGGCGGACGATCCAGGGGGAGCCCATGTTTTCGATGATGACTTTTTTTGCCCCGGAGTCAATGGCTTTCTGCAGACACCCGGTGGCATCTTCGGCGTTGAAGCCGAAACTGGAGGCGTTGACGACTTCCGGCACTTCCGCCGCGCAGAGCAGACATCCGGCGAACAGAACCGCCAGAAAAACCCTGATCTTTTCTCCCATCACACGCTCCTTCTGTTTTGACCGGAATTTGTCATTGTCCGAAAAAAAGAGACCGCCGCGCCGGGCCCGGCCGGTGTGTTGTCTCCATATCGCTTCCGTCCTCTCCCCTTTGCCGCGGGAACGGGAGAAACGCCATAACGCAAAGTGCTTATTCGGTCAGTTCCCGGATATCTTTTTCGTACTTCTTCGCCTTGGGACTCATGGGCAGATTACAGTCTTTGAAGAGCCCAGGCGCTTTTTTGGCGTCTTCCTGACTGTTGCTGTTCTTTTTTTTCGAAAACATATATATTCATACTTTTTTACCGTAAAAACGATCTTTTGGGACCTCTGTTGCCGCAATGCCGCAATATCGCAGCGCATCAGGCGCTGTCAGGCTGACGGATCAAAGCGTCTGTTTGTGCGTCCCCGGCCGGCAGAAGACCTCCCGCCCGTTGAGAGAGAGCTTCACGGGATTTTCACACTGATATTCCAGTTCATTTTCATTCAGGACCAGAGAGATTTTCTCTTTTCCGAACGGCAGATTCCGGATCCCGATCCGACCGGAAATGCCGGGGTGCCATTCGATCCGGTGTTCCGAAGCGGAAAGTCCGGTGATCCCGATCAGATTTTCAATGACCAGAGAGATGGGCCCCAGCGCGGACCAGCCGCAGAAATCCCGGCGGCAGTTCACCCCGGTTTTTTCCGTGGACGGACGGTGTTCCGCAGGAGAATAACACTCCCAGATGGTATGGGGCTCGTATTCCTGCCATGTCCTGTACATGTATGTGATCACCTGATCCGCCAGACGGGAGGCCAGATCGTATTTCTCATACTTCTCTGCGGCCTTGATCCCCATGTAAGCCACCGGAAGCCAGACGCCTCCGCTCCAATAAGCTCCCTCCGGATGAAACGCCGGATCGTCCCTGGATACACTGGGAAAAGGGATCTCCCCCCCCAGCTTGCAGTCATCGGTCAAAAGAGAAAATTGTGCTTCCCGCTGTGCGGCATCTCCGCACCCGGCAAGGATCGCCCAGTAAGATGCCGGAGTCAGGACCCGGCAGAATCCGCCCTGTTTGTAACGGTCCATAAAGGCCCCGGTCTCATCGTCCCAGAACGATGCCAGCAGCCTTTTTTTCTCCTCATATTCCCGGAGAAACCGGGACCGGACCGGTCCATCCCCCGCCAGTTCCGCGATTTTCTCAATGCACTCCGCCGCCAGTGCCTGCTGGGCGGGAGCATCCACCCAGTAGATGGCGTGATGATCCCCGCAGCCGCGGGGCGAGTTGTCCATGCCGGATGGATTTCCTCCCCAGCAGTAGCCTTCCGGCGTTTTCCTCCATTCGATCGCCGGAGTATGATGTGCGTAGCCGGAAAACTCTCCGTTTTCCAGAAATTCGTAGTGACGCACCAGTTTCGGCAAAACCTCCTTCAGTCGGGAAACATCGCCGGTATGCCGGAAAAGCTGCAGTTCCGCCCACGCGAAAAGCGGCGGATTGTCCGGATGGTGGATGACGATCGGGCAATGGTTGGTCTTTGAAAGAATGTCGTACAGATTGTCCAGTGTATTCCGCACGGGAAAGACATCCGGTGCATAGCGGCAGAACATGGTCATGAGGCAGCTGTCCCAGATCCATACGCGGTTGGTATTGCAGCCTTCTCCGATAAAGGGGGAGAATGTCAGCTTATCCGTTGCAAAAACGTGATCCCACGCCAGTTTCCACGCCAGCGCGTAGAAATCCGCCAGTTCCTGGCGGGAATCAATGATGATCTCCGGCAACTCGTTTTTCGGGAAGGGAAATCCGCATTTCCGGTAGAAAAGATCCATATTTCACCTCATATCAGACGAAATGTACGAGTAATTTACGCTCAGAAAAGCACCGCTCAGAAAAACGTGTCAAACAACGATGGGCTTCCCGGCGTACGCGGCTGCATCCGGGTACAGGCTTCCGCATAAGCGCATCCGTTTTTTGCCCCATAAAAGCGGTTCACCGCCTCTTCCTCCTCCGCCATGCGGGGACCGTCCTGACAGCGGTACAGGGAGATGATCTCCTTCTTTTCCTGCATTTCGGACTCGGAGAGGGGAACAAAGCAGTTTGGGGAATCCGCCATGGAATTGGCGGCGAAGTGATAAAAAAAGACCTCCGGCCAACGGCTTTTCAGCATGCCTTCCGAGAGACCGGATGCCATACGCACGGCATTCAGCGCAATGGTGGCGCAAACCATGTGATCCAAATGCCGGTCCAGCGGCCACTGGGTGAAAATTACATCCGGCGGCTCCGCCGTGAAAAGTTCCGCCAGCTGACGGGTACTCTTTTCGGAAGCAAAGGAGGCCCCGTCCTGTTCACTGAGCCACACCGGCTCCACACCGAAACGGGAACAGACCTCCCGCTCTTCGCGATCCCGCATCGCGGCACACTGCTCCGGATCGACACCCCCCGCCAGTCCCCGCTCTCCGTGGGTCATATCGACCACATGGAGAACGTATTGACGGTGGTTCCTCAGCTTCAGCAGAATGCCGACAACGGCAAGCAGGTCGTCCGGATGCGCATTGACAAAATAAACATGTTTCATTGTTTTTTAATGTCCATGCATGTCTGCGCAATAAATCCGTAAAGAACCTATTCGGTCAGTTCCTTGATGTCCTTTTCGTACTTTTTCGCCTTGGCGGTCATGGGCAGATTGTATTTTTTGAAGAGTTCCAGTGCCTTTTTGGCATTATCCGGATTGTTGCGGTTTTCAAACTCCAGCACAACGATCATTTCGATGGCATTGGTGCGGTTTCTCTTGCTGACCTTCTGATTGGCGGCGAGTTCCGCATAGACCCTGACGGCATCGTCCCACTTTTTCTCGGTTTTGTAAATGTCGGCTTCCTGCATTCCGGCATCCACGATCAGGAAGGCGTAACGACTGCCCATTGCCCGGATTTTGCCGCAGTAATCATGTGCCGCAGCATAATTTTTTTTGGCCAGCGCGATCTTGGCAAGTCCGCTGCAGGCAGAGGCTCTGGTGATCTCATTGTACCTGGTGTTTTCCGCGACCAGTATGTAAGCGGCTTCCGCCTCATCCGTCTTCTTCTGCCGCAAAAGGATCTCGGCTTTCTGAAGCGTGCAGGCCCCTTCGGTCCAGTCCCCTGCTTTCAGGGAAAGTCCCGTATCAAGATACTTGATCTTCTCCGCCTGACCGGAGGCGGCTCTGGCGCATTCCAGATACGCCATGGTCCGCTGCGATGCCGGGTTCTTCGTATTTTCAGCAAATTCCGTGAGGATTTTCAACGCTTCCGGACTTTTTTTCTGGGCGGTAAGCAGTCTGGCGGCACGGGTCAGCGCATCGACCTGTTCATTGGGTTTTTTGCAAAGCTTTGCCGCTGCACGGTAGGCCTCGACGGCCTCGGTTTTTTTGTTCTCCTTCTCCAGCTGCCGGGCAGACTTCATGGCGGTCTTGCCGTCCGGATAGCCGGCGGCAAAAACTGCTCCGAAGATAAGCGTGAGGGCCAAGGCGGAAATTGTCTTTTTCATGATATGCAATCCTTTCTTTTGAGGTAGGGACTCATCAATAAGTTTTCGGGTCGATCGGCGCCCAGAAGATATTCGTATATTTGGTGCTGAAGGTATTTCCGGTACGCTCCGGGTACGGGGGACCGTAGAGTGCCGCATCGACCTTGATGGAACCAATGTGGCAGTCAAGATACACCACATTTGCCGTTCTGCTGTGGGAAAATCTTATGCTCCCCCCGCCGGGATTGCTCGAGCCGGAACCGGAGGTGGGATCCGCAGCCGCACCATAGGCGGAATGCGCCCAGCCGATTTCCGTGAAGAGACAGCTGCGGCTGGGCGCCTTGGCCTGCTCCGGACGAATGCCGGGCCAGTCTCCGGTGAGTTCCTTGTAAGTCCTGTAGTTTCTGCCGTAACTGAATGTTTTTGCCCCGACTGAAGCCGAGGGATGCTCCCTCCGGTAAACCGGACAGATGAACCTTGACATCTTCTGCCCGAATCCCTTTACCATCCCGAGGGTCTCATCTTCATTCAGATATTTTTTCAGAAAGAAACTTCCGCCCATGTCATAGGAAACTCTCTCGCTTTTGGTGCAATGGGCAGTGTAACGGGCGGGAAGAACTCCGAAATCTGTGGAATAAGTCATCATCGCCGTGCCGATCTGCTTCAGAAAATTGACGCACTGGGACTGATGCGCCCTGGCACGGGCGGAATTCAAAGCCGGCAGCAGCATGGCAGCCAGAATCGCGATGATAGCAACGACAACCAAAAGTTCGATCAGCGTGAAAAAGCGTTTTCCCATTTCTGAACCTCCCCGCTCCTTATTTTTCTGCCGCACCCGAATTTATGTTCATGTCTAAATATACTGCAATCCGGCTGAAAAATGAATGTTCTTTTTTTCGAAAAACATATATATTCATACTTTTTTACCGTAAAACCGTCATTTCCGGACCTCTATTGCCGCAATGCCGCAGCGCATCAACCGCCCGGTATAATCCCGGATCAGCGTCAGCGCTTCAAAGTAGGAGAGTTTATGCTCGTCCTGAAAATGTTTCACCGCTTCCCGCACGGAAACCGGCCGGTCCCGGAACTGCCGGAAAAAAGTCAGCCCGATCCCCTCCAGAATATAATCGTGATAGTCCCGCAGCGGGAAAAATTTACCGTACAGCTTCGCCGCTCCACGATGCTGCAGTTTCACCCGGACCCGGCAGAAAAAAGGCGTTTCCTCCACGATCCGTACCTCCCGGTTGAAACAGATCAGCCCGGAGGATAACTCTTTGGCGGCAAGTGGTCTCTGACAAATCATGCCCGCAATTTCCCCTGAAAGATCGTTTCCAGGCTTTCCCTTGCCGCGATCCGGGCGGGAGCCGTGTGTTCGAACGAGTAGATCCGGTTTTCGTCCTCCCGGAGAAATGCCTCTCCGAGCCCCCGCCACCATGGTCCCAGCAGCGCATCCAGCCCGAAACGACCCCGGACCCGGAATTCGTGGCTGGCAGCTTCCCGGCCGCAGACCGGCCGGGTCCCGGTCTTTTTCACCACAAATTTTTTGCGCACCAGAAGTTCCTGATAGAAACGGCTCAAGGTATCCCCCGCCAGCTGAAAAGCGGCAAGCCCCGTGCGCCGGACCGTGATCCGGTGGTGCTTCCGGTTCTCGAACACCAGTTCGATATTCCCCGGATAAGGGTAAAGTTCCTCCAGTTCAAATCCCGCCGGAATATCCGCCTCCAGTCCCCACAGGGCATAGCGGGTGCATCCCCGGGCGTCCGGGGGATTCGCCGTCACGCTTTCCAGCATTTTCCGGGCGGAATCTTCCGCCGCCGGGTCGAACCGGGAAAAAATCCATTCGTGCAGACGCATTTTCTCCGGATCGAAACAGGAGGCGTAAAAGCGCTCCCCTTTGCCGGAACGGACAAAGAGCATCCCGGAATCCCACGTTTCGAATTGCAGTCTGGCGGTGCTTTCCGGGGTATTCCGCCGGTGGACCTCTTCCCGGATCCGCACCATGTCCGGTTTGGCCGGAACGGTACGGAAAGAGTACTGGCAGACCGGCTCTTCCGGGGAAGAGATCCCGAAGCGGCCGCGATCCGTATCGTACTCATAGCCCGTGACCTCCCAGCCGGGGCGGAGGGTGAAACGGATCCCCGGCAGCGCCAGCAGAAAGGGCGGATGGACAAATCCGCTCATCGGGGATCGTCTCCGATGGCGCCGGTATCGATGTCGAAGTCGCTCACATTGTCAATATGGTCAATGGCCCCCTGTTCGATCCAGACGATCCGGGAAGAAGCCGCCAGCATCCGGTGGTCGTGGGTGGCGGAAATGACCGTCACCCCCATTTCATGGGCCAGCTTCCGGAAGAGGTCGATGATCTCCTGCCCTGTCTTGCGGTCCAGATTGGCGGTCGGTTCGTCCGCCAGCAGCACGGCGGGACGGTTCACCAGCGACCGGGCAATGGCCACCCGCTGCTGCTGTCCGCCGGAAAGTTCCAGGGGCTTGTGGGTGATCCGGTGTCCCAGACCGACAAATTCCAGCAGTTCTTTGGCTCTTTTTTCCGCTTCGGCCCGGGGAGTTCCCAGCAAGATGGCGGGAATGGCCGTATTGTCCAGCGCGGTCAGGTGTCCCACCAGATTGTAGCTCTGAAAAATGTAGCCGATATACCGGCACCGGAAATAGGCCAGCTCTCTGGAGGAGAGTTTCGGCAGTTCCACCCCTCCGACCGTGATGGTGCCGCCGGTGGGCTTGTCCAGTGCCCCGATCATATTGAAAAGGGTGGACTTCCCCGATCCGGAAGGCCCCATGATGGAGACGTATTCGTGTTCGTAAATGTCCAGATTGATATTTTTCAGGGCCGCCAGAGCGTTCTCCCCCCTGCCGAAGACTTTTCCGACGTTCCGGATGGAAATAAATGCTTTGTTCTCCACGATCGTACCTCAGTATGGCAATGTTCCGGAGGCCTTGGCCAGAAACACGAACCCCACGCACAGCATCGACATGAGTCCGGCCCCCACAAAATACCCGGCGGAAATGACAATGATGTATTTCTTCCAGTTCTTCCCGTATTTTTTCTGGAAATAGAAACGCCCCAGCAGCGCCCCGATGAATTCCGGGATCACCGAGTGGGGCATGGTCTGATTGAACCCCCTTACGATGCCGTAACAGAGCGTGGTGGGGGCGGAAAAGAGTGCAAACGTCCCGAAACTCAGGATCCCCACCGCCACCCCCGCAATGATATAGATCCCCCGGAAGGCTTCAGAAAAAGGCGAATACCCCCCCAGGGTGGAGGAGTAGATGAGGGCCGCGTTTTTGGCGGTGAATTCCCAGATCTCCTGCGTATAGGGATAGACTGCCGACGGAATTTCCGCAAGCGAAAAAATGAAGCTGGAAAACCCGATGGTGGCCAGAAGGATGATGGGGAAGAGAAAAATATCCGCCTTCCAGACCGAGCTGAATTTGGTCCCGGTAAGTTCCGCCGTCTTGTAAAACACCGTCTGGGTCCCGTAGTTCGCCTTCGGGATGGGGATGTACCAGACCGCCATGCCGTGATACCCGGACAGAATGAAGGCAATCTCCCGGATGTACGGGACCTCCACCACCTGTCCCGCCAGCCCTTCCAGCCGGGCCGTAACATAGGAAATGACCGGCGTGTAGAGGAATGCAAAGAAGAACATGACGATCATGACCCCCTTGTGGAAGCCGATGAGGAATCCGGAGATCGTGATGAAAAGGGTGCAGGAAATCAGATACACACTGATGAAGAGCCAGTTGGGGATGTCCCCCCGGCCGGGGGGGATCTCCGGAGCGGAGTTTTTTTTCTCCTCCAGCTTGACGGACCGGGTGCGCACGACACTCAATATCCCGATGACGGCAATGGCCAGCGAGAGTCCGATGCCGAAGCTGAAATAGAAATCCACGTTGTTGTTGAAAAGCGTCTCCACCGTGCTCTGGCCTGGTTTCCACGAGTGCAGGATGTGGAAATTGTAGAGTCCCGGATTCAGGATGAAAGTAATGATCAGCCCCAGAAAACTCCCCACCATGGCGAAAAAGGGCATGACCATCCCCAGGATCACGCTTCCCAGATCAAAGGCGAATCCGGTGGCCACCGCCGGCAGAAACTC
>DCGO01000023.1:777-7254 GCA_002314605.1 Lentisphaeria bacterium UBA1776 | reverse complement strand
GATAATTGAAACTTGCGATCTGCTGCCCGTTTTCAGTTACGCTCAAAACTTTATCGAGCCAGCCATAAGCATAGGATTTATCTCCCTCTTTGATCAACCGTCCGGCAGCATCATAGGCGTATTCAGTTACTTTGCCGTCTGTCGTGGAGGATACCAGCTGATTAGCCTTATCGTAAGTATAAGTTGTGGTCTTACCGTCAATAGTTTTGCTCAAGATATTTCCGGCAGGATCGTAAACGTAGCTTTCCGCCACATTCCCCTGCATGTCGGCAACCGGGGAGGCGTGCTTCAACCATCTGCAGAAACTGTTTTGGGTGAGTGCAGAGATATTTTCGCTCAGAATCAAATTATTCCTCCTGTTGATGGAAGCTCCTGTATGTCAATATAGTACGCAATGCAAGTTTTGCAACCATCGTTCTTTCAAATTCGACAAAAAACTCAATTTTTATCAATCAACCGCCCAGTCCATGCGTCCGTAAGCATCTCCGTTCTCCGTCAGATATTCCAGTCGATTGGCTATGTCAAATACCATCTCTTGCATTCTTTTGCCAGTTTATTTCAATTTGGTTCTCGAATGAATAGAGATATCCAATAACAGCCTTATAAAAATTTCAGATATTATTTTTTATATTATTTATTTCCACAAGAAGATTCCGTTTGATGTCTATTAATTTATTTTTGTTGTATTTGGAAAAATCATATTTATTCATCAATACATCAATGAATCTTATTGTCCGCGTGGTTGGGGCAGTCAACAATAACTCTGCATTTGCAAAATCACTTAAACATGAGATGGCTTCATTTTCTTGTTTTTTCTCAATTAAGCAAATGATTTTGTACCAATAAAACGGTGCCATTTTTTGAATAGATAAAACAAGCCAACAATATTCTTGAATAAAACCATCGGCTCTGCGTAAGCCCGGACGTTTTTTTTGTTTTTTATTGTTTGCATTCTGGAATATTTGGAATATTCCATCCTTTTCTGCAAGAAACGTTCCGGTGGCCAAATATCCATTTTCAGGTATTGCATCTTTATTAAAATTTTTTGAAAAATTCCGGATTTCTCTATCTCTCGCATTTATATCAAATTTTGCTATACTTGGATGATCTCCATGATAGATAAAAGAAATATGTTTTTTTAATTTCATCAATTCAGAAAATGATTCATGGGGGTCATTGGCAATAAATACAATTTTTTTTTGCGCTTCTGGCATCTGCTTTTCATCTGATTTACAGCAAAGTCCAAATACAAAAAGAAATATTAAAAAGCTTAATCCGAATGATTTCATTATTTACTCTGGTTTGCAAGTGTGATTTATTGGTTTCATATTTGTAAGAATTGTATTATCTGCTGGTCTGACTAAGAGTTTATTAAGATCTTCCCTCCCGACATCTACAGCCCAAGGAATAGAACCCGAAATATATTCTGCGGCAACGACACCAATTCCTTCCAGAATTGACCCAAATGTAGGAATTTCAGTTCCGGATGCAGCTGAATGGGAAATCCATTGAATATTTTGTATATTTTTAACTGTTGAATGGGTAAAGGAACCTGTTTCTGTACAACCATTTCCGCGGACACATTCCCAATATACAGTAACGATCCATGTAACATTTACCTCAAATCCCGGAGCCTTTGCGGAGAACAAGGTGAATCTCACCCTCCGCCTCAGGACGGATACAGTAAAGAAGCCGGT
Source organism: Lentisphaeria bacterium UBA1776 (assembly GCA_002314605.1). Classification (GTDB taxonomy): domain Bacteria; phylum Verrucomicrobiota; class Lentisphaeria; order Victivallales; family Victivallaceae; genus UBA1776. Next base: position 5,557 of record DCGO01000023.1, on the reverse strand, counting down.
CCGGATCGGTGCGGTCCAGGCGGAACGGACACTCTTCGGAAAGCATGCTCTGAAGTCCTGCAGTATGAAGTGTTCCCCCGTTGCTGACCGCCTCCAGCCTCAGGGGATCGCAGCCGGAAGCCAATGCCGCCAGCGAGCGCTGCCGGAACCTGGCCCGCAGCGAGAGTTCCGAAGTCTCCCCCGCACGCACAATAAGGGAGGAAGACTCAAAAAATTCGTACAGCATTTCGACCGGTGAACCCCCGGGATCACTTCATCCGTTCCAGTGCTTCCAGACCGCGCATACCGGGAGTGATCCCCAGTTCCGCGGCGGCCTTGGAAACCCGGACGATCTCGGCATTCATCATTTCGTGATAACCCCCGACCCCGGTTACGATGGCCACTGCATCGCCGATGGCATCAGCCGTCTCCACGCTGATGTAACTGCAGCAGAGGAGCCCGTGCTGGGCCCGGATGATCAGAATCCGTCCATGGGGCGTGGGAATCGTCCGTGCCAGATACTCCACCCCGTTCAACTCCAGTTTTTCCATACAACCTCCTGAATCGTCCCGTCTTTCATAAAAGCCGCCGACCGTCGTCCAGACCAAGGACCGTCAGCGACGAACCGTCAAACCACCCGAAGCTCGGAGGCCAGCCCCCCTTGGGGAGCGCAATGGAGCCGGGATTGAAAACCGTAATGCCGCAGTCAAGTTTCCGGCATTCGGGAATGTGGGTGTGCCCGTGCACCAGCACCGTGCCGGAAGCCAGCGGCGGCAGATTCGCCCCGTTCCACCGGTGTCCGTGGGTCAGAAAGAACCGGAATTTGCCACACCACAATTCAGAATAATCCGCCATCATCGGAAATTCCAGCATCATCTGATCCACTTCAGAATCGCAGTTGCCGCGAACAGCCTGTGTCTGCGTCCGGTGCCGATTCAGAAATTCCGCCGTCAGAAGCGTATCATAGTCAGCGGGAACGCCATTGCGGGGTCCGTGGTACAGCGCATCCCCCAGCAGGACCAGATGATCCGGCTGAAGTTTCTCCACCTGAAAAAGCAGCTTTTCCATGGCCGGAGGCACCCCGTGAACGTCCGAAAAAAAAAGAATTTTCGCCATATTTCAGATTTTCTCCAGCTTAAAGATAGCAGAGAGAGACTCTTTTTGCAAATTTTTCATCTGAGAATTTGCGAAAAAATCCATGTTGTGGCATATTACCGGTAGAAACAAGATCGGTACAATCAGAAAATGAAAATTGCGGTCCACTGTCAGCACTCAGGAATTGCCGGATGTTTTTCGGAACGTCCGGAGTTTGTGTTTTTTGAAATCGAACAGGGTACCATCCGCCGTTCCGTCCGGAGAGAATGCCTCGTGCCGGGACTGGCCGCCGCCTGCGATGCCCTGCTGCAGGAAGATGCGGACCTGCTGATCTGCGGCAGACTCCCCCGGGAAGCGGAACAGGCCCTGACGGCTGCCGGGATCCTCGTCCTCCACGACCTTTCCGGGGATGCCAGGAGCGTGGTGGAGCACTATCTTGCAGGAACCCTGCCGCTATGAAGATCCGTCGCCTCGCGGTCGTTCTTGCTGCAGGATTTCTCCTGCTGTCCCTTCCTGCCGGGGACGAGCTCCTGCCGAACAACGCGCTCCCGGAACACCTGATCTACGGAATTCCGGGAGAAAGCGATCTTCTGCTGAACCGGCGGGGATTTTCTCTCGGATACAACTTTCATACCCGGCAGGCGGTGTGGGTGTGCTACATCCTCTCTGCCGAACAGCTTTCCGCCCCCGGAGTTTCCCGGAAAAACCGGTTTCGGGCAGATCCGGCGGTCCGGCACCGCCCGGTACGTTCCAAAGAGTATGACAAGACCGGATTCGACCGGGGACATCTGGTCTCGGCGGCGGACATGGCCTTTGCCGTCGATACCATGCGCCACAGCTTCTTCATGACCAATATCTCTCCCCAGATCCCCGGCTGCAACCGGGGCATCTGGAAGCGTCTGGAAACTCAAACCCGCCGGTGGGCCCTCAAGGAAGGGAGTCTCTGCATCGTCACAGGTCCGATTTTCGGACGGGTCCGTCACCTCCGTCCGGACGATGGAGGACTCTTGGTGCCGGAGGCGTTTTTCAAGGTCATTCTTGATTTGACGCCCCCCATGAAGATGATCGGGTTCATCATTCCAAACGAGACCTCACGCAAACACCTGCGGAATTTTGCCGTCACCGTGGATGAAGTGGAACATATCTCCGGACTGGATTTCTTTTCGGAACTGGAGGATGGCCAGGAAGAACTTCTGGAAAAAAACCTGGACTTGAATGCGTGGGACCTGAAAACAAACAGACTTCCCGCTCCGGAACGGCCATAGCCCCCCGGAGAACGTTTCCAAAACTGAGTTTTCTGAAACAGGCGTCCCTGGGGATTACTTTTTGACGGCTCTCGTGAGCCAGCCGGTATTGCGGAGAGTAAAGACGCTGTAAAGCGGGATCCACGAGAGACCGAAGACATTCAGCGCCGAAAAAGCAAAGGCCCAAAGCGACCGGGTCATGGAAACTCTGCGGGCATACACCACCGCCGGGACCGCCGCCGTCAGAGCCCCGATCCCCAACGCCGCCGTCAGACAGGTGAAAAGCGCCGTCCGGGAGGCAAACAGCGCCGTCATCAACAGTGCCGGCAGAACCAGCGCAGGCAGCAGCGTATTCAGAATCTGCACCGTATTGTGCCACCAGAGAGCCAGCAGCCGGCCCGAATAACGATGCTGACTCAGGAGCCAGCGGAGCAGCAGATAATTTTCCCGGATATCACTGCGGGTCCAGCGCAGCATGATCCGGCAGAAGGTGGGATAACTGCTGGGGATTTCGGTCCATGCCACGGCATTGCGGGCAAAGACAATATCGTAATCGCTGGCAAGAATCATGGTGGCGATGGCCCGGTCCTCGCCGATCCTGGCGGGCACCCCAAGAAAATGCTGGTCATGCCAGCGGTCCAGGAGACGCATCAGGACCTCCTTGCGGTAGGCGCTCAGTGCGCCCGGAGTGCAGAGCACGCACTGGAAAAGACTCTGGGAAGCGCGGACGATCTCAAATCCGTAGGTGAACCCGATATCCATCATGCATGGGATGACCCCGTCCTGCCGGTTGAGGACCCGGATATTGCCGGCCACCGCACCCACTTTCGGACTGGTAAAGGCGGAAATGATCGCGCACAGACTGTTGCGACCGATCACCGAATCGCTGTCCACCGTCACGATGTAGTCGAACCTTGCCGCCCGGATCCCGGCGCAGAGCGCCGCTTTTTTACCGGAATTACGGGGCATGCGCATGACCCGGATACGCCCCGGATTCTCCTCGGCGGTACGGCGGATCCACATGAAGGTGTCATCCTTGGAACCATCGTCAATGGCGATCACCTCCAGCCGGTCGGCGGGATAATTGCTCTGAAGAAGACTGTTCAGAGAATTGGCAACCCCTTTTCCTTCGTTGTAGGCAGGAACAATGATCGTGCATCCGGGAAGTTCCGCAGCGGAAAGCCGCCTGACCGGGCGGTAGAACATCGCGGCAAAAACCGTGTAGCCCACATAGCTCAGCAGCAGCAGCGACACTCCGCTCAGGCACCATACCACCGGAGGCGGCGTCACGCCGATGCTGGCGTATTCGATGTAAAAGTGAAGCGACACCAGCATCAGCACCGTCAGCAGCAGCAGCATGACCGTCGAATACAGATATGGTATTTTCTTATGTTTCATTTCAGAATGTATCCAGAATTTTTATTTTGCCCCTTAATATACTTGACTTATTTTATTCTGACAATATATTATATATATATCATTCAATAAGTAAAAGGTTATATTATGCCGTCCATTTGTCAGCTGCAGTATTTTCTGAAACTGGCGGAAACGCCGCATTTCGTCCGGGTAGCCAGGCTGGAGGGGATCACTCAGGCGGCTCTCAGCCGTACCATTGCCAAGCTCGAAGAAGAGCTGGGGATCCTCCTTTTTGACCGGAGCGACCGCCATTCCGTAAAGCTGACGGAGGCGGGAATTTGCTATGCCGCCCGGGTGAAAACCAGTCTCCGGAACCTTGCCGAGGGGGAACGGGAAGCCCGGCTGACGGCCCATGGCAAAGCCGGAAAACTGAAACTCGTCCTGCTCCGGGAAACACTGCACTGTCCCGAAATCGGAGACAAGCTCGTGAAATTCCACCGGGCCCGGCCCAGCGTGGATCTGCAGCTTGCTGAAGTCCTGACGGCCGGAGAACTTTTCCGGGCGGTGGAGGAATTCCGGGCCGATGCCGGACTACTGTTGGAAAGCGCCTCCGGAACTTTGCCGGACACCCTTTTTTCCCGGACGGCGGCAGAATTCCGGGAAAGAGTGGGACTCCTGCATCCGGAGGCGGACTCCGGAGATCTTGAAAGCTGCCGGAATTCCCACTTCATCCTGCCGGACCCGGGGGCTGACGGCCTTGTCAGCAGAACATTCATCTCCGCCTTCAAAACCATGTTCAACCGTTTGCCGGTCATTGCGGCAACTGCCGACGGTACGGAAATGGTCCGGCATCTGGTCCGGGCCAGGCTCGGGATCGGTGTCATCCCGACCGGCGGAGCAATCAGGGAAAAAGACGGCTGCTTCCATGCGCTTCCCATGGAACTGAACCGGAAGATACAGCTGGTGGGCCGAAGAATCCACCCGTCCCCCGCCGCCGAGGCGTTTTTTCTCCTCAACAGCACAGGATAGATAAAGGGTACCTCTAAAAATTCAAACGGATGGATTTGCGAGACAATGGGGAAAAAGATGCAAAATGGGATTTTGAG
>DCGO01000023.1:0-706 GCA_002314605.1 Lentisphaeria bacterium UBA1776 | reverse complement strand
TCACGCTTTGCAGACTTTCCCCAGTGGCAGCAAGCCGCCGGAATGAATTTTTAGAGGTACCCTAAAGAAATCAGCTACCCGAAAACAGCGGTTTTGAGACCGATTCCCATCAGCACCACTCCGCCGATGATCTCCCCCCGGCTGCCGCAGACGGCGCCGAAAAGCCGCCCCGCAATGCAGCCACCAAGGCTGATAAGCATTGTCACCAGCCCGATCACCGCTGTATCGGAAAGGATGTTCACCCTTTGGAGACAGGCATAACTTACGCCGACAAGAAATGCGTCAATACTGGTGGCAAAGGCAAGCCCCACCAGGCGCCCGAACCGGAATCCGGGAAGTTCTTCCTCCGGCTTTTTCCGGCAGGCTTCCCAGATCATTTTTCCCCCCAGCAGCAGGAGCAGCAGCGCGGCGGCATACCGCCCCCATACCCGGAGCAGCTCGCCGCACAGCGCCCCTCCCCACCATCCGGCCAACGGCATCCCCATCTGGAATGCGCCGAAAAAGAACGCCGTCAGCGCCATTTTTCCCCAGGTGAAATTCTTCCGTTCCGCCGTTCCAAGGGCAATGGAGACCCCCAGCGCATCCATGGCAAGGGCGATCCCCATGAGGACAGGTTCAATAAGCCAGGTCATAAGGGTACCTCTAAAAATTCAAACGGATGGATTTGCGGGACAATGGGGAAAAAGATGCAAAATGGGATTTTGAG